>JAEWGL010000197.1 GCA_023388335.1 Pseudomonadota bacterium | reverse complement strand
AGGTTCTGGGGCCGCTGCGCGGCCCATCGCAGGACGAGCCAGCTCCTACATGGGATCTGCGGCCGCCGTAGGTTCTGCAGGCACCGCCGAAAATGTAGGAGCGGGCTTGCCCCGCGATCGACCGCGCAGCGGTCGCAATCCGGCGCACGCGTCTTCCTGGCACAGCGCGAATACAGGTTCTGGGGCCGCTGCGCGGCCCATCGCAGGACGAGCCAGCTCCTACATGGGATCTGCGGCCGCCGTAGGTTCTGCAGGCACCGCCGAAAATGTAGGAGCGGGCTTGCCCCGCGATCGGCCGCGCAGCGGTCGCAATCCGGCGCATGCGTCTTCCTGGCACAGCGCGAATACAGGCTCTGGGGCCGCTGCGCGGCCCATCGCAGGACGAGCCAGCTCCTACATGGGATCTGCGGACGCCGTAGGTTCTGCAGGCACCGCCGAAACTGTAATCCACCACCGTCCCCATGTCGGCGGCCGCGCCGCTGCGGATCCAGGCCATGAAATCCCGGTCGAAGCGAAAGCGCTCGCCGCAGTGTTCAGTCATGAACCGGCGCGCGTTCTGGGTGTTGCGGTAATTGGAGGTGATCGCAGTCTGCCGGGTAATCGGGTCAATCGAAAGTCATGCCTGGCTCCTTGGCGGTGTTGTTCGCATGCGTGATGCGCCAACGTAGTCGGGCCCCGCGTGCGGTTTAAGGGCCGGCACCATTCGCCAGACGGCCCATTCAGCCGCGTGCGGCATGAAAATCCGCCCCGGCGATCGCGCGCAGATACGCCGCATCGGCTTCAAGGCGCAGGTCGCGCCATTCCTCCCAGCCGATCACGCCTCGGCGCTCAAGCTCGTCGGCTTCGCGCAGCAGGGCGTCGTGGTAGGCATCCGGGCAGTCCATGCGCAGAGCACGGTCCTCCAGCAGGGTGCGCCAGCGGGCGATCGCCATCAGGAAACAATGATCTGCTGGGCTAAGGGTGACGCCTCTGGTCTTGCTCATGGCCGAAGATCCTCCGCGATTTAACCAGAGAATCACCAGCGCCTGCTTCCGTTCCGCTGGGCAGATCAGTGGCGTGGCCGGCGAAGATTCCAGGCCAGTGGAACGTCGGCGTTTCTTCGCCCTCTTATCCAGAGACGGGAGCCAGGTGCCCAGCCATTGACGTGCAATCATCCCATGAAATCACTTCTGGAAAACGACCCGAATGGCGTCCAGAGAAAACCATTGAACTTCCTTCTCAACGGCGGCACGGTCAGTACGCTGCTGCAGGCAATGGACTGGGCCGACTCGCCGCTGGGACCGCCCGAGCACTGGTCATCGAGCCTCAGGACGATCATGGCCATCATCCTTCCGGCCAAGACCCAGATCGTCCTGTTCTGGGGGGCTGAATATGTGGCCCTGTACAATGAGGCGTATGCACCGACCATCGGCGGCAAGCATCCGTGCGCGCTTGGCCGCCCGGCTGCGCAAAGCTGGTCGGAGTTATGGGATGACCTTGAGCCGCTGCTGCGTGGGGTGAGCGAGACGGGCGAGACCTTCTCGGCCAAGGATCGTCCGTTCTATATCGAGCGTCGTGGCCTAGGTGAAACGGCGTATTTCGACGTGTCCTTTTCTGCTGTGCGCGAGGCTGATGGCGAAGTGGGCGGGGTGCTGTGCATCGTCACCGAAACCACCAGGCGGGTGCAGTTCGAGCGCCGTCAGGCCTTCTTGCTGGAACTGGGCCAGACCCTGCCCACCCTGAACGAACCGGAGCAGATCGAAGCTTTTGTCGTGCGCATGCTGGGCGAGGAACTGGGGGCATCGCGGGTGTTCCTGGCCGAGGACAACGGTGACGGCGCGACCTTCACTGTGCGGCACGATTGGCTCAACGGTATGGGCTCGGTCGTCGGTGAGCACCGTTACCGCGATTTCGGCGAGGCGCTGCTCAAGACCCTGGAGGCGGGCGACAGCGCCCAGCGCGATTACCCGGCCGGGGGCGACGCTGCCAGTGCCTGGCAACGCCAACAGGCCGAGCGCCTGGACCTGACTTCGACTCTGCATGTGCCAATGCTGCGCTCCGGCCAGCTGGAAGGGCTATTGGCCATCCATTACCAATCGCGCCACGTGTTTACCGAGGACGAGCGCCTGCTGGTGGAAGAGACCGCCAAGCGGCTGTGGGCGGCGACCACCCATGCGCGTGCCGAGCGGGCACTGCGGGCCAGCTCGACCCAGCTGTCGGCGATCTTCGAGCAAGCCAGTGCCGGCATCGTCGTGTGCGATCGCAACTGGACCATCACCCGCGCCAACGACCACTATTGCCAGATGCTTGGCCAGTCGCGCGAGGCGTTGCTAGGAACACGATTACCACAAATTCCAGCGGAACTGCCGTCCAGCATCGGACAGATGGACCATGGCTCGCCCTGGGAAATCACCCAGCAGTACCTGCACCCTGACGGCCGTGACGTCTGGGTGCAGTCGACCATTACCCCGCTGCTCTGCGCGCAGCGGCAAGTGGCGGGAATGCTCTGCGTGAGCATCGATGTCACCGCGCGGATCAATGTCGAGGCGGAGCTGGTGTCGCTCAATGAGAGCCTTGAAGCACGGGTCGCGGCCATGCTGGCGCAGCGTGAAGCGGCAATGCTGCAGCTGCACGAGGCACGCAAGATGGAGATGGTGGGGCAACTTACCGGCGGTATCGCCCACGATTTCAACAACATGCTGACGCCGATCATCGCATCCCTGGAGCTGATACGCCGGCGCCACCAGGATGAGCGCTCAGGCACCTTGATCGACGGTGCGCTACAAGCGGCGGACCGGGCGCGGATCCTGGTCGGTCGCCTGCTCAGCTTCGCCCGCCGCCAGACGCTCAAACCCCAGGCCGTGGGCCTCGCGGCGCTGATCAGCGACATGCAGGAATTGATAGCGCGTTCAATCGGGCCGACCATCGAGGTGGTGACGCACATCGATCCCGACTTGCCTGCGGTGGTCGTAGACCCCAATCAGCTGGAACTGGCCATCCTCAACCTGGTGGTCAATGGGCGCGATGCCATGGGCGAAGGCGGGCGCCTGACCTTGCGCGCCGGTGAAGAGCGCCGTGCGGACGGTCGTCAGGGCAACTTGGGCCCAGGGCGCTATGTCTGGTTGCAGGTGCAGGATAACGGCGGCGGCATGAGCGAGGATGTGCTCAAGCGCTGTATCGAGCCTTTCTACTCCACCAAGACAGTGGGCAAGGGCACCGGCCTTGGCCTGCCCATGGTCCAAGGACTGGCGCTGCAGTCGGGCGGCGGGTTCAGCATTCGCTCGACGCCGGGGCAGGGTAGCGCTGCGACCATCTGGTTGCCGGTCGGTGAGGCCATGACGCCCAGCCAGCCCAGCGATGCATCGGAAGTCGCGCTGGTCACTGGCACCGTTCAGGTGTTGCTGGTCGATGACGAGGACATCGTTCGTCACGCCACGGCCCTGCAATTGCGCGACCTGGGCTATGAGGTCACGGAAGCGGCTGATGCGGCGGCCGCCTTGCGGTGCATCGAGGCGGGTCTGCGCCCGGATGTGCTGGTTTCCGACCATATCATGGCGGAGAAGACCGGCGTCCAGTTCGCCCAGGAATTGCGCCAGCGCCTGCCAACGCTGCCGGTACTGATCATCACCGGCTATGCCAACCTGACGCCCCACCAATTGCGTGGCTTCGAAGTGTTGCGCAAGCCATTTCGTCGCGCGGAGCTGGCTGCCAGCCTGGCCCGTTTGCTGAACAGCAAGGACCGCGAGGGCTAGGTTCGTATGACAGGCGGCGAAGATCAGGCGCGCCTGCTTCGATCCGCATCCCATGGCACCCTCACTGGCTGTTTCCGGCCTTGCTGTCCTGTATGGCCCCTGGGTCGCTCTGCGGCAGGTACAGGGTGAAGGTGGTGCCGCGTCCCTGAGTGCTGCGCACCTGCACATCGCCGCCGGATTGCTTGGCGAACCCGAATACCTGCGACAGCCCCAGCCCTGTGCCTTGACCTGCCGCCTTGGTGGTGAAGAACGGATCGAAGATGCGCTCGAGCATCTGGGGTGCGATGCCGGCACCGGTGTCGATAACCGAAATGGCTGCAAAGCGCCCTTGCTGGGGGGATTGGCCGGCGGAGATAGGCATGCGCTGATCAGGCTCGAGCCTGAGCGTGAGCCTGCCTTGACCCTCCATGGCATCGCGACCATTGATCGCCATATTGATGATTGCGGTGTCCAATTGCCCCAGGTCGGCGCGGATGAAGCAGGGCTCGGCGGGCAGTTCGAGTTGCACCTGCACGCGCGCGCCGGTGGCCGTGTCGAGGATGTCGGCGATCGCCTCCAGGCGGTGACCGGCGTCGAACACCTGTGGGGTCAGTGCCTGGCGCCGGGCGAAGGCGAGCAGTTGGCCGGTCAGCTTGGCGCCGCGCTCCACGGAGTCGGCGATGGTCCTGAGGTACCGCTCGCGGCGCTCGTCCGACAGGTCTTTGTACTGCAGGAAGTGGATGGCAGAGCGAATGATGGTCAACAGGTTGTTGAAGTCATGGGCCACGCCACCGGTCAGTTGGCCCATGGCTTCGAGTTTTTGCGCTTGGCGTAGCGCGGCTTCGGTGTGCAGCAGCTGCGCCGTGCGTTCCTCGACACGCTGTTCCAGGGTGGCGTTGAACACTTCAAGCGTGCCCAGGGCATGGCGCACTTCGGCGTGCGACTGCACCCGCTCGATGTGCGCCCAGGAGCGTTGGGTGACTTCGCTGATCAGCGCCAGTTCGTAGCGGGACCAGGTCCTGGGATGCTTGTCGTGGATCGCCATCAGCGCGGTCAGGCGACCGGCCTTGAGCAGCGGCATGCAGATCGTGGCGGTGATGCCGATGGCCTGGAAGGTAGCGGCTTCTTCGGCGGCCAGTTCGTTGAGGTTGTTGTTGATCACCAGGGCCTGGCCGTCGCGTAATCGGCTCACGGCATGACGACCGAAGTCGGCCAGGCGATAATCCCCCAGCAAATGCGAAGCGCCGGGGGCTACCCAGTCACCGCAGAGGGTGAAGGCGTCCTCGTCGGACGCCATCAAGGCATAGGCGCAGCTGGACAACTGCAGGTGCTCACCGAGCAGGCGGGTGGTGATCGCCATGATCAGGTCAGGCTCGGTGACATCGGCCAGCGCGCGCCCCAGCGCGTCGAGAAAACCCAGGTGCCTGTTGGCTTGCACCGCAGTGGTGGTCTCGGTGACGGTGTCGAGCATGCCTACCACGTTGCCCTCCTGGTCGCGGATGGGGCTGTAACAGAAGGTGAAATAGGCTTGCTCGGACATGCCATTGCGCGTGATGGTCAGCGGGAAGTCCTCGATATAGACCGCCTCGCCGGCCATGGCCTGGCTCGCCATGCGGCTGATTTCGCTCCAGGCCTCTTGCCAGACTTCGCTGAACGGTCGCCCGAGAGCCGCAGGTTTGCCACCGAGGATTGCCGAGAACGAATCGTTGTACAGGGTGATCAGCTTTGGGCCCCAGAGGACTGCCTGGGGAAAGCGTGAGGCCAGGCACAGGGCCAGTGTGGTCTTGAGGCAGTCTGGCCAATCTTCCAGAGGGCCCAGCGGGGTAGATGCCCAATCGTATCGGCGGATGTGCTCAGCCATCACCCCACCGCACTCAAGCCATTTCGCCATGTTCTTCCCTAATGCTCAACGGTACAAAGCCTGGCGATGTTAGCGCAAGCGTCAGGGGAATAGGGAGCGGGGAAGTGGAACAACGCGCCACGATTGCCGCAGCGCGTGGGTGAATCAGCCGCTCAGAAGCTCGCCTTGATCTGCAGGCCGACCACCAGGGCATTATCGATGTTGTCGCCGGAGAAGGCGCCCGGCTCGATGATGTACTGTACGTCGGGGCGTAGCAGCAGCCACGGGGTGGCCTGGTAGCCATAGCTGAGCTCGATCAGTTGTTCGGCGCTGTCCAGGTTGGGGAAGCCTTCTGCGTTGGCCAGGGCGGCATCTTCCAGCACATCACGGCTGCGCGGATTGGGTACGGCGCGGCCATAGCCCAGGGCTACCGTATCCCGCGGACGGCCTTCGAACGGCTTGTACAGGACCACCCCGGTGCCGTACCACTTGCTGAACGGCGAAGCGGCGCTGCTGGCCGCCGAGTACTGGCCGAAGGCGTGCAGGCTGCGGCCTGGCGAGGTTTCGGAGTTCCATACGGCCTGGTCGATCAGCAGGTAATGGCCACTGCGACCGGCCACTTCCTTGTCGCTGCCGATGCGCTTGACGTTGGAATTGTCGTAGTAGTAACCCAGCTTGTACTCACCCGGCAGTGCGCCCTGGTGTTTGTACACCAGTTCGATCGGCACCACGGTACCGGTGGTGTGCTTGGGCCCCAGGTGCCAGGCGCGGCTGGAATTGCCATTGCTCTCGGGGTCCACGTTGAAGGCCGCCACGCGCAGTTGCCAGGACGGCGAGAAGTCGTACTTGACCCGCACGCCAAGGTGGGCGTTGGGGTAGTTGGTCCAACCGCTGCCGCCGGACATGTTCAGCGGGTGACCGCAGAAGCCGGCGTTCATGAAGTTGCAGAGGATGCCGGTGTCCAGGCCACCGAGATCATTGCCCATGGCCATGTAGCCGAGCTTGACGTTCAGCGCCGGGGTGAACAGGGTGCGCTCATAGCTCAGCTCGGTCAGGCGGGTATAGAGGCCACCGTAGTTTTCCTGGATTGGCAGGCGGTTGCCGACCAAGTCTTCAGAGGCACTGTTGCCGCGTCGGTCGTTGACCGTCAGCTGAACCTTGCCGGCATTGTCCAGGCCGTACAACCTGCTCAGGTCGAACTGCACGCCGAGCTTGATGTTCTGCGAGTAGCGCGCCGAGCGGTGGGTGCCGCCGTGGGCGTTATAGGCGGTTTCGCCGCTGTAATCGCCGGTGAAACTGATGCCATCTTCGGCCAACTGATGTCGCAGGCCGCCCCAGTCGCCGGTGAGGGTGTTACGGGTCAGCAGGTCGGTGCCTGAAGCGGCCAGTGC
The DNA here is from genome assembly GCA_023388335.1 of Pseudomonadota bacterium. Lineage (GTDB taxonomy): Bacteria > Pseudomonadota > Gammaproteobacteria > Pseudomonadales > Pseudomonadaceae > Aquipseudomonas. The sequence continues at coordinate 25,592 of JAEWGL010000197.1, read as the reverse complement.
GGGCAATGCGGTGCCGCAGCCCATGCCCAGTAGCAGGCAGGCGGTCAGGCAGTTGGGGGACAAACGAAAGGCGGGTGACATGGGGGATCTTCCAGGAATCGCAAGCGGCAGATAAAGATGCAAGCGCGGCGCCGTTGGGCGCCGCGCGAATGGCTGACACCCGCCCTGCGAGGCGGGTGTCAGGGTTTATGGCAGGGCGTAGGCCATGACGTAGTCGCCACGGTCGGTGGACTGGCGAGCACCACCGGCGGTGATGACCACGTACTGCTTGCCGGTCTTGGGCGAGACATAGGTCATCGGGCCACCCTGGCTGCCGACTGGCAGGCGGGCTTTCCAGACTTCTTCACCGTTAGCGCTGTTGAAGGCGCGCAGGTAGAAGTCCTGGGTGCCGGCGATGAACACCAGGCCGCCCTGGGTCGACAGGGTGCCACCAAGGGTCGGCAGGCCGACCTTGATCGGCAGGTGCATGCGGATGCCCAGGGGACCGGTGTCTTCAACGGTACCGACCGGTACCTGCCAGGCGACCTTCTGGGTCTTCATGTCGATGGCGGTCAGGGTGCCGAACGGTGGCGCCTGGCACGGAATGCCGGCGACCGACAGGAAGCGGTTCTTGTTCACCGCATACGGCGTGCCCTTGAGCGGAACCGCGCCCATGCCGGTATTCAGCGCTTCGCCACCAGAGGACGCCGGGCCCTTGTTTTGCGCGGGAATCATCTGAATCCACAGGCCCAGGCGCATGTCGTTGACGAAGATGAAACCGTGTACCGGGTCAGTGGAGATGCTGCCCCAGTTCATGCCACCCAGCGATCCCGGGAAGCTCAGCGACTTGTCGGTGCCAGGGGCGGTGTACAGGCCGTCGTAGCGCATCTGCTTGAAGTCGATGCGGCACAGCAGCTGGTCGTACGGGGTGGCGCCCCACATGTCGGCCTCGGTCAGGTGCTGGGCACCGATCTGTGGCATACCGACCGACTTGGGCTGGGTTGGCGAGTAGGGCTCGTTGGGGATATTGCCCGGTTTGACCTTGACGTCCTCGACCTTGGTCAGCGGCTTGCCGGTGGCGCGGTCGAGCACGTAGATCTGCCCGGCCTTGGTGCCGATGACCACCGCCGGAACGGTCTGGCCGTCAGGCTTGGTGAAGTCGATCAGGCTCGGCTGCATCGGCAGGTCGAAGTCCCAGAGGTCGTTGTGCACGGTCTGGTATACCCACTTCTCTTCGCCGCTGGTCGCGTCCAGAGCCAGCACCGAGGCACCGTAGGTGTGGTCTAGCTGGGTGCGCTCCACGCCATAGATGTCGGTCGAAGAGCTGCCCATTGGCAGGAACACGGTGTTCATCGCCGGGTCGTAGGACATCGGCGCCCAGCTGTTCGGGGTGCTGCGCACGTAGGTACTGCCGTCGGCCGGCGCGTTACGGTCTTGCGGGTTGCCTGGGTCGAAGGCCCAGCGCATGGCGCCGCTGATGACATCAAAGCCACGGATCACGCCACCGGGCATGTCGGTCTGGACGTTGTCGGCGACGCGCCCGCCGACCACAACGGTGGTGCCGGCCATCAGCGGTGCCGAGGACAACTGGTAGTAGGCGTCCGGTACGTCGCCCAGGCCAGCCTTGAGGTCGACCTGGCCGTTGTTGCCAAAGCCCTGGCAGAACTCACCGGTGTCGGCGTCGACCGCGATCAGGCGGGCGTCGATGGTGTTGGTCAGCAGGCGACGCTGGCAGTTGGCGCCGGCCGGCAGGTTGGCGGCGATGATCTGCGAGCTGTTGGGCTGGGACGGTTGGGCCAGCGGGGCCGAGGCATCGAAATACGCCATGCCACGGCACCGTTGCCAGACCACTGCCTTGGCATTGATCTCGTTCTTCCACAGCTCCTTGCCGGTATCGGCATCGAGCGCGATCAGGTTGTTGTGTGGGGTGCAGATGAACACCTTGTTGCCGACCTGCAGCGGGGTCAGTTGGTCCTCGGCACCATTGCCGTCGCTCTGGGCAACGTCACCGGTGTGGTAGGTCCAGGCTACCTTGAGCTTGTCGACGTTGTCGCGGTTGATCTGGTCCAGCGCAGCGAAGCGGCTGCCACCTTCGGTGTTGCCATAATGTGCCCAGTCTTTCTGCGCGTTCTGCGGCTCGACCGGGGTCAAGCCAGGGCCGGTACCGGTCGGGGCGACGGTCGGGTGGGCAACGAACATGTTGCCCGCGGCGATCACCAGGGCCACGGCCATCACGCCAGCCACGCCATAGGCGCCACGACCTGCCGTCGCGCCTTGGGCGCGGGCCAGCTGCGGGTAGACCAGCGCCACGACCATGCCGATCGCGCTGAACATGAACAGGCGCGAGAACAGCGGCCAGAACACCAGGCCGACGTCAGCCACTGCCCAGATCGCGGTGGCGATAAGGAAAGCGGCAAACAGCCAGGCGCCCGCCGGCTTGCGCAGGGCGATCAGCATACCGGCGATGGCCATGGCCACGCCGCCGATCAGGAAGTACCAGGAACCCCCCAGGCCAGCCAGCTTGATGCCGCCTGCAGCCAGGGCGAGGCCGAGCAGGGCGATGATCACGCCCAGGCCGACCAGAATGAAAGTGGTGGCGCCAGAGGCGCGCAGTGCTTGCTTCATGCCAAAAGTCTCGCGGTTGGATGGGAGAAGTTTATACCCTTAGCAAGCTAATTAACAAGTTAGTACATAATTTAGTGGGACCGGTTGTCGCAGCGACAATCCGCCGCCCGGGTAAGGGAGAAGAATAGATCACGGCGTGAGGGTTACAGGTGCCTGGTCATTAGATTGAGCCTTGGCTACTAGGTGCATGGAAGGAGATTTGGGTCCAGGGTCCTGGTTGCATGGTTTGAGGCTTATGGCGCCCTTGAGATCGAGCGCCGCCCGCGCGGCGCTCGATCTCAAGGGCGTTGCAAAAACCCAAGGCACCCGCGAGCGGCGCTTGAACTCACTGTCCGGCTCAGCGACTCAGCGGCAAGGCCACCCCAATCAACGCGAACAAGCCCCCGCAGCAGCGATTGAAACCCTTGCCGCCCTTGAGCAGCCATGGCCGGATACGAAAGGCCAGGCGCGCCAGCAGGTACTCCACCGCGCACTCCACGATCACGAAGGTCGCCGCCATTACCAGGAACTGCGGCAGCAGGTTGCGCTGGGGGTCGATGAACTGCGGCAGGAAGGCGCCGTAGAACAGCAGCACCTTGGGGTTGGCCAGCGCCGACAGCAAGCCCTGCCGGAACAGGCCGACGGCGTCCAGGCGAGGAGCGCCGGCGACCGGGTCCAGATGCAGCGCGGGGTTGCGCCAGAGCTGGATGCCCAGCCACAGCAGGTATGCGCCCCCCAGCCACTTGAGGACCTGTAGCAGCGATCCCGAAGTCTGCAACAAGGCGCCAAGGCCGAACATGGCCAGGCCGATCAGGGCGCTGAAGCCAACCATGCCTCCGCCAATGGTAAAGAGGGTCCTGCGAGCGCCATACAGCGCCCCATGCGTCAGGGCCAGCAGGCTGTTGGGCCCTGGGGTGAGGGACAGGCCGAGACTGGCCAGCAGGTAGATAAGCCAGGTGTCGAGTGCCATGGGTGAGACTCCTTGTTTGGGGATGGCCGGGCTGGGCTGCGTGCGCGCAGCTACGCAAGGGTGGTGCTAGGGCGCGCCGAACAACGCGGTCCAGTAGATCCCGGCGTCACTTTTCGGGTCTGTCGCATAGGCGGCGCCCAGGTCGCGAAACTCTGGGTTCATCAATGTGGCGCAGCCCCCGGGACTGGCCAGCCAGCCATCGACCACCTTGTGCGGCGTGTCACGGCCGGCAGCGATGTTCTCGCCGACCTGCTGGTGCGGGTAGCCGGCAAGCTCGGTGCGATCCCCTGGGGTGCGCCCGTCGCGGTCGATATGGTCGAAGTAATTGTGGTTGGCCATGGAGCGGGTGTGATTGGCGGCAACCCCGGCCAAGGTGGTGTTCCAGCTCAGGGCCCCCGCGGCGGCGAACGGCTGGCCGCCGCACTGGCGCGGCTTGGCCCGGGCGGCGTTGACTTCCTGCAGGAGCTTCTGTCCCTCGGCCTGCCAGTCGCCCAGGCGTCCACTGAGCAGTGGCCGGGCCAGGACCACGCGCCAGTCGCGACCCTCCTGGCTGACGCCGATGTCGACGAACTGCGGATCGAGCACCACCTGGCAGAAACTCTCCTGGATGGCGGTCATGGCCGAACGCGCATCACGCGGGCCGGACAGGCTGATGGCCTGGACATTGACCATGGGATACGCCGCGCGCGACATGGCTTGCTGCAGGTCGCGGGTGCCCTCCGGCGACAGCGCCAGGCGGGTGTCGCTGTTCAGCGGCGGCAGCTCCAGCGAAGCCTCGCCCCCGCAGGGCTGGGCCTGGCTGCGGTAGGCGTTGATCGAATCGATCAACTGCGCCTCTTCTCCCGCTACAGCGCTGGCGCTAAGGCCCAAGGTCAGCGACAGGGTGGCAAGGCAGACAACGGAGGACAGGACGCGCATGTAAATCTCCCTATGACTGGCAGCGCCTTGAGTTGCGCTGCCCATCCTACACAAGCGCATGGCTTTTCGCCCGGCCTGATGCGCTGCAACAGGTGAGCGGAATTCGATGGCGAGCGGCAAAAGAGGGGGTAGACCCGAGGCAGGCGAAAAAGTGCAGTGGATTGGTAATTGTTTTCACTAACGTCTGCTAGCCTGAAACTTCGTTGGGAACGAATCGCATTGCCATGAAGGCCTTCCACCTCTATAGCCGAGAGTCTTTCATGTCACGATCATGCCCGTTACATCCGACCTTGCTCGCGCTCTGCTGTTCCGTCAGCGTCACCGTCCAGGCGGCGGACGGCACCATCGAGCTGGGTGCCACTGCAGTGAATGCCGAGGCCCTCGACGCGCCGCGCGGCGAGCTGCCACAACCCTTCGCCGGTGGCCAGGTAGCCCGCGGCGGTCAGATGGGCGTCCTGGGCAACCAGGACATCATGGACGTGCCGTTCACCCTGACCAGCTACACCTCGCAGCTGATCGAGGACCAGCAGGCCGAGGACATCGGCGATGTCCTGCTCAATGACCCTTCCGTGCGCCAGTCCTTCGGCTTCGGCAATCAGTCCCAGGTTTTCGTCATCCGGGGCCTGCCGCTCAACGGTGATGATGTGTCCTTCAATGGCCTGTACGGCGTGCTGCCGCGGCAGATGATCTCCACCGATGCAGTGGAACGGGTAGAGGTGTTCAAGGGCCCCAATGCCTTTCTCAATGGCGCCAGCCCGACCGGCTCGGGCCTCGGTGGCAACGTCAACCTGCAGCCCAAGCGTGCCGGCGACATCCCGACACGCCGCTATACCCAGGACATCAGCACCGACGGACGCCTGGGCGAGCACCTGGACATCGGCCAGCGCTTTGGCGCCGACAACCGGTTTGGCGCACGCCTGAACCTGTCGCAGCGCGAAGGCGAAACCGGCGTGCAAGACCAGCATCATCGCAGCAAACTGTTCATTGCCGGCCTGGACTACCGCGGTGACGATTGGCGCGTCTCCGCCGATTTTGGCTACCAGAAGCAACGGGTCAACTTTTTGCGCAACTCGGTGCGCCTGGGCAGCGGAGTCACCAGCATCCCACGGGCGCCGGACGCCGACCACAACTATGGCCAGGCGTGGACCTACACCGAGACCGAAGATACCTTCGGCATGCTGCGTGGTGACTGGGATTTCACCGAGAGCTGGAGCGCATACCTGGCCGGCGGCGCCAAGCACACCCGCGAAACCGGTTTCTACGGCACGCCGGTGCTGACCGACGCTGCCACCGGCGCGGCCAGCATCGGCGGTTCGCTGATCCCGCACAATGAAGACAACACCACGGTCATGGGCGGGATCAACGGCCGGTTATGGACCGGCCCGGTCAGTCACCAGATCAACATCGGCGGCGCCAGCATCTGGACCCAGCAGGAAAACGCCTTCGTTTTCTACAACTCAGCCGACACCAACATCTACCGCACCGACCCATTGCCCAAACCCACCACACTCACCTTCATCGGCGGCAAACTCGGTGATCCGGGCGTGACGGGCAAGACCCGCAACCGCAGCATCGCCCTTTCCGATACCGTCGGCCTGTTCGACGACACCTTGCTGCTCACCGCGGGAGTGCGCCGCCAGCAACTGCGCGTCGAGGGCTACGCCTATGACGGCGAGGGCCCTGATGCCGGGCGCACAGCGTTCTACGACGAGGCGGTCACCACCCCGGTGTATGGCATCGTCTGGAAGGCCACACCCTCGGTGTCGCTGTACGTCAATCGCATCGAAGGCCTGGCCCAAGGGCCAACGGCTTCGGGTGACGTGGTCAACGTCGGCGAGATCTTCCCGCCGGCCAAGACCAAGCAGGTCGAGGCCGGTATCAAACTCGACCGCGAAGCCTACGGCGCCAGCCTGGCGATGTTTCGCATCGAACGGCCCACCGACGGCTTCAACCAGGGCGGGGTCTTCGTTCAGGACGGTGAGCAGGTCAACCGCGGCGTCGAGCTGAGCCTGTTCGGCGAGCCAATCCCCGGTCTGCGCCTGATGGCCGGCGGCACGCGCATGGACACCGAGCTGAACAACACCCAGGACGGTGCCAATGACGGCAACCACGCGGTGGGGGTGCCGACCTTCCAGCTCAATGCCAGCGTCGATTGGGACGTGCCTGGGCTTGAAGGGGTCGCGCTCAACGCGCGCATGCTGCGCACGGGCGGTCAGTACGCGGACCCGGCGAACACCCTAAGCCTGCCGACCTGGAACCGCTTCGACGTCGGCGCGCGGTATCGCTTCAAGGTGCAAGAGAAAGCCATCACCCTGCGCATGAACGTGGAGAACGTCAGCGACAAGAACTACTGGGCTTCGGCCAATGGTGGCTACCTCACCCAGGGTGAGCCGCGGCTGGTCAAGTTCTCTGGCACCGTCGATTTCTAGCGCGCCGGGGTCTGGCTCGTGCGGTAGAACATAAAGTGCCGGGTCTCGGTGGTCTTGATGTAAGCCTTGGTCCAGGCCGGACGAACCCGACGGTCATGGAAGTACAAGGCGCCCCGGGTGCGGTCGGGCAACTGCTGGTTGAGTGCCTTGCGCGCGATTTCCTTGGCGACGGCGTAGCGCTGCGCTTCTTCTACATCGTCGGCGCGCCCGTCGCACCACCACGAGAACTGGCATGTCCTGGTCTCGATGCCTTGCTTGACCACCTCGCAGAGGGTGTCAGGAAAGCCGTCGTGGCCCACGCGGTTGAGCACCACGTTGGCCACGCCTTCCATGTCGCGGACATCGGCGCCTTTGGCTTCCCAGTAGAGGGTACGCGCCAGGCAAGTGATACTGTCGTCCAGCGCCGCCTGGCCCACCGGGTCGACGGCCTGGACTTCGCTGGGGGTGAGGACTTCGTTCTTCGTCGGCGGCGACGCCTGCTCGACGACCTTTTGCTCCAGCACCTTGGCCTTGTCCTCGGCCACCCCGGCCTTGGCGGTGTCGGCTGCATGAAGGGAGCCTGCGAGCAGGGCCGAGGTCAAGCCGAACACCATCCACTGAGCGCGCATGGTCGAGGTCGTCCAAAGTGTGAGCTGTTTCTCATTCTAGCTGGACAAAATCAGTTGGCCTCAGGCCCGCTCGCGTCGCCCGTACGCCTGACTGATGCGGTCGATGACCATGGCCAGGGCAACGATGGCCAGCCCGGCTTCGACACCTTGGCCGACGTTGAGGGTCTGGATGCCGGCCAGCACGTCCTCGCCCAGGCCGCGGGCGCCGATCATCGAGGCCACCACGACCATGGACAGGGCCATCATCACCGACTGGTTCAGACCCGCCATGATGCTCGGCAGGGCCAGCGGCAGGGCGATGCTGCGCAGGCGCTGCCAGCGGTTGGCGCCCAGGCTGCCTGCCGCGCGCAACAACGAGGGATCGATCTGGCGCATGCCCAGTTCGGTGAGGCGCACCAGGGGCGGGAGCGCATAGATGAGGGTCGCGAACACCGCCGGTACCTTGCCCAGGCCAAACAGCATCAATACCGGGATCAGGTAGACGAAGGCGGGCAGCGTCTGCATCACATCGAGCACCGGCATCACCACGCGCCGGACCAGGGGCTTGCCGGCCAACAGCACCCCCAACGGTACACCCACCAGCACGCACAGGCCGGTGCTGACCAGCACCAGGGCGAGGGTCTGCAGCAGTTTGTCCCACAGCCCGAGCATGCCGATCAGCAGCAACAGCGCCGTCAGCCCCAACGCCCGTGGCAGGCTGCGGCAAGCGTGCCAGGCCAGCAGCCCGACCAGGGCCAGCACCAGCCACCAGGGCATCAGGCGCAGCAGGTTCTCGAGGCTGACCAACAGTTGCAGAAGGTGATCAGAGACACTGCGCAAGTGATCGCCGTAGTGCAGGACCAGCCAGTCGACCAGGCGGTTGACTCGCTCGGCAAAGGAAAACTGCAGGGCTTCGGGAAAGCCGCCACTCATAGGGCAGCCTCGACCTTGGCGGCGACCTCGGCCGGCACCCAGGCTTTCCACACCGCCGGGTTGTCGCGCAGGAAGGCCTGCGCGGCGGTTCGCGGTGGTTGGCGGGTCTCGTTCATGTGCGCCAGGGCCTTGTTGAGCCGGTCGATGGGCAGGTCGACCTGGGCGAAGGCGGCTACCAGCTCAGGGTACTGCTCGCGGAAGGCCGCCGACACGCCGATCGACAGCTTGGCCGGCAGCGAACGGCTGCCCCGGGGGTTGGTATTTCTGGGGTCGGTGAGGGTAGCCCAGGCGTCGGAATCGAAGGGCGGCTCTTCTAGGCGAATCAGTTCGTGGCGACCGATCAACGGGGTCGGGCTCCAGTAATAGAAGAGCACCGGTTGGCCGCGCCGGATCGCCGAGTTGATCTCGGCGTCCAGGGCGGCGCCCGAGCCGCTGCGAAAGTTCACATACTGCTGGTCCAGGCCATAGGCTTTGAGCTTTTGGCTATTGACCGTCTCGGATGTCCAGCCGCTGGGGCTGTTGAGGAAGCGGCCTTTGTCTGGCGACTCGGGATCGCGAAACACCTGGGGGTAGCGCTTGAGGTCGTCGACGCTGCGCAGGTCCGGGGCCACGGGCTTGAGGTTGCGCTGGGGGTCGCCCTTGACCACGTAGGCAGGCACCCACCAGCCTTCCTCGGCGTTCTTTACCGTGTCGCCCAGGCTGAACACCTGGCCGGCCTGCTCGGCCCTGACCCAGGCCGGGCTGCGGCCGGCCCATTCTTCGGCGATCACTTGCAGGTCGTTGCGCGCCAGGGCCACTTCCATGCTGACGGTGCTGCCGGGCAGGGTGTCGGTAGGGTAGCCATAGCCCTTCTCGACGATCAAGCGCAGGATCTCGGTGGTCAGCGCGCCGCTTTCCCAGCCGATGGCGCCGAAGTGGATCGGGGTGCGCGCGTCATTGGCCGCGACGCTGTCGGTGCTGGCCAGGCCCAAGGCGAGCACCAGCGTGGCCAGGAGTGTCGGAATTCGTTTCATCGAAGGCCTCGTCGGGGTTGCCGGACCGTGGGGTCTGGCAAGTGTAGACGAGCGGGGGCGGGGCTAAGTCCCAAGCTTCAAGCTTCAAGCTTCAAGCTTCAAGCGAAAGCGAAAGCGAAAGCGAAAGCGAAAGCGAAAGCGGATTGCGGGGTGCATCCGATTCGCGTTGGCTCTTGCTTGCAGCTTGCAGCTTAGACCCTGAACTGATCCATCAACCCTTGCTGCTGGTTGGCCAGGCTGTTGAGCGACTGGCTGACGCGGGCCGATTCGTTGGCTTGGCCCGACAGCGACTCGGTGACGTCGCGGATGGTGGCGACGTTGCTGTTGATCTCTTCGGCCACGGCGCTCTGTTCTTCGGCGGCGCTGGCGATCTGCAGGTTCATGTCGGAAATGACGGTCACCGCCTGGCCGATCTTCTGCAACGCGGTCACCGCCTGGCCGACCTGGTCGACACTGCCTTGCGCCTGCCGATGGCTGCTGTCCATGGCGCCCACCACTTCGCGGGTGCCGGCCTGCAGCTGTTCGATGACCTGACGGGTCTCTTCCACCGATTCCTGGGTACGCCGGGCCAGGTTGCGGACTTCGTCGGCGACCACGGCAAAGCCACGCCCGGCCTCACCGGCTCGGGCGGCCTCGATGGCGGCATTGAGGGCGAGCAGGTTGGTCTGCTCGGCGATCGAGCGGATGACCTCCAGCACCGAGCCAATCTTCTCGCTGTTCTGTGCCAGGCCTTCGACCTGAAGCATGGCACCGCTCATGTCGGCGGCCAGGGTATCGATGCTGCTGGTCGTGTGGTCGATCACCGCCAGGCCTTCGCGGGTGGCCTGGTCGGCCTCGCGCGCGGCTTGTGCCGCCTGGGCGGCGCTGCGGGCGACATCTTGGGCGGTGGCGCTCATTTCATGGGAAGCAGTGGCCACCTGGTCGACCTGGCGGTACTGCTGCTCCATGCCGGCGCTGGTCTGGCTGGCAATGGCCGAGGACTGGTCGGCGGTATCGCGGGCGGCCTGGACCGAGCGCTTGACCTCGGCGATGGTCGGCTGCAGCTTGTCGAGGAAGCGGTTAAACCAGCCCGCCAGTTCGCCGAGTTCGTCGCGCTTGTCGTAGTGCAGGCGGCGAGTCAGATCGCCTTCGCCGCTGGCGATATCCTTGAGCATGGCGGCCACACCGAGGATGGGTCGGGTGACACCGCGCGCCATCAACCAGATCAGCAGCAGGCCGATCACTGCCGAGAGCAGGCCCAGGCCAAGCTGCATCAGGGTGCCGCTGGTATTGAGCTGGTCGAGTTCCTGCTTGAGGGTTTCTGCGGGACCGATGAGGGCGCTCTCCGGCACGTCGAGCAGCACGCCCCAGGGTTTGCCGCCAGGGATGGGAGCGAACGAGGCCAGGACCTTGAGGCGCTGCTGGTGGTGCAGGACGTGCATCGGCTGGCTGTCGCCCAGCAGGCGCACCAACTCGCCGCCCTTGTCGGGGTCGGCCTGGTCGATACGCTGGGCCAGCTTGCTGGCGTCGGCGCTGTAGCCGGCCAGCAGGCCGGCGGGGCTGAGAATGCCCACGCGGGTCTGGCCGCCGTACAGGTTGCGGCTGGCGTCCTCGCTCAGGGCCTGCAGGCTGTTGAGGTTGATGTCCACGGACAGGGTGGCGATCACCTTGTCGTCAGCCATCAGCGGGAACACGATGCTGGTCATCAGCACCTGCTGGCCATCGATCTCGTAGAAGTAGGGCTCGACCACGCAGATTTTGCGCGTGGTGAGTGGGCACATGAACCAGTTGTTGGCCGGTTCCCCGCTGGGACCGATGGCGGCGTTGCTCAAGTCATGCTCGGGCAGCGTCATGGATTTCAATTGGCCGGCGCTTGGCTGCGACCAGTACAGGGCGAAGCGGCCTTTCTCGTTGCTGCCAAGCGCCGCCTGGTCAACGAACAGGCTGTCCTTGTTGTCCAGGGCGTTGGCTTCGAACACCAGCGACAGGCCGAGCAGGTCGGGGTTGGCCTGCAAGGCCGTGCGGACTTGCCGGGTCATGTCTTCACGCAGGTCGAAGGCATCGAGGAAGCGCTTCTCGGCCTGCTCGCGCAGGAACAGCACCTGCCGGGCGAAGCCGGCGCCGTACTGGTAGGCGTCCATGAACTGGCGACCGATGGCGTGGGCCTGGACTTCGCCCTGGGATTCGATGCGCGCCTGGGCCGCTTCGGTCAGCATCTGCATGCTGCTGGCCTTGACCAGCTCGGAACTGTGGTCCATGCGATACAGCGACAGGCCGACGAGCAGGGTGACGATGCTGGCCAGGCAGAGGCCTGCAAGCAGGGTGATCTTCCACTGGATGGAGAGTTGTCTGAGCGGCATGGCGAATCCCTTGATGCGATAAGTCGGCGGGTGACGATTGTATCGGCGGGCAAGGCATTAACTTTATTCAAACCTTCAGGTGAATTTCGCGCAATTCACGGTTCCTCCAGCCACTGGGCGGCACGCGGCTTTGACAAGCGCGCGGGTCTGCTTCAGAGTGTGCGCCCTTCATAAAACGCCCCCCTCGTTCGGCCACTGCCCACGGGCAGCCTGTCGCCGAAACGCTCGCTTTTGTCCGGTTTCAAAGAGGTAACGCATACCATGAATGCAGTCATTGCCGCGGTCGGCATCATGCTGATATTGAGTCTGTCGCGCGTGCATGTCGTCATCGCCCTGATCATCGGCGCCCTGGTCGGTGGGCTGGTGGGTGGCCTGGGTATCGAAGGCACGCTCAAGGCCTTCAATGGCGGCCTGGGTGGCGGTGCCACGGTGGCGCTGTCCTACGCCTTGCTCGGCGCCTTTGCCGTGGCCATCGCCAAGTCCGGCCTGGCCCATGCCTTGGCAGACCGAGCCCTGACCCTGATCGATCGCCAGGGCCACGCCAACGGCGGCAAGGTCAAGTGGCTGCTGATCGGCCTGATGCTGGTGGTGGCGGTGTCGTCGCAGAACATCCTGCCGATCCACATCGCCTTCATTCCACTGTTGGTACCGCCACTGCTGTATGTGCTGACGCGCCTGCAGATCGACCGGCGCCTGGTCGCCTGCGTGATCACCTTCGGCCTGATTACCCCGTACATGTTCCTGCCGGTGGGCTTTGGCAACATCTTCCTCAATGAGATCCTGCTGGCCAATGTCGCCCGTGCCGGCGTCGATATCAGCGGCGTCAACGTCACCCATGCCATGGCCATTCCAGCCGCAGGCATGCTGGTCGGCCTGCTGCTGGCGGTGTTCGTCAGCTACCACAAGAAGCGCGTCTATGACCTTGAGCGGATCGAGCAGGTCGAGCAGGTGGCGGTGCAGTACAACCCGCTGACCCTGATGGTGGCGGGCTTGGCGATTGCCGCGGCGTTCATCATCCAATTGCTGCTGGACTCGATGATCATCGGCGCCATGGTCGGTTTCCTGATTTTCTCGCTGTCAGGCATCGTGCGCTGGAAGGACACCGATGACCTGTTCACCGAGGGCATGAAGATGATGGCCATGATCGGCTTCATCATGATCGCCGCCTCGGGCTTCGCCGACGTGATGAAGGCCACCGGTGAAGTCAAGAACCTGGTGCAGAGCTCGGCGCAGTGGATCGATCACAGCAAGGGCGTCGGTGCCTTGCTGATGTTGCTGGTGGGACTGCTGGTAACCATGGGCATCGGTTCGTCCTTCTCGACGGTGCCGATCCTGGCGGCGATCTTCGTGCCGCTGTGCGTGCAGCTGGGCTTCGACCCGCTGGCCACGGTGTGCATCGTCGGGACCGCCGGGGCGCTGGGCGATGCCGGCTCACCTGCGTCCGACTCGACCCTGGGCCCGACCTCGGGCCTGAACGTCGACGGGCAGCACCATCATATCTGGGACACCGTGGTACCGACCTTCATCCATTACAACCTGCCGCTGCTGGCGTTTGGCTGGCTGGCTGCGATGACGCTCTAGGTTGCGCGCAGCGGGCGGCGCCGCGAAAGGCTTCAGCCCCTGGCCGGTGGCGGCGAGATGCGGTTGAGGACAGTGCTGCCGTCCTTGTTGCGGGTAAGGTAGATCGGCAGCACCTTGGGCAGGGTCTTGACCAGGTGACTGACCTCGCTGGTGTTGTAGATGCCGCTGATGCGGATGCTACCGGTGCCGGTATCGGCCAGCAGCAGGGGCTTGTCCAGGTAGCGGTTGATCATTGGCAGGGCTTGGGTGAGGCTGAGGTTATCGAGCACCAGCTTGCCGCTACGCCAGGCCAAGCTGTTGCCGTAGTCGTCGCTCTGGGCCATGTGCGGCTCATAGTCGCCAAGCCGGTAGCTGGCCTGCATGCCTGGGCCGAGACGGTAGCCTCCCTGGCTACCGTCGGTGCTGACCAGCACCGAGCCTTCCACCAAGGTCACCTTGACCTGGTCCTGATACTTCCACACGTTGAATTGGGTGCCCGTGACCCGGGTCTGCCCTTGGCCGGCATGTACGATGAACGGATGGCTGCTGTCGTGTTGAACCTTGAAGAAGGCTTCGCCCCGCACCAGGGTGACGCGGCGCTGATCCTTGTAGTTGGTGAAACGCAGCTCGCTGCCCAAGTTCAGCTCGACCTGGCTACCATCGCTCAATTGCACCTGTTGCCGATGGTCGCCGGTCTCGAAGTGCTGGTAGTGATTGGGCACCCAGCCTTGCTCCCAGCCGATCCAGGCGGCCGCGGGCAAGGCCAGCAGTGCGATGGCCGCTGCCGTCGCCAGCGATTGCCAGCGGTTGGCGCGCGGCAGCCTACGGGGTGCCGGATCCAGCTCGACCACGGTGTCGAGGCGTGGCAATAGCTCGGCGGTCTGCCAGATCTCCTGCATGGCCAGGTACTCTCGGCGGTGCCGCGGGTCCGCCTCCAGCCACGTGGCGAAAGCGCGCTGCTCGTCCTGCGTGCAGTCTTCGGCATGCAGCCGCATGCACCACTGCGCCGCGGCATCAGTGATCGCATCGTCGTTGCTGGGGGGGAGGGGGTGTGGATTCATTGAAGCTCCTGGTTTTGCGCATTCTACCCTTGCCCGAGGGTCGCAGAGAACTGAGTAATGGCGAATGACTATCAGTTGCGAGATTTTTCGTCGGAAAAGGGGTGCCTCGTAAATGTGAGGACAGAGGTTTTGTCGATTCGAAGGCTTGCCGATCGGCCAGATGCATAGCCAGCTATTCAAATAGTTGACTTTCACTGCCTAGGCAGTAATATTTTCACACAATTATCTCGATGCCTGTCGCAAGCGATGTCTCACTTCACCCCGGAAAACTTCCACAGCTGCGCCATTGGCATGCTCCTGGGCCGCGCCGCGATCCTCAAGGATCGCATTCTCGACTGGCACCTGGAGGCTCATGGTGTCACCGCGGCGCAGTTCAAGGTGCTGATCATCATCACCCAGTATCAGGTCGATACGCCGGCCGAGGCGTGCCGTTACCTGGGCCTGGACAGCGGTTCGATGACCCGCATGCTCGACCGCCTGGAGCACAAGGGGCTGATCCAGCGTTCCCGCTGCCCGGACGATCGCCGCCAGGTGCGCCTGGCGTTGACCGAGGACGGCCAGTGCCTGGCCGATCGCCTGCCCGAGATCGGCGCGGTGGCGATGAACGAGCTTGTGGGCGCCCTGCAGCCTGAGGAGCTGCTCACCCTCGAGTCGCTGCTGGCCAAGGTCCTGCTCGGCGCGGGCGATCCCCTGACGATACGCCGTTTCGGCGACCGTTGATCCTAATTTCCCCAAGGTACTGTTCATGGCCACTTCTTCGGACCCTTCATCCACCGCGCCGGCGCCTGAAGCCTCGCGCAAGCGCAAGTTCTGGCTGCTCGGCCTGCTGTTGCTGCTGATCCTCGGCGGTGCTGCCACCTGGGCTTGGTACAGCCTGGTCGGGCGCTGGCATGAGAGCACCGACGATGCCTACGTCAGCGGCAACGTGGTGGAGATCACCCCGCTGGTGACCGGTACCGTGATCAGCATCGGTGCCGATGACGGTGACCTGGTGCACGCCGGCCAGGTGCTGTTGCAGTTCGACCCCAGCGACAGTGAGGTCGCGCTGCAGTCGGCCCAGGCCCGCCTGGCGCGCACGGTGCGCCAGGTCCGCGGGCTGTACAGCAACGTTGACGCCCTCAAGGCTCAGGTGCAGGCGCGCCAGGCCGAGCTGAAAAAGGCCCGGGACAACTACACTCGCCGCAAGGTACTGGCCGACAGCGGGGCGATCGCCGCCGAAGAGCTCTCGCATTCGCGGGATGACCTGGCCTCCGCGCAGAGCGCGCTGGCCAATGCCCAGCAACAGCTCAATACCAGCACGGCGCTGGTCGACGACACCGTGGTGTCTTCGCACCCTGAAGTCATGGCGGCCGCCGCCGATTTGCGCCAGGCCTTCCTGGACCATGCGCGCACCACCCTGGTCGCGCCGGTGACCGGCTACGTGGCCAAGCGCTCCGTGCAATTGGGACAGCGCCTGCAACCGGGTATCGCGACCATGGCGGTGATCCCGCTGGACCAGGTATGGATCGACGCCAACTTCAAGGAAACCCAGCTGCGCGACATGCGCATCGGCCAGCCGGTGGATGTGATCGCCGACCTGTACGGCAGCGACGTCAAGTACAGTGGCACGGTCGATAGCCTCGGCGCTGGGACCGGCAGCGCATTCGCGCTGTTGCCCGCGCAGAACGCCACCGGCAACTGGATCAAGATCGTCCAGCGCGTGCCGGTGCGCATCCACCTCGATCCCAAGCAATTGGCCGAGCACCCGCTGCGCATCGGCCTGTCGACCGTGGTCGAGGTCAACCTGCATGACCAGAGCGGCCCGATACTGGCACAGCAACCACCGCAAAAGGCCTCCTTTACCACCCAGGTCTTTGATCGGCAGCTGGTCGACGCCGACACCATGATCGCCCGGCTGATCCACGACAACAGCGCAGGCGCCGGGAAGACGGCGGGGCGATGAGCAACCAGGCGCAGTTCACCCCGCCCAGCCTGCTGCTGACCACCATCGGCCTGTCGCTGGCCACCTTCATGCAGGTGCTCGACACGACCATCGCCAATGTCGCCTTGCCGACCATTTCCGGCAACCTCGGCGTGAGCTACGAGCAGGGCACGTGGGTCATCACTTCGTTCGCCGTGAGTAACGCCATCGCCTTGCCGCTGACCGGCTGGCTCAGTCGCCGGTTCGGCGAGGTGAAGCTGTTCATCTGGGCCACCCTGCTGTTCGTGCTGGCCTCGTTCCTGTGCGGCATCGCCCAGTCGATGCCGGAGCTGGTGGGTTTTCGCATTCTTCAGGGCGTGGTTGCCGGCCCCTTGTATCCGATGACCCAGACTCTGCTGATCGCGGTGTATCCACCGGCCAAGCGGGGCATGGCCCTGGCCCTGCTGGCGATGGTCACGGTGGTGGCGCCGATTGCCGGGCCGATCCTCGGGGGCTGGATCACCGACAGCTACAGTTGGCCGTGGATCTTCTTCATCAACGTGCCGATCGGCCTGTTCGCCGCTGCCGTGGTGCGCCAACAGATGCGCACGCGGCCGGTCACCACCAGCCGCCAGCCGATGGACTACATTGGCCTGGTGACCTTGATCATCGGCGTCGGCGCCCTGCAGGTGGTGCTCGACAAGGGCAATGACCTGGACTGGTTCGAGTCCTCGTTCATCGTCATCGGCAGCCTGATCTCGGTGGTGTTCCTGGCCATCTTCGTGATCTGGGAGCTGACCGACAGCCACCCGGTGGTCAACCTCAGGTTGTTCGTGCACCGCAACTTCCGCGTTGGCACCCTTGTGCTGGTGGGTGGCTATGCCGGTTTCTTCGGCATCAACCTGATCCTGCCGCAATGGCTGCAGACGCAAATGGGCTACACCGCGACCTGGGCGGGCCTGGCGGTGGCGCCGATCGGCCTGCTGCCGGTGATCATGTCGCCCTTCGTGGGCAAGTATGCGCACCGCTTTGACCTGCGGTTGCTGGCCGGCCTGGCATTCCTGGCCATTGGCACCAGTTGCTTCATGCGTGCCGGTTTCACCAATGAGGTGGATTTCCAGCACATCGCCCTGGTGCAGCTGTTCATGGGCATCGGCGTGGCGCTGTTCTTCATGCCGACCTTGAGCATCCTGCTCTCGGACCTGCCGCCCCAGCAGATCGCCGACGGCTCGGGACTGGCCACCTTCCTGCGCACCCTGGGCGGCAGCTTCGCGGCCTCATTGACCACCTGGATCTGGATTCGCCGTGCCGACCAGCATCACGCCTACCTCAGCGAGCACATCAGCCCGTTCGACCCGGCGACCCGGCATACCCTCGAACAGCTCGGCGGCGCCAACCCGCAAAGCTACGCGCAGCTCGAGCAGATCCTAAACGGCCAGGCCTACATGATGTCGACGGTGGACTATTTCACCTTGATGACGTGGATCTTCGCCGGGCTGATCCTGCTGGTCTGGTTCGCCAAGCCGCCGTTTACCGCCAAGGCAGGAGCAGCGTCAGGTGGGCACTAGTCGAGCATCCAGGGCTGGAACAGTTGGCTGCGGTCGATGCTCGGACCGGACAGCATGAACTGGCCCTTGCCCTGATAGTGCAAGGTCTGCGGCGCTTGCGGCGGCGGCCCGGCATGGGCCTTGATCACCTCGAAGATAAAGAAGTTGTAGCGCTCGACCAACGCATCGTCGTACAGCCGGCATTCCAGGTTCACATGGCATTCGCGGATCAACGGTGCCTGGACTTGGCTCGCCTTCTGCGGTGTGAGGCCGAACTGCGCGAACTTGTCGACCTCGCGGCCCGAGCAATTGCCGATGCCGACCACGGTATCGACCAGGGCCACGGTCGGCAGGTTGATCACGCATTCGCGGCTCTCGCGCACTAGACCAAAGCTATGGTTGCTGCCGGCGATCATGCACCCGACCAGCGAAGGGCTGAACTCCATGACGGTCAGCCAGCCCAGGGTCATGATGTTGCGCTGACGCCTGTACTGCGAAGACACCAGGACGATGGGGCCGGGCTCCAGGTAGTGGCGGACGTTGGCGACGGGAAAGTCTTGCTTGCTGGCCGCGATCTGGTGTTTTCTCATCCTCTCGTACTCCGTTGCTGGTCGACGAGCCATGAGCATAGTAAAGCGGTGTCAGGCGCCGCCGTCTGGCGTCGACACCGCAAGCATTTCCAAAGCGCGACGTTTTCGCCTATTGTCAGAAGTCCTTTCCTAACCTACGGCCAGTCTCGATTCATGGAGAATGTCATCCTCATCACGGGCGCCAGTCGTGGTATTGGCGCGGCTACTGCACTGCTGGCGGCGCAGCAGGGCTACCGAATCTGCATCAACTACCACGCCGACGACAACGCTGCCCAGCAGGTGCTGGCGCAGGTGCGCGAGCTGGGCGCCGAGGCCATTGCAGTGCGCGCCGATGCCAGCGTCGAGGACGAGGTGGCGCAGCTGTTCCACCGCATCGACCAGGAACTCGGGCCGGTCAGCGCGCTGGTCAACAATGCCGGCACCATCGGCCAGCAGAGCCGGCTTGAGGAGATGTCCGAGTTTCGCCTGCTCAAGATGATGAAGACCAATGTCGTCGGTCCGATGCTCTGCACCAAGCATGCCTTGCTGCGCATGTCCCGCCGACATGGCGGCCAGGGCGGCAGCATCGTCAACGTGTCGTCGGTGGCCGCGCGCCTGGGTTCGCCCAGCGAGTACGTCGACTATGCCGCCTCCAAGGGTGCCCTGGACACCTTCACCCTGGGCTTGTCCAAGGAAGTGGCGGGCGATGGCGTGCGTGTCAACGCCGTGCGCCCTGGCTACATCCATACCGGCTTTCACGCACTGAGCGGCGACCCCGAACGGGTGAGCAAGCTGGTACCGGGCATTCCCATGGGCCGCGGTGGTCAGGCCGAGGAAGTGGCCGAGGCGATCCTCTGGTTGCTGTCGGACAAGGCGTCCTACTCTACCGGGACCTTCATCGACCTTGGCGGCGGCCGTTGAGTCGCGCGTCGGCCCCGCCGATCAGAACGAGCGAACGATCCTGCCAAGGGTTTCCATGGCCCGTTCGGCACTGTCGCTCCATGGGCTGCCGTAGTTCAGGCGGATGCAATTGCGAAATTGCCGGGTCGGCGAGAAGATCGGCCCTGGTGCGATGCTGATGCCTTGGGCCAGGGCCATCTGGAACAGTTTGAGCGAGTCCATCTGCTCGGGCAGTTCCAGCCACAGGAAGTAACCGCCGGCCGGCTGGCTGACGCGGGTCTGCGTCGGGAGGTGGCGATCGATGGCGGCGAGCATGGCCGCCTGCTGTTCTTCCAAGGCGTAGCGCAGCTTGCGCAGGTGCCGGTCGTAGCCGCCATGCTGGAGGTAGTCGCCGATGGCTGCCTGGGCCGGCATCGAGGCGCACAGCGAGGTCATCAGCTTGAGCCGCTCGATCTTTTGCGCGAAACGCCCGGCGGCGACCCAACCGATGCGATAGCCAGGGGCCAGGCTCTTGGCGAACGAGCCACAATGCATCACCAGCCCCTCGGTGTCGAAGGCCTTGGCCGGCTTCGGCGCCTGCCGCGCGTAGTACAGCTCGGCGTACACATCGTCCTCGATCAGTGGCACCTGGTGGCGGCGCAGCAGCGCGACCAGTTCCTGCTTCTTGGCCTCCGGCATGCTGGCGCCCACCGGGTTCTGGAAATTGGTCATGCACCACACGGCCTTGACCGGGTGTTTCGCAAGGGCCTGGGCGAGCACGCCGAGGTCCATGCCTTCGCGCGGCTGTACCGGGATTTCCACGGCCTTGAGCTTGAGCCGTTCGAGCACTTGCAGACAGGCATAGAAGGCTGGGGCCTCGATGGCTACTAGGTCGCCCGGTTCGGTCACAGCCTGCAGGCACAGGTTCAGGGCCTCCAAGGCGCCGTTGGTGATCAGCAGTTCGTCCATCGGCAGCATCAATCCACCGACCATGTAGCGCAACGCGATCTGCCGGCGTAGCTGGGGGTTGCCGGGCGACAGGTCGGTGACCACCATGCGCGGGTCCATGGTGCGGCTGGCGCTGGCCAGTGAGCGCGCTAGGCGCTGCAGGGGAAACAGGGCAGGGCTGGGGAAGGCCGAGCCGAAGGGCACGGTCTGCGGGTCCTTGATCGAGTCCAGGATCGAGAACACCAGAGCACTGACGTCCACTTCGGTGGATTCGCTGGCCCGCGCCGGTACCTGCAGCTCGCCGAACTGGCGGGGCGCGTGGGTATTGACGAAGTAGCCCGAGCGCGGCCGCGCGCGGATCAGGCCGCGGCGTTCGAGCAAGTAGTAGGCCTGGAACACGGTGGACGGGCTGACGCCGTGGGTCTGGCTGGCGTAGCGCACCGAGGGAATACGCTGGCCAGGGCCGAGCACCCCGCAGCGGATCAGTTCGGCAATGTCGTCGGCAAAGCGTTCATAGCGTTTCATCGCGGCCCTGGCAGGCAAAGTAAAGGTAGAGTGTACCGACGCACGCTTTGTTAAGGCTGCGTCGTTGATCGGCAGACTTGGCACTATGACCTTCCCTCTGTTATCAGCACAGGCTCAGTTGGCGCGACAAAAACCGTATCAGCATGGATGCGAGCGCTGCCCGGCCCTCAGATCACCGAGCCTGGCTCGCTGGCCTTCAGGTGCTTGCGGCTGTCCACCGCACCGGCGACGGTAAGTGCATCGGCCTCGGCCTCGGTAATGGGGACGCGCTGGCCCTCCAGGACAGCGACCGACATGCGCAAGTGTTCATCGGTGAAGATCTCGATGTCGGGACCGGCGCCGGTCAGGGTGCCGCTATCGCCAATCAGCGTGCAGCGTTGCGTGGTTTCATCGACTTCGACAGGCATGCGGGTGTCCTCGTGGTTGCTGCTGTGTGTGAAGGTGTGACCGCGGCGTCCCGACGGTTGCTGCATCGGCTCGCCTGATGGAACCGACCGCACTTGGCCCGCCTCCGGTTGTCCACTCCTTATCCGATCTTTCAAGGAGATGGCCAATGGAGCCATGGCAAGAAGTCTGGCTGACGATGCAAGCAGAGTTTGCCGATATCACCGATCTCAGACAGCTGACGCAGATCACCGTGCGCTTATCGATGGCCGCGCTGCTGGGTGCGGTACTGGGCTTCGAACGCGAGCACAAGGGCAAGGCCGCCGGTGTGCGCACCCACATGCTGGTGGCCATGGGAGCGGCGCTGTTCGTGCTGGCGCCCGGGATGGCGGGGGCCGAGGAGGATGCACTGAGCCGGGTGATCCAGGGCATCGTGGCCGGCATCGGTTTTCTTGGGGCCGGCACCATCCTCAAGGGCAATGGTATCAGCGCAAGTCACGTCAAGGGCCTGACCACGGCGGCCGGGCTGTGGATGACTGCCGCCATTGGCGTGGCCGCCGGCATGGGGCGCGAGGCCACGGCGTTGATCAGCACGGTGCTGGCGCTGTTGGTGCTCAATGCCATGCCCTGGGTCGTCGACAAGGTGGAGAACGAAGACAGCGAGCATAAGAACGAGGAGGACACAAAGCACTGAGGGGAGCCTAAGCTCCCCTCAAATTGGTGTTGTATGCTCTTTTTTATTATTGGAGACCGGCCTGTTGTTGTTATTGGCGACTGAGTCTCGGTGCAGCAAGGGCCCCCATCCGGGGCCAAGAGCAAACGTATTTTTTTGCGCGCTGACCTGCTTTCATCATGGCTGATCCAACCTTGACCGCCGCTACCTCGAGGTAGTTTTATCGTTCTTTGTCAGGTTGCGGGGCACGCCCCGGAAAAGCACATCCACTTCAAAAAAATCTGTTAGCTGCGTCTCTGCCGTGTTGTTCTTGTTATGTCAGAGCCGTACATGTTGTTTTTATTGGGTGTCACATTTTTGTTGTTGTTATGCCAGAGATAAAGCAGGTGGCGTGCCAACTTTTAATAATCCTTTTAAATCAAGGGGTTACGAAGAAACCTTCCAATGGGACGGTGTACAAACCTGTCGAATTGTTTCCGTGATACCCGATTTCCTGGCTTCCGGTGTGGGGGCGGTAACACCCGCCGCCCCACAGGCATGTGACAATTGTGCAATCACTGCGCCGTGCGAGCGCGGGCGACGCGCGAACCGTTGGCGCGGCCCAGCACGCCACTGATGCGCTGTCCCGCGGCGATCAGGTGGTCCAAATCGATGCCAGTCTCGATACCCAGGCCCTGCAGCAGGTAGAGCACGTCCTCGGAGGCCACGTTACCGGTGGCGCCCTTGGCGTAGGGGCATCCCCCCAGGCCTGCGACCGAACTGTCGAACACGCTGATCCCCTCGAGCAAGCCGGCATACACATTGGCCAGGGCCTGACCGTAGGTGTCATGGAAATGCCCTGCCAGGCGATCGCGAGGTACCTGCGCCGACACCACCTCGAACAGGCGCCGGGTATCACCGGCGGTCCCCGCACCGACTGTGTCACCCAGGGACACTTCATAGCAGCCCATGTCGAACAGGGCGCGGGCAACCGGGGCGACCTGCTCGGCGCTCACGCGCCCCTCGTAAGGGCAGCCTAATACGCAGGACACGTAGCCGCGCACCCGCACAGCGTGCTCGCGGGCGGCCTGCATGATGGGCTCGAAGCGTTTGAGGCTTTCGCTGATCGAGCAGTTGATGTTGCGCTGCGAGAAGGCCTCGGACGCGGCCGCGAACACTGCTACCTCCTTGACCCCCGCTGCCAGCGCATCCTCGAAACCGCGCAGGTTGGGGGCCAGGGCCGCATAGGTGATGCCGGGCCGCTGCTCGATGCGGGCAAACACTTCGGCTGAACCGGCCATCTGCGGCACCCACTTGGGCGAGACGAAACTGCCCACCTCGATGTACGACAGGCCTGCCGCGCTGAGGTCGTCCACCAGCCTCACCTTGTCGGCAACGCTGATGGGTTGGGCTTCGTTCTGCAGGCCGTCACGCGGGCCGACTTCGACCAGGCGGACTGTTTTGGGCAATGACATGGCAGGGCTTCCTGTGGCGGTTCAGCGATTGTTTTTTGGGGCGTTCAAGGTGGCGGCCAAGGCCTGCTCACAGCGCTCCTGGGCGGTGTCCAGTTCCAGCTGCATCTGTTGGATGTCGAGTAGCTGTTGTTCCAGTTGAGCGCGCCGTTCGGTGATCTTGGCCAGCATGCTACGCAGTTGCTTGAGGTTGCCGCTGCTCGGGTCGTAGAGCTCGATCAGTTCGCGGCATTCGGCCAGCGAGAAGCCGATGCGCTTGCCGCGCAGAATCAGCTTCAGGCTGACTTTGTCACGTGCCGAGTAGATGCGTTCGAGGCCCCGACGCTCGGGGCTCAGCAACCCTTGCTCCTCATAGAACCGAATGGCCCGGGTGGTAATGTCCAGTTCGCGGGACAGGTCGGAGATGCTGTAGGTCTGGCTGCTCATGCTCAAGCTCGAAGGGGGACTGCCACTACGCTAAAGGCTGCTTTACGTTTACGTCAAGTGCGGCGGTGTGCGGCAAGCGGCGAGAGCCACAAGCTGCAAGCGGCAAGCTGCGAGCTGCAAGCTGCGAGCTGCAAGCGGCAAGCTGAAAGTGGGGGCGGGTGACACCGCGTCTGGACCTCCGGCTCGCAAGCGCTTTTGCTGTAGCTTGCAGCTTGCAGCTTGCAGCTTGCAGCTTGCAGCTTGCAGCTTGCAGCTTGGCGCTAGCGCCTGGCTTGGCGATAGGCGTTGGGGGTTTGGCCGGCGAGGCGGCGGAAAAACCGCGAGAAGTAGGTCGGGTCGCTGAAGCCCAGGCTGTCGGACAGCTGGCTTATGCTCATGCGGGTGTACACCAGGTTGCGCCGCGCCTCGAGCATCAGGCGCTGGTGGATCACCTGCAATGCGGTCTGGCCGCTGAGCTGTCGGCACAAGCTATTGAGTTGCAAGCTGGTCACCGCCAGGCGCGCGGCAATGTCTTCCACCGACAGGTGTTCCCGGTAGTGCGCCTCGACCAGGCGCAGGAACTGGCCAAACAGCTGCCGGTCGCGTTCGTCGCGGTTGCGCGGCGGTTGGCTCAGCTGCTGCTGGCGACTGATCCAGACCATCAGCGCGGTAACCAGTGAATGCAGCATGGCCCCCCGCGCTGGCGCGCTGCCTTGGTACTCGCGATGCAAGGTGTCGAGCAAAGGGTTCAGGACGCGGCGTTCGGCGCCCACCGGGTAGCAGGCGGCCGAGGCCAGCACCTGCAGCGGCGCGCCCAGGCGCGCTTCCAGGTCGGCCACCAAGGCGGCGCCGAAGGTCAGTACGTAGCCCTGGATATCGGCACTGAAGTGGAAACCATGCACGGTCAGGGGCGGCACCACCTGGATCGCCGCTTCGGCGATGTGGGTGCGTTGGCCCTCGATCTCGATCCGCGCCTGCCCGCGTTGCACGTACAAGAGCTGGAACAGCTCAGCGTGGCGGTGCGGCTTGATCTCCCAGTGGTGCAGGCGACTACGGGCTGGAATCGATTCGCAATGCAGCAGGTCGGTGTCGGGCCAGGTCTGGTTCTCACCGTAGAGCTGGAACAGCGGAATGCCGGGGAGGGTGGCTTTCATGGGCGTATCGCAGTCCGTTAATCGAACAGTTTTTGTAAAAGTGCAATTCGTGCGTAGGAAAACACACTTTAACCCAGGGCAGTGCCAGTAAAAATGCAGGGGTAAACCCTAACAGCAGATGCGGGGCCATCGCCACAAGATGCCCGCATCCCAATGCGAGACAAGAATAATGAACACTCAGGTTGCTATCATTGGCGCCGGCCCGTCGGGGCTGCTGCTTGGTCAGTTGTTGCATAACGCCGGTATCGCCACGGTGCTCGTCGAACGCCAGACCCCGGACTACGTGCTCGGACGCATCCGTGCCGGCGTGCTCGAGCAGGGCACCGTCGACCTGCTGCGCGAGGCGGGTGTGGCCGAACGCATGGACGCCGAAGGCTTGGTTCACGAAGGTGTCGAGCTGCTGGTCGGCGGGCAGCGCCTGCGCCTGGATCTCAAGGCCCTGACGGGCGGCAAGACGGTGATGGTGTATGGCCAGACCGAGGTCACCCGCGACCTGATGCAGGCGCGCCAGGCCAGCGGGGCGCCGACCTTCTACGCCGCCAGCGACGTGCATCTGCACGACATGAAGGGCGAGCGTCCGTACCTGACGTTCGAGCATGAAGGACAGCTGCAGCGCATCGATTGCGACTACATCGCCGGCTGCGACGGTTTCCATGGCGTCTCGCGCCAGAGCATCCCGGCCGAGGTGTTGACTCAGTACGAGCGCGTCTACCCCTTCGGCTGGCTGGGCCTGCTGGCCGACACCCCGCCGGTCAACCATGAAC
>JAEWGL010000183.1 GCA_023388335.1 Pseudomonadota bacterium | reverse complement strand
AGAGCAAGAGCAAGAGCAAGAGCAAGAGCAAGAGCAGGTGGGGTGCCGGGGCCTGCTTTTTCTTGCAGCTTGAAGCTTGTAGCTTGCAGCTCGCCTACACCAACTCCGCCCGCCGCAGTTCGCTTTTCAGGTAGGCGTAGTAGATCGGCCCGGCGACCACCCCCGGCAGGCCGAAGGCTGCCTCGAACAGCAGCATCGCCAGCAACAGCTCCCAGGACTTGGCACTGATCTGCCCGCCGACGATGCGCGCGTTGAGGAAGTACTCGACCTTGTGGATGACGATCAGGTAGCCCAGCGCGGCCACCGCGACCCAGATCGACAACGACAACCCGACGATGGTGATCAGGGTGTTGGACATCAGGTTACCGATCACCGGCAGCAAGCCAAGCAGGAACGTCAGAACGATCAGCGTCTTGGTCAGTGGCAGGTGCACGTCGAACATCGGGAAGATCACAGCCAGGAAGATCCCGGTGAAGAAGGTGTTGAGCAGCGAAATCTTGATCTGCGCGAAGACGATGTTGCGAAACGCCTGCACCAGCAGGCTCAGGCGCTCGAACAGCGCGGCCGCCAGGGGCTTGCGGCGGGTCAGGTCAGGCATGCGCTGCAAGGCGACGATCGCGCCGAGGATCATGCCGATCAGCAAGGTGACGAACATGTGCGCCGCGCCCTTGCCCACCAGTTGCAACTCCCCAAGATGACTCTTGAGCCAGTCGCCGATGGCTACCTTGAACTCGGCCGCGCTGGCCGGCAGGTAGGCGTCGATGAACGGCGGCAACTGGCCGCGGGCCTGGTCGACCAAAAGCATGAACCTGTCCAGCGAGGCGCCCGGGTTTTCTGCTTCATGCAGCAGGAAGCTGAAGGCGCCAGCGAACAGCAAGGTCAGGGTACTGACCACCAGGGTGCCGAGCAGGGCCACCGCCAGCCAGCGCGCCCGTTGCCCTGCGATCAGCGGCTGCAGGCGCGGGGTGAGCATGTTGACCAACTCGTACACCAAGAGGCCGGCCAGCAGGCTGGGCAGCAGCTTCAGCGGCAGGGCCAACAACAGGCCGGTAAAGACAATGGTCCAGCTGGCCAGGGTGATCTGGCGGGCGGTGAAGGTCATACAACCTCGGCAGGCGACTGCGGGAAAGCGCGCAGTCTGCCAGCCTTCGGCGGGTAGGCATAGAGGGCGCGCCAGCCCTCAGCCAGCAGGGGCCCGGCGCTGGGTCATGGGCTCTCCAGGTACGCGTTCATGCAGGTCGATGATGATGCCCATCCGCTACAGTCCCGCAGCCTTGAGCCGAGCAGCGTGCTCGGTGAACAGGCGCAGCGGATCGGCGCCCTTGCCCACGGCGCCAAGTGACTGGTTGACGATGTCCAGGTGGTCCAGCGGGTAGTCATCGCCGATCACCTGGCCCAGGTGCGAGCTGAACCGTCCGACCATGCCGTCGCAATGACCCACCTCCTTGACGAAGCTGCGGGCGAACAGACGACAGAAGCGGTTGCTGCCGTCGAAGCGGTTGCGGCCCTGGTCGGTGAGTCCCGGTTGTAAGGTGCCAGACCAGGAGTAATAGCGCACGCCGTTGACCTCGGCGGGCCCTTCGCCGCCCCAAGTGGTCGGCAGGCCCTGTGGATAAACCTGGTTGAACAGCGCCACCCCGGCGCTGGTCAAGGCCTGGTGCGAGGCATGCACGTCGATCGGCAGGCGCTCCCGGCGCCAGCCGGTTTCCAGCCAGCCCATGAGGATACCAATGCCGTGCAGCAAGGCCTTGAGCAACCGGCCCTGGGCCCTGTGGCCCGGCGCCTTGCGCTCCAGGTAATCGGCAAGTTCGGAGCCGTGATTCGGGCCGGCAATCGAAGTGACCGATGCCACCCGGTCTGGACGCTTCGCCGCGGCATAGCGGGCGGTCAAGGCGCCCTGGCTGTGACCCAGCAGGTTGACCTTGGCGGCACCGGTACGCTGGCAGATGTCCTCGATGATCGCCAGCAATTGCTCACCGCGTACCGCTTCGCCATGCAGGGGCGAGACCTGCACGGGAAACACCCGCGCCCCACCGCGGCGCAAGGCCGAAACGATGCCAAACCAGTAGGGATAGAGCCCTAGGCGCACGAAACCCAGCATGCCGGGCACCAGCACCAGTGGATAACGCGTGGCCAGCTCCTGATTCATCGTCGCTCTCCCTGCGCTAGACCAACAGCCCACCCTACGGGCTAGCCCTGATGATGGCAATCGAACTCCTGGCGCGCCGTGTGGTTCCAATCTGAACAGACCCTGAGCAAGGAGCGGGACCATGTACAAGCAGACCCTGGCAATTATTCTGGCAAGCGCCACCCTGGCTGCCTGCGGTAGCCGTCCGGAAAACCCTGTGGACTACGTCACCTACCGTGACCAACCGCTGGTCAAGCAAGTCGAGCAGGGCATGACCATGCAGCAGGTCATCGCCATTGGCGGCAGCCCATCGAACGTGATCGACCTGCCCCATGGCGGCACCTGTAACGACTACATCCTCAACCGCGACGGGCAGCAACAGCCGTACTACGTGCGTTTCGACGCAACCGGCCACGTCGATGCCAAGGGCTTCAAGACCTGCAAACAACGCCAAGAGGACAAGGAAGCCGTCCCCGGCGCCTGAGTCTCTCGATTCAACCGCGATTACTGACCTGATTAGCCCGGAGATAGAGCATGAGCAACGTTGAACTGACCGATGTCCAAACCTTGCGCGAACGCGCCCGCCAGCATGTCGAGCAGGGCGCCGTGACCGAAGGCTACAACGCCGACCGCCATGAAATCCTGCGCTTGCTCAACGAAGCGCTTGCCACCGAGCTGGTCTGCACCCTGCGCTACAAGCGCCACTACTTCATGGCCAGCGGCATCAAGGCCAGCGTCGCGGCCGAGGAATTCCTCGAGCATGCTACCCAGGAAGCCGAGCATGCCGACCGCCTTGCCGAGCGCATCGTGCAACTGGGCGGCGAGCCAGACTTCAACCCCGACAACCTGACGCGCAACTCCCACGCCCAGTACGTCGCCGGCAGCACCCTCAAGGAAATGGTCCTCGAAGACTTGGTGGCCGAGCGCATCGCCATCGACAGCTATCGCGAGATCGTCCAATACATCGGCGAAAAAGACCCTACCACCCGGCGCATCTTCGAGGACATCCTCGCCCAGGAAGAAGAGCATGCCGATGACATGGCGGACCTGCTGCAAGGGTTGTGATCACGGCGGCGCTGTGGGTAATCCCGCCTTGCTGGTTGGATTAGTCGCTGCGCCGGCCTCTTCACGGCGGCCCCGCGTACCGGCAAGCCCGCAACCAGACGAAACGCGTCGTTCATCTGACCACGGACAACGCTGAACCGCCGCTCTCTCATAGAATACACGCTAACTCTTTGATTTAGCTGAACCCTGTGGGGGGCGGCGGTTCGGCGCCCCCACAGAATATTGCGCCGCGCTTGCAGGCTTTGTTCTCTGCGCGACAGCGCAGCCCAGCGGGCTGGGCGATCTCCTACACCAATCGCGTCGTTCACCTAATCACGAACAGTACTGGGACCTGGAGCGGGTTTGCCCGCGAAGCAGCCACCGCCGTGTATGGCACCGGCTTCGCCGGTGTTCGCGAGCAAGCCCCCATATCAATTGCGTTGTTCGCCCGATCATCGACAACGCTGAATCCGTGGGCTCGCCCGCGAAGCGGCGCGCAGCCCCGCCTGGCCCACCTGGCCTATTACTGGCCCCTATTGTGCTTTCGCACCTCCAGCCTTGCTCTTCACTGTCTGCGGTGCCTTGCCGGCCTTCATGCGTTCCAATAACGGGGTGCACTGGTTTGGCTCGCCACCGCTCGGGGCGATCAGCGCCAGCAGTCCGGCGGCAGGTCCTACAGTAACCCCAAGGGCCACCATGCCGGCGCCACGCAGCGCCAGCGGTACTGCCTGCACGCCAGCGCCGGGCTTGGCGAACGGGCCGCGCACGTACAGTGGCGAACGCAACGAAAACAGCCGCAGGCCCTTGGACTCCGGGGTGATCTTCAAATCCAGCTGTTCGCTGGCAAAGTTGGCGGTGCCGTTGACGTAGACAATGGCGTTCTCGGTATCGAAGAGGAACAGACGCGTCGTGGCCAGCCCGTCCTTGATCCCTACGTCCGCCGCGGCACAATTGATCTTGACCTCTTCATCGCCAAACAGCTTGTCCACCACGTAGTTGCCGACGTTGAGCCCGGCAATTTCCATGAGGCTGCCACTGATCGCGCCATCATTGATCAGCAGACGCAAGTCGCCATTGGACGTCCCCAGCAACGCCGCAACCGAGTTGCCACGCCCCGTGAGGTCGGCATCGCCGTTGAGCTCACCGAAGCTGGTCTGCATCGGTGCAAAGGTGGGGAAGAGCTGCTTGAGCTTGAAACCGCGGGCGGTCAGTTGCGCCCGACCCTGCAGCGGCACGGCGCGCCCGTCCAGGCGGATGCGCGCGTCGAGGTTGCCACCGGCTACGCCGAAGCGCAGGGGTTCCAGGCGCAGCAGACCGTCTTCGAGCAATACATGGCTGGACAGGTCGTTGAACGGCAACTGCTCGCTGTGCACGATGCGCTTGCCGCTGAAGGTGACGTCGGCGTCCATGGCGCGCCAGCGCTCGGTGCGGAACTCCTCGACCGGCAGCACTTTGCCGCTCGGCTGCTTGCTGGCCCCGCCGCGGGCCTTCTGCTCGGCATTGGAGTCGGCGCCGATCAGCGGCGCGAGGTCCTTGAACAGCAATTGGTTGGACACCAGCTTGCCGGTCAGCTTGGGCCTTGGCTGGCTGGCGACGAAGGACAGGTCGCCATGGATGTCGCTGTCGCCGATCTTGCCATTGAAGCCTTCGTAACGGAATGACGCGCCTTTGGGGTCCTGCAGGTTGGCGGTCAGGTGGCCATCGGTGGCGTACGGCGGTGAGTCGGGCAGCGTCACACCGGTCAGAGGATACAGATTGCCCAAGCTTGCACCCGACAGGCGCAGGCGCAGATCGAGGGCACCGAGGTTGCGTGGATCGGTCAGGGTACCGGCGAGCACCACGTGGGTGTCGGCGATCCGCACGTCAGCCTGCAGCGGGAAGGGCTGGCTTGCATCCTGTAGCGCCAGCAGCCCACCGATCTTGCCGTTGCCCGACAGCGGCTGGCCCTTGTAGCGGCCCTGGAACTTCAGCCCGAAGGCGTAATCCTGCGCCCCGCCGGCCTTCTCGGCACTGGCCTTGCCGACGATCTCGCTGAACGGGATGGGTTTGCCCAAGGGGTCGATCTGCACCTTCACGCTGCTCTTGAGGGTCTGGTCGTCAAAGCTGACATTGCCCTGGTCGAAACCGATGGCGCCGATGTCCAGCTCCCACTTCGACGGCTCGGCGTTCTCGTCCTTGGGACCGAAGTCGAAGGTCCAGTTGGCACGGCCGTCGGCCAGGCGCGTGAGGCTGGCGGTGGGCTTGGTCAGGTCGATCCGCGGGATGACGATCTGCTGGAAGATCAACGGCAAGGGCGAGAGACGGAACTCGACCCGCTCCAGGCCAACCATTTGCGGCTCCTTGAGCCAGTCGGGGTTGCCCAGGGTCAGGTCTTCGGCCACGAACCGCGGCCAGGGTACCCAGGCCCGCCAGCCACCCTCCTCCGGTTCGCGCTGCCACTGCACGGCGAGGTTGCCGTTGATTGCGAAAGGCCGGTGCAAGGCCTCGGACACTTTTTCGTTGAGCAGGGGCTTCACACGGTTCCAGTCGAAGGTGGCGATGACCACCACCAACACGGCCACGAGCACCAAGAGGGTGGCAAGGGTCCAGGTGATGATTTTGGCGGGGCGCGTCATTGCGTGATTCTCCTGATGACTGCATGGCATAAAGCGGGTGCCCGACGGCACTCCATATGTCGGACTGATGAAAAGCCGCTGGGTTTAATCCAGGCGGTAAGTTAACGAAATTTTTGCTGATGCCAGACGCAGCGTTCGCCTCATGACCAGCCTCGTGCTACTCGTCACACATGCCAGCCAAGTGCCAGCCCTTCGCTTGGAAACGCTGAGCTAAAGCGCCGCGCGCCTAATATCAATGCCGTCGATTGTTACCATTATCTGGATGAACTTCTCTCTTGAGTTACCAAGCGTAGCATTGCCCTCGTACCCACTTTCCAGCGTCCCCGAGGAGCACTGATCATGAAACGCCAACTGCTACTGAGCCTTTCGCTGTCCATCCTGGCTGCCAACGCCTTTGCCCTGCCGGCCGCCGACCAGCACCTGACCGCCGAAGCCCGGTCCTCCGCGGCCGAGATCGCGCAACCGCTGAAGACCTTGGCCGAAGGTGGCTCCGACCGTCTGATCGAGCGCAGCGCCCGCGTCGCCGAGGGTGGCTCCGACCGCCTGATCGAGCACAGCCGCCGCGTCGCCGAGGGTGGTTCCGACCGCCTGATCGAAAACAGCCGTGTGGGTTGATTCCCATGCCGAAAAACTCCACACGACCTTGTCGTAGCGGCGCCCCTCCCAAGCCCGGTCCATTGACCGGGCTTGGTTTTTTTATCTAGAGTGCTGGCCCGTACAGACACCGATACCCGTCCCATGCTGCCCCGTGCCGAACAGAAGCTACAGACCCGCCAGGCCTTGCTGGATGCAGCCTGCCAGCTCATGGAAAGTGGCCGAGGCTTCGGCAGTATCAGCCTGCGCGAGGTCGCCAAGGCCGCCGGTATCGTCCCGACCGGGTTCTACCGACACTTCACGGACATGGACGCGCTGGGCCTGGCGCTGGTCGGTGAGATCGACGCTACCTTCCGCCAGACCATTCGCCTGGTGCGGCAGAACGAATTCGAGCTGGGTGGTATCACCGACGCCTCGGTGCGCATCTTCCTCGACGTGGTCGCCGCCCACCACACACAGTTCCTGTTCCTCGCCCGCGAGCAATATGGCGGCTCGCAACCGGTACGCCAGGCCATCGCCCGGCTGCGCCAGGACATCAGCACGGACCTGGCCACCGACCTGGCGCGCATGCCACGCTGGCAGCACCTGGATGCCGACGCCCTGGCCGTGATGGCCGACCTGGTGGTCAAGACGGTGTTCGCCACCTTGCCAGAATTGATCGACAGCCCCGAGCCAGGCGATCCGCAAATGCCGACCCCGCAGGAAAAAATCACCCAACAGCTGCGTTTCATCTTCGTCGGGGCACGCTACTGGCAGGGTTTGCGCCATCCCCGCTAGCCCGGCTACGGCGGCGCATTCCTGCTAACATGGCGCGCAACGCCTGATTGCGACGAGCTTTTCCATGTCCGACCCCTGCCCTTCCCAGCCTGAACTGAGCAACCGCCTCGAGCAATTGCGCCGGCATTTCGCCGAGCGCATCGTGCCGCTATGGCAAGGGCCGGGCTGGAATGCAGACATGACGCTGCCCTTTGAAGCGCTCGATGCCCAGCAGCAGCCGCTGCCGGTGCAGCGCTACCGGGCCATGGCCTGTGCCCGCCAGTTGTACCTGTTCAGCAGCCGCATCGAGCAGCCCGGTGCCGCCCAGCGGGCCGCCGCGCTGTTCCGCTCGCTGCAACGGCATTTCCACGATGCCGAGCACGGTGGCTGGTTCTACAGCATCGACGCCCTGGGCCAGCCGCTGGACCGGCGCAAGGACCTCTACACCCACGCTTTCGTCGTCTTCGCCTGCGCCCATTACTGGGGCCAGGTGCGCGAGCCGCTGGTGGCGTCGACCCTCGATGCCGCGCTGAACGTCGTAAGCGAGCGTTTCGCCCGTGACGATGGCCTGTACGAGGCCAGCCTCGGCCAGGACTGGTCGGATCTGGACAGCGGCCCGCTGCAGAATCCGCAGATGCACTTGGCAGAGGCCTTCCTGCAGGTCTTGGCGGTACGCGAGGACCATGCCGTACAGCACGCGCTGGAACAGCTGTGCAACGCGCTGCAGGCTCAATTCATCGACCCGCGGCACGGCCTGATGCTGGAAAAGCCGCGCGGGTCTGTGGATAACTGGTTCGAACCCGGCCACCAGTTCGAATGGTTCTACCTGCTCGAGACCTCGACGTTGCTGCGCGGCACGCCCCTGCACGCTTCGATTGCCCGCGCCTTCGTCCATGCCGAACAATGCGGCGTGAAGCAGACAGCAGTTCTGGCGATGCTCGATGTGGAGGGCCAGGTACTCGACGCCACCCAGCGCATCTGGGCCCAGGCCGAGTACCTACGGGCCCTGGCATTGCGGCCGGACAGCGAGGCCAGGCTGCTGGCGCAGCTGGAGGCCATGGAGCAACGCTTCCTGCATGGTGGCGGCTGGTACGAATGCCGGGATGCCAGTGGCGCGGTCAGCCGGCATGACATGCCGTCGACCACGCCGTATCACCTGGCGACCTGCCTGGAAGGCCTGCAGCGGCTGGCGTGAGGCCCCACACGATCAGCCCTTGGCGGAGCGATCGATCGAGAAACCGGCCAACGTCTGAGACACCGGCATCAGCTCCAGGCTGTTGATGTTGATGTGCGCCGGCTGGTTGAGGATCCAGAAGATGGTTTCGGCGATGTCCTGCGGTTGGATCGCCTCGATACCCGCATAGGTGGCGTCGTAGCGCGCCTGGTCACCGCCGAAGCGCACCAGCGAGAACTCGCTTTCGCACATGCCTGGCTCAATGTTGCTGACGCGCACGCCCGTGCCCTGCAGGTCGCAGCGCAGGCTCAGGGAGAACTGGCCGACGAAGGCCTTGGTGCCGCCATACACATGGCTGCCAGGGTACGGGTACTTGCCCGCCACGGAACCCACATTGAGAATGGTCGCGCCACGGCCATGGGCGATCAGCCGTGGCAGCAGCAGGCGGGTGCTGTACATCAAGCCCTTGATATTGGTGTCGACCATGATTTCCCAGTCATCCAGGTCACACTTTTGTGCAGGATCGGCGCCGAGCGCCAGGCCGGCGTTGTTGATCAGGCCCCGCAAGGTGGCAAAGGCCGGCGGCAGCGAAGCGATTGCCTGCTCCATGGCCTGGCGATCACGGACATCCAGGACCAGGCCGTGCACCTCGGTGATTGCCGACAGCTCTGTGCACAAGGCTTCCAGGCGCTCCTGGCGGCGACCGGTGAGCACCAGCGACCAGCCGGCCTCGGCGAACCGCCGGGCACAAGCCTCGCCGAAACCGGAAGTTGCGCCCGTGATGAATACAGTGGAAGCCATGCAGTTCTCCTTCAAGATGGGTTGCCCTCGGCAGGCTTTGCAGCATGCCCGCCAAGGGTCTCTCCATCAAGCCGTTTGCGCGCCTGGTCAAAAAACGTACAGCACGACAAAAGCCCCGTGCCAGAGGGCTTGGCGCCATGTATGCGCATCTTATCCACAAGGCTTTCCCCACGGATTGGGGGCAACTTGGTGGGCGTTATCGGACAGAACCAGCGTACATGATGGCGCAAGGCTTTCTTTTATGCCGCGTGCAGCCGTCTGTCCAAGGCTTTCCCACAGAGATATCCACAGGATTGGCCGCTCGCTGCGCGAGCCAGCGATGCACCTTAAGGCGCGGGAATATCAGGCCAAAAGCGAAAATGGTCAAATAATGAGCAAAGCTCTACAGCTTAGGCGCAGCAAGGGATACAGCTACATGCCACCATGTTTTCCACAGCCACCTCCACACGAACCGTGGACAAAACAGTGCCTGTGCAAACAGGCACTTGCGCGGGCTTCATGTGGATCTTCACGAGCCGGGTGCGGCAAGTTGTCCACATCGCGCACCATAGGCCGTCCTAGACCTCAATGTCCTCCCAGATAGGCATTGCGCACCTCTTCATTGACCAACAGTTCCTGCCCCGTCCCGGTCATGCGGATCTCGCCGTTGACCATCACATAGGCGCGGTCCGACAGCTTGAGCGCGTGGTTGGCGTTCTGCTCCACCAGGAAGATGGTCATGCCGGTCTTGGCCAGTTCACGCAGGGTGGCGAAGATCTGCTTGACCACGATCGGCGCCAGCCCCAGCGAGGGTTCGTCGAGCAACAGCAGCTTTGGCCGGCTCATCAAGGCGCGGGCGATGGCCAGCATCTGCTGTTCGCCGCCCGACATGGTCATGGCGCGCTGGGTGCGCCGCTCCTTGAGACGCGGGAACAGTTCGTACATGCGTTGCATATCTTCACGGGCGAATTTGTCGCCGATGGGGATGGTGCCCATCATCAGGTTCTCTTCCACCGTCATGTCGGGAAACACCCGGCGCCCTTCCGGGGATTGGGCGATGCCGTTGGTGGCGATGTAGTGCGACGACTTGCGGGTAATGTCGGTGCCGCGATAGATGATCTGCCCGCCGGCCGCACGCGGCTGGCCAAAGATCGACATCAGCAGGGTCGACTTGCCGGCGCCATTGGAGCCGATCAGGCTGACCGTCTCGCCTTCGTTGATGTGCAGCGAGACGCCCTTGAGCGCCTGGATCGGCCCGTAGAACACACTCAGGTCCTTGAGCTCGAGAATGGGTGCGGTCATACCAGTTCCTCTTCGTCGGCACCCAGGTAGGCGGCGATCACCGTCGGGTTGTTGCGGATGTCCTGCGGGGCGCCCTCGGCGATCACGTTGCCGTGGTCGAGCACGACGATCTGGTCGGAGATGCTCATGACCATGCCCATGTCATGCTCGATCAGCACCACGGTCATGTCGTGCTCGTCGCGCAGCACGCGGATCATCCGGCTGAGGGCTTCGGTTTCCTGCGGGTTGAGGCCCGCCGCCGGCTCGTCGAGGCAGATGACTTGCGGCCGGGTGCACATGGCGCGGGCGATCTCCAGACGACGCTGCTGGCCGTAGGACAGCTCGCCAGCCAGGCGGTTGGCGCAATCGACCAGGTCGACCACTTCCAGCCAGTAGAACGCGTGGTCCAGCGCGTCACTCTCGGCCTTGCGGTAGCCCTTGGTATTGAGCACCCCCGCCAAGAGGTTGCGGTTGATCCACATGTGCTGGGCCACCAGCAGGTTTTCCACCACCGACATTTCCTTGAACAGCCGGATGTTCTGGAAGGTACGGGCCAAGCCTGCGCGGTTGACCAGATGGGTGCCGCCGAACATCTTGTAGTACACGCGACTGCCCAGGCGCTTGGGCGACACGAAGTCGGTCGTCTTGAAGCGCTCGCCGAGCAGCTGGATGACATCGGTGCGCTGCCCGCGCAGGTTCAGCTCGATGCGCCCGCCGGTGGCCTTGTAGAAACCGGTCAGGCAGTTGAACACCGTGGTCTTGCCGGCGCCGTT
>JAEWGL010000173.1 GCA_023388335.1 Pseudomonadota bacterium | reverse complement strand
GGTACCGGGCGCGCCGAGCTATGTGCTGGGCATCATCAACCTGCGCGGCAACGTGGTGACGGTGATCGACACCCGCCAGCGCTTCGGCCTGATGCCCACCGAGGTCACCGACAACACCCGCATCGTCATCATCGAAGCGGACAAGCAGGTGGTCGGTATCCTGGTCGACAGCGTGGCCGAAGTGGTCTACCTGCGTCAGTCCGAGGTCGAGACCGCGCCGAACGTCGGTAACGAGGAGTCGGCCAAGTTCATCCAGGGCGTGTGCAACAAGAACGGCGAACTGCTGATCCTGGTCGAGCTGGACAAGATGATGACCGAGCAAGAGTGGTCCGAGCTGGAGAACATCTGAGTTGATTTTCGAGGTTGCAGTCATCTTCCTGGCGTTGCTCTGGGTACTGAGTGTGGGGTTCTTTCTCAACTTCACCAAGCGCCAGCGCGAGCTGGCGGCCCAGCAGGCCCAGGGCGACGCCCTGCGTGACCAGCGCATCAAGGACCTGGCCAAGCGCCTGGACGATTACCAGAATGGAAGCGTGCGCATGGGTGAGGCACTGCACGAGCTGCGCGCGGTGGTCGCGCCGTTGCCGGACAAACTCTTGCAGCTCGAGCAGCGTGATCCGCACAGCCTGTCGTTCACCCAGGCCGCGCGTCTGGTTGGCATGGGCGCCAGTGTCGACGAGTTGAGTCAGACCTGCGGCCTGACCCGGGCCGAGGCGGAGCTGATGAGCAAGTTGCACCGCTCCGATTGAAGATAAAGGCGACCGCCAGGCCGCCTTCTTCGATCAGTGCGTGGCCCATGATTGCGTGCTGCCCACGGCTGCGAACCGGCTCAATGGCATCAGGCGGCGTTCGGCCATCTGCCATTGCTCGATGTCCACGAAGCCCCGGCCATTGATCACGGGCAGCTTTATCATCTTCTCGACCTGGCGCATGCGGTACAGGTCGGGCAGCAGCCGGTCGACCATGTCGGTCAGCAAGGCCGGCCCGGTCAGCCGGCTCAGGCGGTGGGCGTAGGCGTCGAAGGCCGACGGGTCCTCCTCCCGGCGGGGACGTGTTCTGTAGAATTCCGGATCGGCTTGGTAGCGCAGGTGCATCTCTCGCGAGATGGCCCGCAGCGTGGGGTTGCCCGGGTGGCTGCCGATCATGCTGGTGTTGAACTCATGTTGCATGTCCAGCAGATGGTTGCTGATTGGCGGTTGCAGCAATAGCCCATCCCCGGTCGTGGCGAGTTCCACCGAGTCGATCGACTCGGCCAGGCATGAGCCGGAGCCGATGCAGGTACTGCGTGCCGTTCCGGCCGCCAGCAGTTCATCGTCGACATCCATGTAAAGGCCACCTTGCTCATACAGCATCGGGTAGCGCAACACATCGGAGGCGGAACTGTAGTTGGTGGCGACCCCGCCATTGCCATCGAGCGCAGCCTGGTACTGCTCGAAATTCTCGCTGTCCATGAACGCCTTGAAAAAAGGCTGTTCTTCCAGCGTCTCGACGATCAGGCCGGGCGCCTTGGCGTGCAAGAGCCGAAGGTTTTCCGCATACGCCTGGGGGTTGGCGTTGGAGAGGTACAGCCGGTACCGATACTCGCTTTGCTGCAGCCGTTCGCTGTTTTTGGCAAGGTTGTCCAGCAACTCCGGGCTGAGGGTCTTGTCGCCTACCCACAGGGAGGAGAGGGTCTTGGGGATCGGACGCAGGTCGCCCGGCGAGGCTGGAATTTCCACGGGCAACGGCAGGTCGACGTCGAGAGCGCGTAACGTTTCACTGCGCATCTGGTTGGTCACCGGGCGGTCGCCTGGATTGACACGCCGGAGCAAGCGCTCGCCTGCGCGCGATTCGTAAAAGGTCGGGCTGACATTGTTCAGCTCGGTTTTCTTGATGAACAGGTCGGCCTCGATATCGTAGACGAGGTCGACGCGTACCGAGTATTCGCCCACTTCCTCCCAACCTGATATGGATTCGGTCCTGGCTGCCCAGTCCAGTGAGCGGCTTACGGGAAAGTAGGGCTGTGGAGGCCTCTGCGAGGCTCCAGGCGTATCGGCCGGCTCGAAGAAGGGCGCGCCGTCTGGTTCTGGCAGCCGAGGCGGGTCTATGGGGCTGAGCGGATAGCCCCATTGCTCATTGATACGGCTGAAGCTGACGAATTCACTCGACCTGAAGCTGAACAGCTTGCCGCCGCCGGCCGCGGCGTGCGCAGCGAGTGGCGCCGCATTGAACAGGCCATAGGCGATGTTGCCGATCCCTTCGTCCTTGTCCTTCAAGGTTTTGCCGTTGATCGCCTGGTCCAGGCCCAGGCCGAGCTGGACGATCCCGCCCAGCGCCAGCAACGGCGCCAGCCCCGGCACCACGAAGGACACCGGTGCCAGCAGGTTCAGCGTGGCGTTGAGGTAGCCGGCCCACCTGGACTTGGTCACCTCACGGTTGCTGGTGATGAGGAAGTCGGCATCGTCATGCGAGCGCTGCCGCTGACGCTCTGCCAACGCCTGGAACAGGTCGCCGGTTATCCTGGGGTTGTATTTGCCTGGCCGGTAGTTGACGTAGGTGCGCGGCGGCCAGGTGCCGTCGTCGTTGAAAAAGCCATGTTCCGGCGGCAGCCGGTGGCTGAGCGGGTAGGCGCCCAGGCCCTCCAGT
Source organism: Pseudomonadota bacterium (assembly GCA_023388335.1). Classification (GTDB taxonomy): domain Bacteria; phylum Pseudomonadota; class Gammaproteobacteria; order Pseudomonadales; family Pseudomonadaceae; genus Aquipseudomonas. The sequence goes on along the minus strand of JAEWGL010000173.1, from coordinate 26,989 downwards.
GCCGTGTCCAGGCCGCTGAAATCGACACCCTGGGGACCGTCCGCCAGCCTGAAGTGCTGCTTGAGCGCCTGGCGTTTGGCGGCGTCCTTGCACTGCTCGCCGACCCAATCCTTCAACAGGTTCTCGCTGGCGAACTCCAGCAGGGGAGAACTGTTGCCGGGCACATAGAGCACGGTAAGCGCGGTCTTGATGTCGTGGATGTAGAGCAGGTCGGTGGCGGCGTAGCCGTAGATGCTCAGCGTGCTCAGGCGCAGGCCGCTGCCGCGGGGAACCAGCCCGGCTGCCCGCCAGGCCAATTTGCGTGCGGCGTCGCTGAGGCTGTTCTCGCCGACCTGTTTATTGCAGGCGGCGATGAAGTTGAGCTTGCAGCACAGGCGATGATTGGCCAGTTGGCCGTGCCAGAAGGTGTCGAGTGATGCGCTGTAGCGGGTGTGGAAATCCAGCCCTTCGATGTGGCGCTGCAGGGCTTCTGCGCGGACATCCAGCAGCGTCGAGTGGTCATAGCGGGCCGGCTCGGTGCGCCGAAACAGTCCATTGAAGACCTCGTACCACGCCCCGTTGTGACCCAGCGGTTTGGGCGCAAGTTGGTCGACGAGGGTGATCGGGCCGTTGTTGGGGAGGTTGCCGGCCCATGGCGCCTGGAACAGCCCGCCGAAGAAATCCTCATTGGATTCACCCTGCCAGTTCATCAGCACGGCTTGTGTCAGGCTGACGCGCTGCACGACCTGCGCCTGGTAACTGGCGGCCGAGTCCGGGTGTATATGCAGCGTGACGACATCGATCTGGGCGGGCGGCAGGTGCACACCTTGTGTCGACAGCCAGTCGCCGATGGCGCGTTCGGCGGCGCGGTCGGGCCGGGGGATGTTGGCAAGGTGGCCGCGTACATGCTGTACGCCAGCGGCATTGATAAGGGTGGTGGACATGTCGGTCTCCGTGGGATGTGAAGGGCCATAGGATCCACCGTGTGATTCAGGCAGAACGGTAAATAACGCTTGCCGCACGGCTCAGCGTGTCGAGCAGGCAAGCGCGGCGGCAGGACGACGGCTGTTTTCACACGGTTACCGCGCAAGCCCGGACGGTCAGGTCAGCGTCCAGCTGTTGGCTTGGCCCATGTCGATCAGCTGGTCCAGGGGCGCTTGCTGCTTGAGGGTCTGGATCAGCTGGTTGAGCCGGACAACCTTTGGCACATCCAGCACGGGCACGACCATCAGCACGCAAAGCTCACGCAGTTGCCGCAGCCAGGGCAGGCGCTGGTCTATCACATCGTTCATCACCCCGGGCCCGGTCAGGCGGTTGAGACGCCGGGCGTAGGCGTCGAAATCCGTTGGCTCGAGGCGGCCATCGGGGCGATGCTGGTAAAATGCCGGATCGTCGGCATGGCGCAGGAGCATTTCATCCGAAATCGCGTCCAGCGTCGGATTACCGGCATGACTGCCAATCATGCTGGTGTTGTACTTCAGGTACATGCCGAGGCGGTCGTTGGAAACCGGTGGGGCCAGGATCAGTCCGTCTTCGGTGGTCATCAGCGTGAAGCGGGTGAGCAGCGGACTGGCGGCACCGGGGGCCGCTGGCAGTACCAGGCGGTCGTCGGCGTCGATGTACAGCCCTCCCTCGGCGTGCAGCAGGCGCACGCGCAGGATATCCGCCGCCGAACTGTAGTTGCGCGCAAGCCCGCCGTTACCGTCCAGGGCCGCCTGGTACTGGGCAAAATAGCGGCTCCGGGCAAACGCTGTGAAGGCCGGCTGGTCTTCGAGGGGCAGCACGCTGAGCCTTGGCGCGCGCGCCGCCAGCAGCGCATGGTTGCGCGCGTACACCGCGGGTTGCTGGCGCGACAGCAACAGCTGGTACTCATGGTCGCTGCCTTCCAACGCGCGGGCGTTGTGGGTCAAGGCGTCAAGAAACGGCGCACCGATCTCCCTGTCTCCCACCCAGACGCTGAACAGGCGGCGTGGGATCGGTGTGCGCGACAGCGTTTCGTACGGCGCGAAATCGACCGGCAGATCCACCTCGATGCCCAGCCGGCGCAGGCCCGCCATGCGCTGCGCATCGCTGACCGGGCGGCTGGGGTCTTGCAGGCGGACCAGGCCACGGCCACCTTGCTCGGGAATGATGAAGCGCGGCGGGTCCGCGCGGCCCAGATCGGTGCCGCGTATGAAACTGTCGCTGGCAATTTCGTAGTGCACCGCGATCCTGCCCGCGTCGGGGTCCTCCGCGATCAGGGCGTCGAAGCGCGGGTACAGGCCGGCATCGATGCGGGTGACCAGGTAGCGGGGCGCCTGCGCGGGAAAGCTGGCCACCTCCTCGACCGGGCGAAAGGCGTTTTTCACCGGCTCAAGCTCGATCGGCGGTTCCACCGAAGGCGTCTCGGACAGCGTGCGGGTGAGCCTGGCGAAGGACACGAAGCCAGGCCGCCGGTAGACAAACAGCGCGCTGCGCGAGGCCAGGGTGCCGGGCACCAGCGGCAGCGCATTGAGCAGTCCGTAGACCTGGTTTTCCACGCCCTGCACCTTGTCCTGCAGGGTCTTGCCGTTGATCGCCTGGTCCAGCCCTAGCCCGAACTGGGTGAGTCCTCCGGCCAGCAGTAGCGGCGCCAGCTCCGGCATCACCAGGGCCACGGGCAACAGCAAGGTGGTGGCAAGGCTCAGGTAGGTGCGCCAGAGGGCCTTGTCGATCTGATGATTGCTGGTGATCAGCGTGTCGGCATCGGTATAGGAGCGCTTGCGCTGGCGACCGGTCAGCGCCTCGAAGGGATCGCCTTCGATGATCGGGCTGTAGTGCTCAGGCCGGTAGTTGACCATCTCCTGCGGGTCCCAGGTGCCGCTGGTGGCGAAGCCGGCTTGACTGGCCGGCGGGCGATGCGCCTTGGGGTACAGCCCCAGGCCCGTGAGCGCGGTCTCCAGGCCGCTGAAGTCCAGGCCATCGGGCCAGTCGGCCGGGCTGAAGCAGTCGCGCAGGGCCTGGCGCGTCGAGGTGCCCTGGCATTGCCGGGCCAGCCAGTGCTTCATCGCCGACTCGCTCTGGAAGGTATGCAGTGGCGATGAGTTGCCCGGGATGTACAGCAGCGTCAGGCCGATGTGCTGGTCGTGCAGGCACAGCAATGCGGTCGCGGCATAGCCGTACACATTGAGCATCCGCGCCTGCACGCGCGGGTGCGGGCTTGCGCCAAGGCCGGCATCCTCCCAGCGCGCGCGCGGCACCAGGCCCGCGAACTGCCAGGCCAGCTGGCGTGCGTGGTCCGGCAGGCTGCCTTCGAGCACCTGCCTGTTGCAGGCGGCGATGAAGTTGATCTTGGCGGCGTGCTGGTAGTCGGCCGCGCGGTGCTGCCAGTAGCTGTCCAGCTCACCTTTGTAGAGGTTGTGGAAATGCAGGCTCCAGATGAACGCCTGGAGCGCCTCCGCGCGCAGGGCCATGTGGGTGTCGGCGTCGTAGCGAGGGGGCTGGGTGCGCCGGTACAGGCCGTTGTAGACCAGGTAGTTGGGGCCGTTGTGGAAGACGTCCGAGGGTTCGAGCCGGTCGACGATCGTAAGCTCGCCCTGGGGCCGCGTGCCTGCCCAGTTGCCATAGTGAAATCCGCCATAGCCCTCGGCAGGGCTCGCCCTGCCAGTTGCCGAGCAGGGCCTCGACCAGTGACTGTTTCTGCACGATGACCGCCCGCTCGCGATAATGCGCGCGGCCTTCGCCCAGCGGTTCGAGCTGGTAGTGGAGGGTTACGACATCGATCTCGTCCGGCGCCAGCGTCTCGCCCTGGGTGCGCAGCCACTGTCCGAGCACCTCCCGCGCCTTGCGGTCGGGGCGGGGAAAGTTGGCCAGCGCGGCGCGCACCCACTGCAGGTTTTCGGAAGGAAAGTAGTTCATCGAGGCGGTCCTGTGGCGGATCAAGGGGCCACAGGGTCGGTAACGCGAGGGTCGCGCGGGTGTTAGATATCGCTGGTGCCGGCGGGAGGGGGAAGGCCTGGCCGCCCTGGCGTCACATCGCGCGGTACCGGCGCCTCGTCGACAAAGCCCTCCGGCACCTTGGCGCGCAGTTGCCAGGCAAAGGCGATGATCTCGGCGATGGTCAGGTACAGGGCCTCGGGAATCTGGTCGCCTAGCTCCAGGCGCGCGAGCAGGCGCACCAGCTCGGCGTTTTCATAGATTGGTACTTCGTGCTCGCGGGCGATGGCCAGGATCGCTTCGGCCAGCTCATCATCGCCCTTGGCGCTGAGGGTGGGGGCTTGCTGGCCGTCATAGCTCAGGGCGATTGCCTGGCGCGGCTGCTTGTCGATCATGCGTTTTCATCCACCCAGCGTTGTTCGAGACGGGTTCTTGGGCCTTGTGGCGGTGTGCCGGGATAGCATTCCAGCTCGCCGACGTGCAGGCCGCGGGCCAGCAGGCGCTCGCGCAGGTCGCTGAGTTGGCGGCCGATCAGTTGCGCGGTGGCCGGCCGTTCGGCCCATAGCTGGCCGCTGAGGTGGCCTTGAATCAGCTGCGCCTGGACGTGCAGCGGGCCGAGGGGGCTGAGGTCGAAGGCCAGTTCGATGCGCCACTGGGCCTGCAAGGGATCGCGCTGTTCGCGCTGTGGGTCACGCTGCTGTTCGGGCGTTTCCTCGCGCTGCAGCTTGACCTGCAGCGGCACGAAGTCCTGGCCGCTGCGTATCGGGATCTCCAGTTGCCAGGTGGTCTGCAGGTTGCCGCTTTCGGTGGTGCCGGTCTGTTGCAGGCTTGCCAGCTGATGGCTCTGCAGGCGCGAGATGGCGGCGGCGGCCAGGCGCAGCAAGTGCTCCAGATCACCTTCCTGTTCCAGGCTCTGCAACAACCGCGACGGCAATGGGAAACCGCCCGGCTGCGGTCGCGGACTGACCTGGCCGAGCATGCCCAGGGCGCCGCGAGCCAGGCCCGGCATGGCCTGAGCCAGGGTGCTGGCAAGCGCTGGGTTGAAAGGGGCAGTGCCAGGTACGCCAGGCAGCAGCTGCGCCACCAGTTTGATCATCTGTGCCTTGAGGTCGGTGGCGACGGCGCCCGGCGCGCCGGCCAGCAGCTTGGCCTCAAGAAAGGCGCCGCTGTTGCCCAAGGCCTGGGCCAGGCCCTTGGCATCGCTGAGCTGGCCAATATCTGGAAGGCCGGCCAGCAGGCGTTCGGCGGCCGAGCGGACATCGCCGGTGACGCTGTCGCCGCGCAGGTGCTGCAGGGCGTCCAGCAGGCCTGGCAGCGACACTTGGCGGGCCTGTTGGGAAAGCAATTGCTGGGCAATGGCCAACTGGTCCTGGCGACCGCTCAACGGCACGAAGCGCAGTGACTGGTCGCCTTGTACCTGGGCGCTGAGCAGGCTGCCCACGGCCAGCGCACGCGGGCTGTCGAGGCTCAGGGTGGCGCCGGCCTGCGTGCTGTTGAGCAGGGTGACCAGCGAGCGGAAAATCACCGTTTCGCCGCTGGATTGGGGCAGCGCCTGGCTGGTCAGGACCTTGCCTTGCAGCAAGGTGCCGATCGGCAGCTGGCGGATGTCGAGGCGGGTCAGGATGGCAGCATTGCTGGCGGCCGCATAGGGCAGGCGGATGCTCAGGTTATTGCTGGCGGTCTGGCTGACGATCAGCTGGCTGCCCTGGACCAGCGGCTGGTTACCGCTGGTCTGCAATTGCGCCTGGTTGCCATTGGCCAGGGTCAGGCGCAGCAGCATCTGAAAGTCCTGGCCGACCTGGCGCAGGGACACGACCTGAGCCTGGGCGGTCTCGCCAGGGGCCAGCAGCCCGGGCTGCGGTTGCAGCAGGCGCAGCAGTTCACCGGGCATCGACGCCTTGGTGGCTTGTGCGCTGACCGCGGTCTGCGCGGCGAGACTATTGATTTCCGTCATGATTGTATACAACCTGTCGAACCAGCCCTCTTGGCAGCAGGACATCGTATGTATAATGCCGGCCGATCGTTCGGCGGTACGTTGAGTACCGCGCGCAGCAGCCCAGCGCGGCCCAGCGCCGCCCGCCATTGCCACTATAACGGCAGGGCCGCAGCCGACTTGAGACCGCGACAGCATAAGGCGAAACCGTGACCCTTCATCTCCAAGCCGTGGGCCTGGCCTGCGAGCGCGACTGGCGCATGCTTTTCGAGCACCTGGACCTGCAGTTGCGTCCTGGCGACATGCTGCAGATCAGTGGTCCCAACGGCAGCGGCAAGACCAGCCTGCTGCGCCTGCTGGCCGGCCTGATGCAGCCCACCGCCGGGCAGATCCTGCTCAACGGCAAGCCGCTGGCCGAGCAGCGTCATGCGCTGGCCGAGGTGCTGTTGTGGATCGGCCATGCCGCCGGCATCAAGGACCTGCTCAGCGCCGAAGAAAACCTCTCCTGGCTCTGCGCCTTGCACCAGCCCGCCAGCACGGCAGTGATCTGGCAGGCACTGGAAGCGGTCGGCCTGCGCGGTTTCGAAGACGTCGCCTGCCATACCTTGTCGGCCGGCCAGCAGCGCCGCGTGGCGCTGGCGCGCCTGTACCTGGACAACCCGCCGTTGTGGATTCTCGACGAGCCCTACACCGCCCTCGACAAACAAGGCGTGGCCCAGCTGGAGGCGCACCTGGCCAGGCACTGCGAGCAGGGCGGCATGGTCGTGTTCACCACCCATCACAACCTCGGGCGCAAGCCGGGTGGCTACCGTGAATTGAACCTGGGGCAGTGGGCCGCATGAGCGTCTTCGTCCTGTTATTGCGCCGTGAAGCCCGCCTGTTGTGTCGCCGGCCCGCGGAGCTGGCCAATCCGCTGGTGTTCTTCGCAATCGTGGTGGCGTTGTTTCCACTGGCGGTCGGTCCTGAGACACAATTGTTGCAAACCTTGTCGCCGGGGTTGGTCTGGGTAGCGGCGCTGCTGGCGGTGCTGCTCTCGCTGGACGGGCTGTTTCGCAGCGATTTCGAGGACGGCTCGCTGGAGCAGTGGGTGCTGTCACCGCACCCACTGCCCCTGTTGGTGCTGGCCAAGGTGCTGGCGCACTGGACCTTTTCGGGCCTCGCGCTGGTATTGTTGTCACCGCTGCTGGCGCTGATGCTGGGGCTGCCACCGGCCTGCCTGCCGGTGCTGCTGGCCTCGCTGCTGCTCGGCACGCCGATCCTCAGCCTGCTGGGCGCCGTGGGCGCGGCCCTGACGGTCGGGCTCAAGCGCGGCGGCCTGCTGCTGGCGCTGCTGATTCTGCCGTTGTACATCCCGGTATTGATCCTGGGCAGTGGCGCCTTGCAGGCGGCATTGCAAGCTCTACCGGCGACCGGTTATCTGCTCTGGCTCGGCAGCCTGACTGCCCTGACTGTAACTCTGGCACCCTTTGCAATAGCGGCCGGCCTGAAGATCAGCGTCGGCGAATAACGAGGTCTGGGCGTGCGCGCCCAGCAAAGACCCTGGATGTACCCTGATGAAAATAAGCTGGACGTGGTTTCACAAGCTCGGCTCTCCCAAGTGGTTCTATGCCATCAGCGGCCGCCTGCTGCCGTGGCTGACCGTTGCGGCCCTGCTCCTGCTGGTGGTCGGCGTGGTTTGGGGGCTGGCCTTCGCCCCGCAGGACTACCAGCAAGGCAACAGTTTCCGGATCATCTACATCCATGTGCCGGCGGCGATGCTGGCGCAATCCTGCTACGTGATGCTGGCGGTGGCCGGGGTGGTGGGGCTGGTGTGGAAGATGAAGATCGCCGATGTCGCCCTGCAGTGCGCGGCGCCCATCGGTGCCTGGATGACCGCCGTGGCGCTGGTCACCGGGGCCATCTGGGGCAAGCCGACCTGGGGCAGTTGGTGGGTCTGGGATGCGCGCCTGACCTCCATGCTCATCCTGCTGTTCCTGTATTTCGGCCTCATCGCCCTGGGCCAGGCGATCAGCAACCGTGACAGCGCGGCAAAGGCCTGCGCGGTGCTGGCCATCGTCGGGGTGGTGAACATCCCGATCATCAAGTATTCCGTGGAGTGGTGGAACACCCTGCACCAGGGCGCCACTTTCACCCTCACCGAGAAACCGGCCATGCCCGCCGAGATGTGGCTGCCGCTGCTGCTCACGGTGCTGGGGTTCTACTGCTTCTTCGGCGCCGTGCTGCTGTTGCGCATGCGCCTGGAAGTGCTCAAGCGCGAGGCGCGTGCGAGTTGGGTCAGGGAAGAAGTGTTGAACAGCCTGGGTCGGGAGACGGCGCGATGAGTTTTGCCTCCTTCGGTGATTTCCTCGCCATGGGCCACCATGGCCTGTATGTCTGGTCGGCCTACGGCATCTGCCTGGCAGTGCTGGCGCTGAATGTCGCCGCGCCGCTGCTGGCGCGTCGTCGCTACCTGCAAGAAGAGGCGCGTCGTCTGCGCCGGGAGAACAGCCAGTGAATCCGCAGCGCAAGAAACGTCTTTTCCTCATCCTCGGCCTGCTGGCGGGTGTCGGCGTCGCCCTGGCCCTGGCCTTGAGCGCCCTGCAGGAAAACATCAACCTGTTCTACACCCCGACCCAGATCGCCAACGGCGAAGCGCCGCTGGACACCCGCATCCGCGCCGGTGGCATGGTCGAGAAGGGCTCGCTGCAGCGCTCCGGCGATTCGCTGGACGTGCGCTTCGTGGTCACCGACTTCAACAAGGCGGTGCCGATCACCTACCGCGGCATCCTTCCCGACCTGTTCCGCGAAGGGCAGGGCATCGTCGCCCTGGGCCGGCTCAATGCCGAAGGCGTGGTGGTGGCCGATGAGGTGCTGGCCAAGCACGACGAGAAATACATGCCGCCGGAAGTTACCAAGGCCCTGAAGGAAAGCGGCCAAGCGGCCACCGGGGCGGAGGTCAAGCCATGAATGCTGCCCTGGTGATCCCTGAGCTGGGCCAGCTGGCGATGATCCTGGCGATCTGCTTCGCCGTGGTCCAGGCGACTGTGCCACTGCTCGGCGCCTGGCGCGGCGACAGCCTGTGGATGGGCCTGGCGCGTCCGGCGGCCTGGGGGCAGTTTACCTTCCTCGCCTTTGCCTTCGCCTGTCTCACCCATGCCTTCCTGACCGATAATTTCTCGGTCGCCTATGTAGCCAGCAACTCCAACAGCGCCTTGCCCTGGTACTACAAGTTCAGCGCGGTGTGGGGTGCCCACGAGGGCTCGTTGCTGCTGTGGGCGTTGATCCTCGGTGGCTGGACCTTTGCCGTGTCGGTGTTCTCGCGGCAGCTGCCGCAGGTCATGCTGGCGCGAGTGCTGGCGGTAATGGGGATGATCAGCGTCGGCTTCCTGGCCTTCCTGATCGTCACTTCCAACCCGTTCGAACGTCTGTTGCCGCAGGTGCCGACCGACGGGCGCGACCTCAACCCGCTGCTGCAGGACTTCGGCCTGATCGTCCATCCGCCGATGCTCTACATGGGCTACGTGGGCTTCTCGGTGGCCTTCGCCTTCGCCATCGCCGCCTTGCTTGGCGGCCGCCTGGACGCTGCCTGGGCGCGCTGGTCGCGGCCCTGGACCATCGTCGCCTGGGCCTTCCTCGGCATCGGCATCACCCTGGGTTCCTGGTGGGCCTACTACGAGCTGGGCTGGGGAGGCTGGTGGTTCTGGGACCCGGTGGAAAACGCCTCGTTCATGCCCTGGCTGGTGGGCACGGCGCTGATCCATTCGCTGGCCGTGACCGAAAAACGCGGCGTGTTCAAAAGCTGGACCGTATTGCTGGCGATCGCCGCTTTCTCCCTGAGCCTGCTGGGCACCTTCCTGGTCCGCTCCGGCGTGCTGACCTCGGTGCATGCCTTCGCCTCCGACCCAGCCCGTGGCGTGTTCATCCTGATCTTCCTGCTGTGCGTGGTCGGCGGCTCGCTGACGCTGTTTGCCCTGCGCGCGCCGGTGGTCAAGAGCCAGGTCGGCTTTGCCCTGTGGTCACGCGAGACCTTGCTGCTGGCCAACAACCTGGTGCTGGTGGTGGCGGCTTCCATGATCCTGCTTGGCACCTTGTATCCGCTGGTCCTCGATGCCCTGACCGGCGCCAAGCTGTCGGTCGGCCCGCCGTACTTCGACGCGCTGTTCCTGCCGCTGATGGCCCTGCTCATGTTGGTACTGGGCATTGGCGTACTGGTGCGCTGGAAAGACACGCCTGGCAAGTGGCTGGCGGGCATGCTGACCCCGGTGCTGGTGGGCTGTGCGATCCTGGCGCCGCTGGGCGGGCTGCTCGTCGACGACTTCGACTGGCCAGTGCTGACGACGTTTGCCCTGGCCGCCTGGGTGATACTGGCGGGCCTGCGCGACCTGTTCGACAAGACCCGTCACAAGGGCTTGCTCAAGGGTTTGCGCGGGCTCAACCGCAGCTACTGGGGCATGCAGGTGGCGCACCTGGGCCTGGCGGTCTGCGCGCTGGGGGTGGTGCTGTCGAGCAATAACAGCGCCGAGCGCGACCTGCGCATGGCGCCGGGCGAATCGGTGGAGCTGGCGGGCTACCACTTCGTCTTCGACGGCGCCAGGCACTTCGAAGGGCCCAACTTCACCTCCGACAAGGGTACGGTGCGGGTGCTGCGGGACGGTCGCCAGATCAGCGTGCTGCACCCGGAAAAGCGCCTGTATACCGTGCAGCAGTCGATGATGACCGAGGCCGGCATCGATGCCGGCTTCACCCGCGACCTGTATGTCGCCCTTGGCGAGCCGCTGGAAAACGGCGCCTGGGCGGTACGGGTGCATGTCAAACCCTATGTCCGCTGGATCTGGCTGGGCGGTCTGCTGACCGGCCTGGGCGGCCTGCTGGCGGCCTTCGACCGACGCTACCGCGTCAAGGTCAACGCCCGGGTGCGTGATGTCCTGGGCCTGTCTGGAGCCACTGCATGAAGCGTTGGATCATGGTATTGCCGCTGGCGTTGTTCCTGCTGGTGGCGGTGTTTCTCTACCGGGGCCTGTACCTGGACCCGAGCGAGTTGCCCTCGGCGATGATCGGCAAGCCGTTCCCGGCGTTTTCCCTGGCCGCGGTGCAGGGCGATCGCACCCTGACCCAGGCCGACCTGCTCGGCAAGCCGGCGCTGGTCAATGTCTGGGCAACCTGGTGCCCATCGTGCAAGGTCGAGCACCCCTACCTCAACCAGTTGGCCGGGCAGGGCGTGGTGATCCACGGGGTCAACTACAAGGATGACAATGCCGCCGCGCTGAAGTGGCTGAACGATTTCCACAACCCTTACCAGCTGGACATCCGCGACGAACAGGGCAGCCTCGGGCTGGACCTGGGCGTGTATGGCGCGCCGGAAACCTTCCTCATCGATGCTCAGGGCATCATCCGCTACAAGCATGTCGGCGTGGTCGATGCCACGGTCTGGCGCGAGCAGCTGGCGCCGCTGTACCAGGGGCTGGTCGACGAGGCCCGGCCATGAGGCGCTGGCTCGCGGCCGCCGTGCTCGGCCTGAGCCTGGGCAGCGTTGCCCAGGCGGCCATCGACACCTACCAGTTCGCCGATGATGCCGAGCGCGAGCGCTATCACCAGCTGACCAAGGAACTGCGCTGCCCGAAGTGCCAGAACCAGGACATCGCCGACTCCAACGCGCCGATCGCCGCCGACCTGCGCCGGGAGATCTTCCGCATGCTCGGCGAGGGCAAGAGCAACCAGCAGATCGTCGATTTCATGGTCGATCGCTACGGTGACTTCGTGCGCTACAAACCAGCGCTCAGCGGGCGCACCTGGCTGCTCTGGTTCGGTCCGGGGATTCTCCTGGCCGGTGGATTCATGGTGCTGGTCCTGATCGTCCGGCGCCGCCGCGGCAAGGCGTCGGCCGGCCCGGACGAACTGACCGCCGAGGAACGCGAGCGCCTCGCCAAACTGCTGAATAAAGAACAGACCCATGATTGATTTCTGGCTTAGCGCGGGCCTGCTGTTGCTGGCGGCCCTTGGTTTTCTGCTGATCCCCGTGCTGCGCGGCCGTCGCCAGCAGCACGAGCAAGACCGTACTGCCCTGAACGTGGCTTTGTATCAGGAGCGCATCGCCGAGCTGGGCGCGCAGCGCGAGGCCGGGGTGCTCGATGCCGAACAGTTGGCCAAGGGCCGCGACGAGGCGGCCCGTGAACTGCTGGCCGACACCGAGGGCACCGACGCCCCACGCCAGGGACGCCTTGACAAGCCACTGCCACTGCTGGCTGCGGTGCTGGTGCCGGTCTTGGGCCTGGGCCTGTACCTGCATTTTGGCGCCGCCGACAAGGTCGAGCTGACCCGTGAGTTTGCCCAGGCACCGAAGAACCTGCAGGACATGACCTCTCGCCTGGAGCGCACCGTGGCCGCCCAGCCGGACTCGGCCGAAAGCCTGTACTTCCTTGGGCGTGCCTACATGGCCGACGAGCGTCCGGCGGATGCGGCCAAGGCCTTCGAGCGGACCGTGGCCCTGGCCGGGCGGCAGCCCGAAGTGCTCGGGCAGTGGGCCCAGGCCTTGTATTTCGCCAATGGCAAGCAGTGGACCCCGCAACTGCAGGCCTTGAGTAATGAAGCGCTGAAGGCTGATCCCAATGAGGTCACCAGCCTTGGTCTGCTCGGCATCGCCGCTTTCGAGGGCCAGCGTTACCAGGAGGCCATTGGTTACTGGCAGCGCTTGCTGGCCCAGCTGCCGGAAGGTGACGTCTCGCGCGCCGCGCTGCAGGGCGGTATCGACCGCGCCGCTGAGAGACTCGCCACGTCCGCTGGCCAGTCTGCCCAGGCGCCCGAGCAGGCCGTACGGCTCAAGGTGCGGGTCGAACTGGCCCCGGCACTCAAGGACAAGGTCAAGGCCGGCGACACCGTGTTCATCTTCGCCCGTGCCAGCAATGGCCCGCCGATGCCATTGGCGGCCAAGCGCGTGACCGTGGCGCAGTTGCCGATCGAGGTCGAGCTCAGCGATGCCGACGCCATGCTGGCGCAGATGAAACTGTCCGACTTCGCCGAAGTCCAACTGGTTGCGCGCATCTCCCGTGCGGGCCAGCCGACCCAAGGCGAATGGATCGGCCAGAGCGCACCGTTGCCCAGCAGCACCCAGGCGGCGCACCACCTGATCATCGACAGCCCTGATTTGTAAGAGAGCAGCCCCATGAACAGCTTCGTCCGCCTGACCGTGATCACCCTGGCACTGGGGCTTGGCGCCTGTACCGTGCAGCGGCCGGCCGAGCCGCCGCCGCTGCCCCCGATCGAGAGCACGCCACCGCCCAGCGGCCCGGTGGTCAAGCCGCTGCCCGGCGGCAAGCCCAGCACCCCAGCGCCGACGCCGGCCCCCAAGCCCATGCCACGCACCTCTGCGAGCTTCGCTCCGCCACCCGGCGGTGCCAGCCATTGGGACCCCAAGCTTGGCGTCTACGTGCTGGAGAAAAAGACCAATACTTTCTACCGCCAGCGCACCTATTACCGCTGGGACAACGGTTGGAGCTGGTCCACCAGCCCTGAAGGCCCGTGGCAGGAAACCGACAGCAGTGGCGTGCCAGGCGGCCTGGGTCGGGCTTTCGCACAGTAGGTCAAGCTGCGCATAATGCGCCCTCGCATTGATCAGGAGAGGGCGCATGGGCAAGACCGTATTGGTATTGGTAGAGACCGTTGATGATTACCTGCCGTTGCTGGAAGCGGCAGGCTACCGCCTGATCCGCGCGCCCTCGCCCCAGCTGCGCAGCGCCGCCATTGCTCGTCACGCCGACACCATCGACGCCGTCCTCACCCGTGGTCCACTGGGCCTGACGGGGCAAGAGATCAACGCCTTGCCCAAGTTGCAGATCATCTGCGTGATCGGCGCCGGTTACGAGCAGGTCGACCTCGCCGCCGCCGCTGCCCGTGGCATTACCGTGACCAACGGCGCTGGCGCCAATGCCAGCGCTGTCGCCGACCATGCCATGGCCATGTTGCTGGCGCTGCTGCGCAATCTGCTGCAGGCCGATGCCAGCACCCGCCGCGGCGAGTGGAACCGGGTGATCAGCCCGTCGGTGTCGGGCAAGCGCATCGGCATCATCGGCCTCGGCGCGGTCGGCCTGGCTATCGCCCGGCGCGCCAGCCAGGGTTTCGACATGCCCGTCAGCTACCACAATCGCACCGCGCGCGATGACGTGCCCTACACCTACTACGATAGCCCGCTGCATTTGGCCGAAGCGGTGGACATCCTCGTCATCGCCACCCCAGGCGGGGCCGGCACCCAGAAGCTGGTCGATGCCAGCGTGCTTGAAGCCCTGGGGCATGAGGGTTACCTGGTCAATATCGCCCGCGCCAGCGTGGTCGATACCCAGGCGCTGGTGCAGGCGTTGCAGCAGGGGCTTATCGCTGGGGCTGCGTTGGATGTGTTCGATGACGAGCCGCACGTTCCGCAGGCGCTCACGGTGTTGCCCAATACCTTGCTGACGCCCCATGTTGCCGGGCAGTCGCCTGAGGCTGCGCGGGATACGGTGGAGTTGGTGTTGCTCAATTTGCAGGCGTTCTTTGCGGGGGAGAGGGTTTTGACACCGGTTTAGGGGTGGGATTACATTGATCCTGGTTACATTTGCGGTTAGACGCGGAATCTGTAGAAGCGGGCTTGCCCCGCGATCGGTAGCGGCCGTAAGGACAGTGACCTCGAGCAACCTGATACAACCGCGATGGCAGGGATTGGTGCCGCTTTGCGGCCCATCGCGGCGCCAGGCACGCTCCCGCAGAGGGAGTTGTGCGGTAGACACAAAGTCGCGGATGGACGCGGAATCTCTAGGAGCCCACTCAGCCCGCTGGACTGCGCTGTCGCGCAGAGAACAAAGCCTGCAAGCGCGGCGCAATACTCTGTGTGCGGGCTTGCCCGCGAAGCAGGCACCGCGGTGTATGGCACCGGCTTCGCCGGTGTTCGCGGGCAAGCCCGCTCCCACAGGGTTCAGCTAAATCAATGAGTTAGCGTGTGTTCTATGAGGAGCGGGCTTGCCCCGCGATCGGGCGCGTAGCGGCCGTAAGACCAGTGACTCGGAATAACCTGATACAACGCGATTGCAGGGGTTGAGCTGCTTTGCAGCCCATCGCAGCCGGTCCGGCGCTCCGGCAAGGCACGCACACAGTGGCCAGGCGACAACCAACCCGGGTACAACCACCGCCCACTGCTAGACTCCAAATCTGCCCTCCAACAGGAGCCTACCCCATGTCCCTGGAAAAACACGGCAGCTGCCTTTGCGGCGCGATCAAGGTCACGGTGGTGCTGGACAACGCCAGCGTCAATGCCTGCCACTGCAGCATGTGTCGCAAGTGGGGCGGCGGCCCGCTAATGGTGGTGCACAGCACCCAGCAAGCTCGCTACAGCGGTGCCGAGCCGAGCATCTACGATTCTTCCGATTGGGCCCAGCGTGGCTTCTGCAGCCAGTGCGGTACGCACCTGTTCTATCGCCTGAAGGCCGGAGGCTTCGACGCCGTCCCTGTTGGGATACTGGAGGGCGACACCGATTGGAATTTCGACCTGCAGGTCTACGTGGACGAAAAGCCGGCCTTCTACTGTTTCGCCAACCCGACCCAGGAAATGACCGGCCAGCAGGTCATGGAGCAGTTCAGCTAGACCTGCTCGTGTCCCGCATCCAGTTCCTGCAACGTGGGGACCAGTGGGCAGCGGCGGCGATCGTGTGGGCCGACGGTGGCAGACGCTCGTCGAGGCACCAGCATGAAACTTCTCGCGGCCTTGCAAAACCGGCGCATTCCTGAGAAAAGGCGGACTTGAAATCCGCCTCAAGAGAGCCAGCATGAGCAGTGAACTGCAAGTAACCGACATCCACGAAGGCGACGGCAGGGCCGTGGTCAAGGGCGCCCTGATCACCACCCAGTACACCGGCTGGCTGGCCGATGGCAGCGAGTTCGATTCCTCCTGGTCACGCGGTAAGCCGTTCCAGTGTGTGATCGGTACCGGGCGAGTGATCAAAGGGTGGGACCAGGGCCTGATGGGCATGCGCATCGGCGGCAAGCGCAAACTGCTGGTGCCGGCGCACTTGGGCTACGGCGAACGCGCCGTCGGTTCTATCCCGCCAAACGCAGACCTGACCTTCGAGATCGAACTGCTCGAGGTGTTGACCCGCGACGATTGAGCGGTGACTTAATACGGAAACATGCCCGGGCTAAAGTGCATCGGGCTCAAGGATGGCACCTCAGGGATGAACCAATCGGCTGTATGACACTCTGATGCTCGCTCGCTTGCAGGACGCAAGCCTGAGGATCTTTCCGGCGCAAGCCGTGGAAGTCAGGTTGGGGGCAGCCAATCCCTTTCGCCGCAAGAGTCCCTCTTCATGAAGTTGCCTGCTTTGGTTGTCCGTCACCGTCACCTGCTGATGGGTATGGGGTTTGCCGCTGTCGTTGCGCCGTTGGTGCTTGAGGTGGTGGAAAGCCGTGCCGAGCCGGTCGATGGGACCCAGACCCTGGTGTTCCTGCGCCATGCCGAGAAACCCGGAGAAGGTCTGGGCCAGCTCAACTGCCAGGGGCTCAACCGCGCGCTTGACCTGGCGACCCTGCTCCCCGAGAAATTCGGCAACGCCGACTATGTCTTTGCCGCCAATCCCTCGCGCCATGTCGAGGAGGGTAGCCGCGACGACACGTACAGCTATATTCGTCCGCTGATGACCATCAGCCCCAGCGCGATCAAGCTGGGCTTGCCGGTGAACATCGACTTCGGAGCCAACGACACCGACGATCTCGCTGAAGAGCTGCTCAGCGACAAGTACCGTAACGCAACGGTCTATACCGCTTGGTCGCACGGCTACCTGCCCGACCTGATCAACGCCGTGGCCGGCAAGGCACTGGGTGAGGAGCAGGTGATCACCGACGACTGGAACGGTGACGATTTCGACTCTCTCTATGTCCTGACCCTGACCTGGCACGATGGCAAGGCCAGCCTGCTCAGCCGCAACTACCGCCAGGGGCTCGATGGCGGCGAGCAGGCCTGCCCGAGCTGAATGCGCTCAGGCCTAGCGACCAAAGCGCATCGGCCAACCGATGATCCGCTTGGCCCGAGGCGTCGCATAGGTCCTCACTTTCGAGGTGCTCAAGCCCTGGCGTACCAGTGACTCGGCGATGGTCACCGCCGCGCTGACGCCGTCGACCACCGGCACGCCGGTGCGCTGGCGGATCTGCTCGTCGAGTCCGGCCATCCCCCCGCACCCCAGGCAGATCACTTCTGCCTTGTCGTCCCGCACCGCGCGCTCGGCCTGGTGGACGATGGCCTCCACCGCCCGTTGCGGATCGGCCTCCAGCTCCAGCACCGCCAGGCCGCTGGCGCGCACCGAGGCGCAACGGTCGTACAGGCCCGACAGTTTGAGGCGGTCTTCGATCAATGGCACGGTGCGGTCCAGGGTGGTCACCACCGAGTAGGCATGGCCCAGGTACATGGCCGTGCTGGCGGCCGCGTCGGTGATGTCCACCACCGGTACGTCGAGCAGCTCCTGCAGGCCTTCGCGGCCATGTTCGCCGTAGCCGGCCTGGATCACCGCATCGAAGGGTTCCTCATAGGCCATGACCCGATCCATGACGGCGATGGCAGCCAGGTAGCTCTCGAAGTTGCCCTCGACCGACTCGGCCCCGAACCAGGGCGTCAGGCCGACGATCTCGGTGCCCGGCGCGGCGACGCTGCGCGCCTGTTCGGCAATGGCCTGGGTGATGGCTTCGGTGGTGTTGACGTTGACGATCAGAATGCGCATGAACGGCTCTCCGCAATCAATGGCTGCTGTGGTCGACGGCGATGCTTTCACCGCTGATGTCCAGGTAATGGGTATGGCGTGGGGCGATCAACAGGTAGAGGGCGGCGGCGATGCCGGCCCCGATCAGCCAGGAGAAGGGCGCGACGCTGTGGAAGTTCGGCACCAGCGCCAGGACAATCGCCAACAGCGCCGCCGGGATGAATGCAGCGAGCGCGCGCAGATTGATGCCGCGGTGGTAGTGATAGGCGCCGCTGGGGTGCTCGCTGTACAGCTCAGGCACGTTGACCTGGCCTTTGCGCAGTAACCAGTAGTCGGCCATGATCACGCCATACAGCGGGCCGAGCAGGGCGCCGAGGCCGGAGAGAAAGTAGACGATCACCAGCGGACTGTTGTACAGGTTCCACGGCAGGATCAGCACCGCCAGGGTTGCGCTGATCAAGCCGGCGCGGCGGAAGTTCAGGTGACGTGGCGCCAGGTTGCTGAGGACGAAGGCCGGCGCGACGAAGTTGGCCATGATGTTCACCGCCACGGTGACGATCAGGAAGGCCAGGCAACCCAGGACCAGGAACAGCGTGTTGGGGATGGTCGCGACGATCTGCGTCGGGCTGTCGATGATTTGCCCGTTGATCTGGAACTGCGCCCCGCACAGCACCACCGTGATCACGGCGAAGACCAGGATGTTGACCGGCAGGCCCCAGAAGTTGCCGACGCGGATGGTCTTGCGGCACGGCGAGGAGCGCGCGAAGTCGCAGAAATTGAGCACCAGCGTGCCGTAGATGGCCAGCCACAGTGCACCACCGGCAAAGATGTTGCGCCACATCTCGAAGCCCGTCAGCGGCTCGGCCACCGACCAGGCGATGCGCGTATCGGCCTGGAAGTACATCCACCCGGCGAGGCTGGCCACGGTGAGCAGGATCACCGGACCGGCAAAGGCTTCGTAGCGTCTTACCATCTCCATGCCGTAGGCCAGAATCACCAGTTGCACCAGCCAGATCGCCACGAAGCACACCCAGCCCAGGCTCGACAGGCCCAGCAGGCTGTCCTGGTCGTAGGCCGCCAGATGCGGCCAGACGGCGGTGAGCAGGACGCGCAACACCACCGAAGCCAGGTAGGTCTGGATGCCGAACCAGGCGATGGCGATCACCGCGCGGATCAGCGCCGGTAGCTGCGCGCCGTGGATACCGAAGGCGATGCGGCTGATCACCGGGAAGGGCACGCCGGTCTTCTGTCCCATATAGCCGGACAGGTTCATGAAGAAGTACACCAGCGCGGCACCGATCGCCAGCGACAGCAGGATCTGCCAGCCACCCAGGCCTAGTGCGAACAGCCCCATGGCGAACGAGTAGTTGGCGATGTTGTGCACGTCGTTGGTCCACAGCGCGAAGATGCTGTAGCGCCCCCAGCGTCGACCTTCGGCCCGGGTTGGAGCGAGGTCACGATTATGCAGGCGGGGGCTGATTTCCACCGCAGGCGGTGCGCCGGCAAACGTGGAGGAGGAGCTAGAGCTGGCAACGGAAAGTTCAGGGGCAAGGTCGAGGCTGTTACTCATTCGTCAGGCTCCTGATGCGTGCGGACTGCGATGGAGCGGGCATGCGCACGGGCGCGCCATCTCGTCGGTGCAGGCGTTGGCATCACTGGTTCAGGGCGTGAGCAACCGGATTTGAAGCGGCCGCTCGCAGCATTGTGTGTGTATGTTTTGTTAGATTTGTATACAAAACTCCTACACGCTAAAGCCAGTTTTATGCCAGAGAGTTTACAAGATCGAACGGATGCTTATTTCAAAGTTGTATCGGGGAAAGTTAACTTTATGAAAATAGGTAAATATAAGCTGACCAATCGAACAATTTTATTTTTTATTACTTCGAATTAGTTGATCAATTGGTCAAATAAGTTGCTGGTTAAAATGTAACAAGAAGGTGCATTGCTCGATTAAGTGCACACAAAAATGGCACCTAAGGTGACATCTTTGTGTACAAAATTTGATCGGGTCACTTCATCGGCGGCAACCGGCGTTTCACCGAGGTCTTCTTGATGATCGCGGTATTGGTTTCCGCCAACACATTGAGGCGGTCCAGCAAGGTGTCGAGCTGTTCCATGGAGCGCACCTGCAGGCGGGCGATGAAGCAATCCTCACCGGTAACCTTGTCGCATTCGGTGAACTCCGGGATGGCGATGATCTGGCGTTCCACCTCATGCAGTTGCCCAGGCAGCGGACGAATGCGCACGATTGCCTGGAGCTGGTAGCCAAAGCAGCGTGGATCGATCTCGACGGTATAGCCGCGCAGCACGCCTCTTTCCTCCAGGCGGCGCAGACGCTCGCTGACGCTGGGCGCGGAGAGGCCGCTGAGCTGCGCCAGGGCCTTGAGCGAGCGGCGTGAGTCTTCCATCAGGGCCGTGATCAGCAGTTGGTCGATAGCGTCGGTCATACTGTCCTCGTGGGTAAAAACAGAAATGTGCCTTGATAGTAAAGGTAGATATCAATTTTTGCCTTGCTTAGCCGCTGGAGGGTGCCTCACAGCCTTGGGCATACTGTTGCCATCGTTGAAGGAGGTGTGAGATGGACAGTTCGCTACGTCGCGGTTCGTTGGAAATGGTCGCCGCCATGCTGATTTCCGGGACCATTGGCTGGTTCGTGCTGGTGTCCGGGCAGCCGGTACTGGACGTGGTGTTCTGGCGCTGTGTATTCGGGGCCGGGACCTTGCTGTTGATCTGCGCCGCCATGGGCTTTCTGAAACCGGATGTGCTCAGCCGCACCACCTTCCTGTTGGCGCTGGTGAGCGGCGTGGCGATCGTCGGCAACTGGGTCCTGCTGTTCGCCTCCTACTCGCGGGCCTCGATTGCCATCGGTACGGCGGTGTACAACGTCCAGCCCTTCATGCTGGTAGGGCTTGCCGCGCTGTTTCTCGGTGAGAAAATCACCCCGCCCAAGCTGTTCTGGCTGAGTCTGGCCTTTGTCGGCATGCTCGCCATCGTCAGTGCCCACGGCAGCGAGCAGGGCAGCGGCAGCGATTACCTGGTGGGCATCGCCCTGGCCCTGGGCGCAGCCCTGCTGTATGCGGTGGCGGCCTTGATCATCAAGCGTCTGAGCGGTACGTCGCCGCACCTGATCGCGTTGGTGCAGGTGTGCACTGGCATTGTGCTGCTGGCGCCTTGGGCCAATATCGGTGGCTTGCCCACAGAGATTCCCGCGCTGGCCAGCCTGGTGACCCTGGGCATGGTTCACACCGGCGTCATGTACGTGTTGCTGTACAGCGCTATCCAGCGCCTGCCCACGGCGCTGACCGGCGCGCTGTCGTTCATCTACCCGATCGCCGCGATCCTGGTCGACTGGGTCGCCTTCGGTCACCGTCTGCACCTGCTGCAGTGGGTGGGCGTGGCGGCCATCCTGCTGGCTGCGGCGGGCATGCAGCAGGGCTGGTGGTTCCGATCGGCTGCGCGGCGAGCAGTGGTCAAGCCGGAGTAAGCCTGCGCAGGGCGATGGGAGTAGAATGCTCCCTTTTCGTTTTGCGACCTTGCCATGACTTCAGTGATTCACACCCTAGAGCAACAGTTGCTCGCGGCCCTTGATCCCGTTCCCGAAGAAACCCGCCGCCTGTTCCATGGCCGTGGCCGTTGCTGGCCGGGGCTCGAGCAGATCACCGTCGACTGGCTACAGGGCGTGCTGCTGGTGGCCTTGTTCCGCGAACCGGGCGAGGGCCAGCTGGCGCAACTGGAAGCGATGCTGCGCTCGCTGGCCCAGCGAGCGCAGTGGACCGGCCAGGCGATCCTGCTGCAGCACCGTTACCTGCCGGACAGTCCTGGGCAATGGTTGCTGGGCGAGCCCTGCCAGCAACGCGAAGTGGTCGAGGACGGACTGAAGTATCTGCTGGACCTTGGGATACGGCAGAACAACGGCCTGTTCCTCGACATGCGCTATGGCCGTCGCTGGGTGCGGGACCAGGCGGCGGGCAAGCGCGTGCTTAACCTGTTCGCCTACACCTGCGGCTTCTCGGTGGCGGCGATTGCCGGCGGCGCCGAACAGGTGGTCAACCTGGACATGGCCAAGGCTGCGCTGAGCCGCGGTCGCGACAACCACCGGCTCAATGGCCATGACCTGGGCCAGGTGGCCTTTCTCGGCCATGAGCTGTTCAAGTCGTGGGGCAAGGTGCGCAAGTACGGCCCCTATGACCTGATCATCATCGACCCGCCGACCTTCCAGAAGGGCAGCTTCGCCCTGACCCAGGATTACGCCAAGATCCTGCACCGCTTGCCGGAGCTGCTGACGGCGGGCGGGACGGTGCTGGCCTGTGTGAACGACCCAGCGATTGGCCCGGACTTCCTGATCCAGGGCATGGCCGAGCAGGCGCCTGGCCTGCGCTTCGTCGAGCGGCTGGAGAACCCGCCGGAGTTTGCGGATGCGGATCCGGCGGGTGGTTTGAAAGCCTTGATATTCAGGCAAGATCGCTAGAACCGCGGGCTCAGGCCCCGGTAGGCGCGGGCAAGCCGGTCAGGCTGTCTCTGCGCGCATTCCGGCGGGCATGGGATACAGCTGCGCGAAGCTGACGTTATCGGTCTGGTCCACACGCTTTTTCAGCCGCTCGTTGAACGCGCGGCTCACTGCATACTGCCCGCCAGAAATGGTGCGGAACTGGGCAGTGAGTACGAACCCGTTCAAGTCCATCCGATCGACCCCGAACACCTCCAAGGGCCCCTGCAGGTTGATGCGCAGCAGTGGATCGTTGCTGATCGACTGGCCAACCTCATGGATCAGCCCCAAGGACGCATCGACATCACTGTCGTAGGTGAACTGTACCGAGAAGAACGCATAGGCGAACTGCCGCGACTGGTTGGTGACGGCCTTGATCTGGCCGAACGGCACCGAATGCACGAAGCCCTTGCCGTCACGCAGGCGCAGGGTGCGGATGGTCAGGCTCTCCACCGTACCGGCGTGGCCGGAGTCGAGCACCACCCAGTCGCCGATGGCAATGGTGTCTTCGATGAGGATGAACAGCCCGGTGATCACGTCCTGCACCAGCTGCTGCGAGCCGAAACCGATGGCCAGGCCCACCACCCCGGCACCGGCCAGCAGCGGCGCGACGTTGATGCCCAGGTTGGCCATGGTGGTGATGGTGCAGATCACCACCAGGATGATCTTGATGGCATTGCGCAACATCGGCAGGATGGTCCGCACCCGCGTGCTTGGCTGGCGTGTGGTGCGTCGGCCCACGGCGGGCTTGAGCGCCTCCTGGATGGCGGTGTCGAGCACCACCCAGAGCAGCCAGGTCACCAGCAGGATCAGGCCGATGCTGCTCAGTGAATCGCTGATTGCCCGGCCCAGGCTGTTGCGCAGGGCGAAGTCGATCACCGAGAAGCCCCAGATGCGTCCGAGCAACTCGATGAAGGCCACCGCCATGACAATGCGCAGCAGCGCATGGGCCAGGCTGCGCAGCAGCTCCTTGTAGGGGCGAAGCTTGGGTGGTGGGTTGTTTTCGCGCGGCGTGAACAGGTGCTGCAGCACGGTGCTGAGGAATACCGTGCCGACCAGCAGCACCGTGGTGAGCAAGGCCTTCTGCAGGGCTTTCTGGCTTTCCTCGCCGGCGCCGATCAGGTGGATCGCCGAGACCATGATCATCAGCAGGATCGGCAGGTACCAGACATTGGAAAAGACCCGCAGGGTCTCCTGCAGGGCGCGGTGTTGCAGACGGTCCTTGAGCGAACGATTGCGGATCAGGTGCGCCACGGGGCGGCGCAGGCGGATCACCAGGCTGGCGAACACCAGGGTCGCCAGCAGGCCGGTGAACACGGCAATGCTGCTGGTGATGTTACCCCCGAGCTGGCGGGCGATCTGTGCGCTGGTCAGCGCGTCGCTCCAGGCCGCGAGAAAGCCGATCATGAACAGCGGCCGTGGCGCCAGGCGGCGGATCACCGCGACCGCGCTGCGCTTGTGGCCGGCATCGAACACGGTGATCAGGCACAGAATGATCGAGGTGGAGAACAGCCCGCTGCTGGTGGCATAGGCCAGGCTCAAGCCCAGCGCGCGCGCCACCGACGGGTCGAGGAAGCGGCTGGCGTACAGCGTCAACGGCAGGCTGGCCAGGGCGGGCAGGGTGTAAGGCAGCAGGTAGCCGAGCAGGCTATGCAGCCGCTTGCGCCGGCCCAGCCACTGGCTGCGGGCGCTACGCCTGGCGGCCCGGCGGCCCAGGGTGGTAAGGACCCCGAAGCTTGCGGCCCAGGCCAGGGTCAGCAGCAGAAAATCTCCGGTCAGTTGCAGCGAGTCGCTGGCCGAGTGACGGGACACCAGGCGCTGCATTTCCTTGGCTGCACGGTCGTTGCGCAGGCGCCAGGCATCGACCAGGTGAGCATCGAGGTCCAGGTCCTTGGCGGCGCTGTCCAGGCCGTCGGCCAGGGCGCCGAGCAGGCCGCCCTGGAGCATGGGTTCGGGTTCGGCCGGGGTTTCCTCGGCAGGGACTGGCTCGGCAGCCAGCAAGTGAGTGCTCAGCAGACAGCCAAGCAGAAGCAGGGAAAGACGACGCAGCACTGGAGTACTCCTTGGTCCGGGGCGAGCGGGGAAGGGGTTACTCAAGGAACTGATTGGTCAAGTGGCGGGAAAGTTCGATGCGTGTGTCATTCTCGTATGCCGCCAACGCCCTCCTGTAGGCGTGCGCCTACAGGAGGGCGTTGGCGGGTGGCGGTTATTGCCCGCTGTAGATCTGGTCGAACACACCACCGTCGTTGAAGTGGGTTTTCTGCACGGTGCGCCAGTCACCGAAGGTCTTCTCCACCGACAGGAAGTCGACTTTCGGGAAACGGTCGGTGTACTTGGCCAGCACGGTGGCATCGCGCGGGCGCAGGTAGTTGTTGGCGGCGATTTCCTGGGCGGCGGGTGACCACAGGTACTTCAGGTATTCCTCGGCCGCCGCGCGGGTGCCTTTTTTCTCCACGACCTTGTCCACCACGCTGACCGGCGGCTCGGCCTCGGCGGAGACACTGGGGTAGATCACTTCGAACTGGTCGCGCCCGAACTCGCGGGCGATCATCTCGGCTTCGTTCTCGAAGGTCACCAGCACATCGCCAATCTGGTTCGTCATGAAGGTGGTGGTGGCGGCGCGGCCGCCGGTGTCCAGCACCGGTGCCTGCTTGAACAGCTTGCCGACGAAGTCGCGGGCCTTGGTCTCGTCACCGCCGTTCTTGAGCACGTAGCCCCAGGCCGAGAGGTAGGTGTAGCGGCCGTTGCCGGAGGTCTTGGGGTTGGGCACGATCACCTGTACGCCGTCCTTGAGCAGGTCAGGCCAGTCCTTCAGTGTCTTGGGGTTGCCTTTGCGGACAATGAACACGGTGGCCGAGGTGAACGGCGCGCTGTTGTTCGGCAGGCGGCTGACCCAGTTGTCCGGCACCAGCTTGCCATTGTCGACCAGGGCATTGATGTCGGTGGCCATGTTCATGGTGATGACATCGGCCGGCAGGCCGTCGATCACCGAACGTGCCTGCTTGCTCGAGCCGCCGAAGGACATCTGCACAGTGACCTTCTCGTTGTGCTCGGCCTCCCAGTGCTTTTGGAACGCGGGGTTATAGTCCTTGTAGAAATCGCGCATCACGTCGTAGGAAACGTTTAACAGAGTAGGTGCGGCCTGGGCCAGGTTGCCCAGTGCGAGGCCAGCGGCCAGCAGCGAGGCGCTGAAGAGTCTTTTCACGACGCGTTCCTTGTTCTAGTCGGGGTTAACGGCATTCTGCCAGCGACTATAGCGGTTCGCTAACGGCCGTTTAAAGAACAAAAAACGCTTTGTTTATAACGCTGTCAGTGCTGGCCGCGACGAGGCCGGTGCCGCGACCCCGAAGCCGCGGCTATTGCTTGGGGAACAAGGCATTGCCACAACGCGAACAGAACGCCGCGTCATGCTCGTGGTGCTTCTTGGCGCAGGTCGGGCAATCCTGCTGCAGCTGTTCGCCACGCAGGGCGTTGGCCAGCTCCGCGGTGAAGATGCCGGTAGGCACGGCGATGATCGAGTAACCGGTGATCATGACCAGCGCTGACAGCACCTGGCCCAGGGACGTCGTGGGTACGATATCCCCATAGCCGACGGTGGTGAGGGTGACAATGGCCCAGTAGATGCCCTTGGGAATGCTGGTGAAGCCATGCTCGGGGCCTTCGATGACGTACATCAAGGTGCCGAACACGGTAACCAGGGTCGAAACGCTGACCAGGAATACGATTATCTTTTGCTTGCTGCCACGCAGTGCCGCGAGGAGGTAGTTGGCCTGCTTGAGGTACGGGCTGAGCTTGAGCACGCGGAAGATCCGCAGCATGCGGATCACCCTGACGATCAGCAGGTACTGGGCATCGCTGTAGTACAGGGCGATGATCCCCGGCACGATCGCCAGCAGGTCGACCAGGCCATAGAAGCTGAAGGCGTAGCGCAACGGCTTGGGCGAGGTGTACAGGCGCGTGAGGTATTCGACTAGGAAGATTGCCGTGAAACCCCACTCGATTCCGGCCAGCACCCCGCCATAGCCGCGGTGCACCGCATCGATGCTGTCGAGGATCACCGTCACCAGGCTGGCGAGGATGATCAACAGGAGAATCTTGTCGAAGCGCCGACCGGCGATGGTATCGCTCTGGAAGACCACGACATACAACCGTTCGCGCCAGGTTTGCGGGGTGTCCATGGGTGCGGCGTATTTCCTGGAGGGTGAAGCTACAGCCTAGGAGGCTCGCGGGCGGTTGTGCAACTGCCGCGTTGCGCAACCTTGCGCTTGGCTGCGTTCAGGCTCAGTGGCGCCAGGTGCAGTAGCCAACAGGCCATGACGAAGGGGGCGGTGAGTCCAGGCAGCGGCAACGATGCTGAGAGAATCTGCAGGCCTATTGCCGCGCAAATGGCGTAGAGCGGCAACCAGGGGGTCTTGTCTGCCTGGCTGAAGACTAATGCCGCAAGTGCCGCGTTGAAGCCAGCCAACCCCATCCAGGCAGTCTGGGCCTCACCCATGATCAAGGCAACGCTGCCCCCCAGCGCCGAGCCGAGCAGTGCCCACAACGTCGCGTAGCGATTGGCGATGAACAGGCCTGTGGCGATCAGCAAGCCCGCCAGCGGCGTGTCGAGCAGGAAGATCTGGCCCAACCCCCGGGCCAGGGCGTACAGCGGGTTGGCCGCCACCGGCGCACTGGCCGCAGCGGGTTCAGCCAGTGACAGCACGCCCCAGCCGAGCAGGACAAAGGGTGCGGTATAGGCCGCAAAGCCGTTGCCCGGGCGCTTGAGCCACTGGTGCACGAGGATGCTGCTCAGGCCGCCAGCGGCAATGATCAGCGGTGGCAGAATCGCCGACCAGGGCAGGGCGTGACTGATCAGCAGCCCGATCAGCACGCCGTTGTAGCTGTAGAGCCCGCTCTGCCGGTCGGCGCGGTCGTAGCCACGGCGCTGGGCCGTGAGCAAGCCGGCCAGGGCACCGAGCAGGGCGCCGCCGACCAGTTCGGGGGCGGTCAGGAAGATGGCCAGCAGGCAGC
>JAEWGL010000141.1 GCA_023388335.1 Pseudomonadota bacterium | reverse complement strand
GGTTATGACACCGCGAGGCAATTGATCATTGACGAACTTCCCGTTGTGCCATTGGTTAGAAAGCTCATCAAAGTAGAACGGATACTCTCTGTAACCGAAGCGTATATTTTCATCGAGTGCCCGCATGGCACGGTACAAACCTGGGAATATGAAGGATCGCTGGCTGACATCATGAAAAAACTCGCGAGTGTCGGGGTCCCTACCCTGTAGTTTGCGCATTGACCCTGCCGAGGGGCCGAAGTCGACATCGGTTCCTCTGGCATGCCCGGCCCGTCCTGCAGGTCAGTGATGACGGATCGAGGATCACTTCCTTCCAGGCTGGAGCGTTCTCGCTATCCTGATTAGCGTGCTGTCTGTGCCGGCGCTTTCGCCGGCAACGCCCTCAGGCACGCGCTAGCCCCACACCCCCCGCCCCTGATTTGCGCGGCCTCCACGGCGTGGCGCAGGACATGCTGTCTATCCCCCGCAATACAACATAAAGCGCTTTGGCATGGCGCATTTGTGCCTCCTTTCGCCTTGGCCATGCCGTTACATTAGAAACCATGGTCCTGCAGAACGACCCAAAAACAACAATATCTCCAGCGCGTTCATCCCCTGCCCCCATCAGGAGCCTTCCTAATGAAAACTTCCCAGATCCGCGCGCTTCAAGGTGCCGGTTTCGCATTGCTGACAGTCGGTGCAAACGTTGCGCTAGCCGAAGACATCACGTTCGTGTCCCAAGGCGGCGCCTACCAGGAAGCGCAAAGCAAGGCGATTCTCGAGCCGGCCGCGAAAAAGCTCGGCCTGACCTTGAAGCAGGACAGCTCGCCCAAGGCCTACCCCATCATCAAGACTCAGGTTGAAAGCGGGAAGATAAGCTGGGACGTGGTCGACGTGCCCACAGGCGATTGCATTCGTGGCCAACAGGAAGGCCTGTTCGAGAAGCTGGACCTGGCATTGATCCCAAATGCCGCGCAATTGCCTGCCGAGCTCAAGGATGACTACAGCGTCGGCTACATCAGTTATTCCACGGTGCTGGCCTATCGCACCGATGCCTTCAAAGGCAAGGACGTGCCCAAGACATGGGCTGATTTCTGGGACACCGACAAGTTTCCCGGCCAACGCGCGCTGCGCAACCTGCCGCGTCCTACCCTGGAAATTGCCTTGATGGCCGACGGCGTCGCGCCGGACAAGTTATACCCCATGGATGTGGACCGCGCGTTCGAGAAGCTTGAGCAGATCAAGCCGGACATTTCCACCTGGTGGACCTCGGGCGGGCAGTCCGCGCAGCTGATCAGCGACGGTGAAGTGGACATGATCCAGGCCTGGAATGGCCGGATCACGGCGGTCCAGGCCGATGGCGCCCCGGTGGCCTTCGACTACAACCAGGGCGTGCTGGAAACCAACTCGCTCTGCGTGCTCAAGGGCACCAAGCACAAGGACGCGGCGATGCGGTTCGTCAACGAAGCCATCGATGCCAAGCTCCAAGCCGCCTTGCCGTTGATCATCGACTACGGCCCACTGAACCCCGAAGCGTTCAAGACCAACGTCATCCCCGCCGAGCGAGCGGCCAAACTGCCTTCTTCGCCAGAAAACATCGCGCGTCAGGCGCTTCTGTCGTCCCAATGGTGGGCTTCGCAGGAAGGCGTCAAGGCGGAAGAGCGCTGGTTGTCCTTCATCCAGAAGAAATAACCGGATTTTCTCCTCACGCTATCCGCCCCGTGAAGACAGGCGCGCTCCAGACACCGTTTTGGGGCTCGCTTTTTTGAAACAGCAATGGGAGGCCATCATGTCCAATGCTTATCTCGCCAAATCCACCCCCGAACGCAATGACGGTGTGCGCCCCCCGCCGTCCACCACCACGCAAGCCTTGGCCCGTGAAGAGCACAAGGAAAACGCGTCGATGCTGTTGCTCCTGTTGCCAGCGCTGGTCATGGTGGTGGTGCTGCTGATCCTGCCGATGTGCTGGCTGGCATTTCAGTCGGTGCAGACCGAAGAAGGCTTCTCCCTGGGCAATTACGTTCGAATCTTTCAAGAGCGCATCTACTGGGACACCTTCGCCCTGACCTTCAAGATCAGCCTGCTGGTGACCATCCTTTCGATCTTCCTGGGCTTCCCCATTGCCTATGCCGCCTCACGGCTGCAAGGCTTCTGGGCCAATCTGATCCTGGTCTGCGTGATCATTCCCTTCTGGACCAGCGTGCTGGTGCGCTCCTACGCCTGGCTGGTGCTGCTGCAACGCCGCGGGCTGGTCAACCAGACGTTGATGGACCTGGGCATCATCGACCAACCGCTGAACCTGATGCACAACACCACCGGCACCGTGATCGGTACCTTGCACGTGATGTTGCCCTTCATGGTGCTGCCGCTGTACTCGGTGATGCGCAAGATTCCCCAAGACCTGATGCAGGCCTCCGAGAGCCTGGGCGCCAAACCCTTCTACACCTTCCGCCGGGTATTCCTGCCGATGGCCGCGCCAGGGGTGATGGCCGGCTCCATCCTGGTGTTCGTGATCTGCCTGGGCTTCTTCATCACGCCGGAACTGCTGGGCGGTGGCCGCACG
Organism: Pseudomonadota bacterium; assembly: GCA_023388335.1. Taxonomy (GTDB): domain Bacteria; phylum Pseudomonadota; class Gammaproteobacteria; order Pseudomonadales; family Pseudomonadaceae; genus Aquipseudomonas. Next base: position 19,771 of record JAEWGL010000141.1, on the reverse strand, counting down.
ATCCTGGTCTCGATGCTGGTGCAGCGCAACGTCGAGCTGTATCACGCCTGGGGCGCTGCAAGCGCCGTGGGGCTGGTCCTGCTGCTGGTGGTGTTCCTGATTTTCTGGGGCATCAATCGGTTCATTCCCATCGAACGCATCCTGGGAGCACGCTAGATGAAAATGCTTGCCAACCTGCGCCATGTCCGCCTTTCCCAAGTGCTCTTCGTCGTCTTGGTCGCGGCGATCCTGCTGTACCTGATCCTGCCGGTGCTGATCGTCGTGCCCATGTCTTTTTCCGAGGCGCGCTTTTTGCAATTCCCACCCAAAGAGTGGTCGTTTCGCTGGTATGAAGCGTTCTTCAACAGTGGGGAATGGATGGCCGCCTCCAAGGTCAGCCTGATCACCGCGCTGGCCACGACGGCGGTCAGCCTGCCGGTCGGGATGGCCGCCGCCTACGCCATCAACAGCTCCAGCTTGCGGGTGGTCCGTACCCTGCAGATCGTGTTGCTGCTGCCAATGATGGTGCCGATCATCCTGATCGCGGCCGGGGTGTTTTTCGTCTATGCACGCATCGGCCTGATCAGCACGCTTACAGGGCTGATCCTGGCGCACATCATGCTCGCCCTGCCCTATGTGATCATCGCCTTGTTGGCGGGGCTGCGTAACTTCGACATGTCCCAGGAGATGGTCGCGCGCAGCCTGGGCATGAACCGGTTCCGCGCCTTCATGGCCGTGACCCTTCCACAGATCAAGCCCAGCGTGGTGTCGGCAACGCTGTTCGCCTTCATCACTTCGCTGGATGAAACGGTGGTGGCCCTGTTCATTTCCGGTGGCGACAACCAGACGCTGACCAAGCGCATGTTTACCGCGCTGCGCGACGAGATCGACCCGACCATTGCCGCGATCAGCTCTCTGCTGATCCTGGCCTCGTTGCTGCTGGTGGTGATCGCCGGTCGCACCAAGGCCCGATGATCTGAAGCCGACACCGTGGCCACCCGGCCCCGGTGTCGGCATAGCCTGCTGCCAGCGGCCTTAATTCAGCATCTACCACCCTTGGCATAGGTCATCTCGGCATCGGTCGCTGGCCAGTGCTCTTTACAATCGATTCCATGGTTCGGACCTTCAAAGGCGCTCATCATGTTGAAAGCTAAATTGCGTGACCCTTCCCTGCTCGTCGAGCGTGCCTACATCAATGGCACCTGGGTCGACGCCGACGACGGCGCGACGATCGCCGTGACCAATCCATCCGACGGCGCCGAGATCGCCCGCGTGCCGGCCTTGCAGGCCGCCGAGACCCGCCGCGCCATCGAGGCCGCGCAAGATCGTTTCACTACGTGGCGCGATGTGCCCGCGGCCGAGCGGGCGCGCCTGCTCGAAAGCTGGCATAGCCTGATCATGGACAACCAGGAAGACCTGGCCCTGATCATGACGGCCGAGCAAGGCAAGCCACTGAGCGAATCGCGTGGCGAAATCGCCTACGGTGCCAGTTTCGTCAAATGGTTCGCCGAGGAAGCACGGCGCGTCTATGGCGACACCATTCCATCGCCGACGGCCGATCGCCGAATCCTGGTCCTCAAGCAACCGATCGGTGTGGTCGCGGCGATCACGCCGTGGAACTTCCCCAACGCCATGATCACCCGCAAATGCGCACCCGCCCTGGCGGCTGGGTGCACGGTCCTGGTCAAGCCATCGGAGATGACCCCGTTGTCGGCGCTGGCGCTGGCAGTCCTGGCTGAACGTGCGGGTATCCCCGCTGGCGTATTCAACGTGTTGACCGGCATGCCAGCCGGGGTGGGCGGCGAAATGACCGCCAATCCGGCCGTGCGCAAGCTGTCGTTCACCGGCTCCACCCGCGTCGGCAAGCTGTTGATGAGCCAATGCGCGGACTCCATCAAGCGCCTTAGCCTGGAGCTGGGTGGCAACGCCCCCTTCATCGTGTTCGACGATGCCGACCTGGACCTTGCCGTCGCCGGCGTGATGACCAGCAAATTCCGCAACGCCGGCCAGACCTGCGTCTGCGCCAACCGCATTCTGGTGCAGGACGGTATCTATGACCGCTTCGCCGAGCGCCTGACCAGCGCTGTTGCCGCGTTGAAGGTAGGCGACGGTCTGGCCGATGGCGTCACCATCGGCCCGCTGATCAACGCCGCGGGCGTCGACAAGGTCGCCAGTCACATCGGCGACGCGCTTGAAAAAGGCGCCAGCATTGCCATCGGCGGCGCGCCGCAGAACGACGGCCTGTTCGTTCAACCGACAGTGTTGCTGGGCGCCACGCCAGACATGCTGCTGGCCACCGAAGAAACATTCGGCCCCGTCGCACCCCTGTTTCGCTTCAAGGATGAAGACCAGGCCCTGGCCATGGCCAACGCCACCCCCTACGGCCTGGGCGCGTACTACTTCACCCAGGACATGCGGCGTGCCTGGCGTGTCGGTGAGCGCCTGGAGTTCGGCATGGTCGGGCTCAACACTGGGGTGATTTCCATGGAGGTCGCGCCGTTCGGTGGCATGAAGCAGTCCGGGACCGGCCGTGAAGGCTCGAAGTACGGGCTGGACGAATTCCTGGAAATCAAGGCCTGGCACATCGGCGGCCTGGGTTGATCGGTAGCGGATCGGTAATGACATGGCGGGAATAGCCCGCGCTCTGCCAATGGAGAACGCCTCATGAATTTTACTGACGGTTTTGAATCGGTCAGCGTCAATCAAGTCTGCAAGCAGTACGGCGACCTCAAGGCGCTGACCAATGTCAACCTCAAGGTCGAAGCCGGCGAGTTCATGTCGCTGCTCGGCCCTTCCGGCTCAGGCAAGACCACTTTGCTGAGCATCCTGGGCGGCTTCATCCGGGTCAGCTCCGGCAGCATTTTGTTCGGCGAACGCGATGTCACCCTCATGCCGCCGCACAAGCGGGAAATCGGTGTGGTGTTCCAGAACTACGCGCTGTTCCCGCACATGACGGTCGGTGAAAACGTCGCCTTTCCCCTGCGAGCCCGGGGCGAAAGCGCGGCCAAGAGCCTCGGCCGGGTCAAGCAGGCCCTGGCCACCGTCGAGCTGAGCGGCTATGAAAATCGCTCCATCGCGGCCCTTTCCGGCGGCCAACGGCAGCGGGTGGCGCTGGCCCGGGCGATCGTGTTCGAACCGAAACTGATCCTGATGGACGAACCGCTTTCGGCGCTGGACAAGCAGCTGCGCGAAACCATGCAGATCGAGCTGCGCGCCCTGCACAAGCGCCTGGGCGCGACCATGATCTACGTCACCCACGACCAACGTGAAGCGCTGACCATGAGCGACCGCATCGCGATCATGCGCGGTGGCCAACTGGTTCAGGTCGATACGCCCCGGCGCCTGCACGATCATCCCGCCGACGACTTCGTTGCCAGCTTCATCGGCGAAAGCACCCTGGTGCCCCTGCAGCGCAGCGGCAACGACGGCCTGACACTGGGCCGCACGGCCCTGCGCACCAGCCGCCCTATCCCGCCATCGGGCGACCTGTTCCTGGCCCTGCAGTCGGAAAAACTGCTGCTCGACAGCGACAGCGCCGGCCCCGAATGGAACCGCCTGCGTGGGCGCGTCGCCGACATCGTTTTCCAGGGCGAGAGCCTCAAGGTCTTCGTCGACCTGGACGGCGGCCCGACGGTCAGCCTGCGCCAGCCCAGCCATCACGAAGGCAACCTGAGCCTGCCACCCATTGGCTCGCCGATGCTGATGCGCCTTCACCCCGAAGACACCATCGTGGTGCCACGGGCAACCGCCTGATTACCTGCCCTGACTGCATTTACGGAGAGAGCTATGAATTCTGCACTGACGGCTAATGACCGCCTCCTGGCCCTGCGCGACCAGCATGTCCCGCGCGGCATCGCTACCGCCCACCCGGTCGTCGTGGCCCGTGCCGAAGGCGCGCAACTGTGGGATGTGGACGGCAAGCGCTACCTGGATTTCGTTGGCGGTATCGGGGTGTTGAACGTGGGCCATAGCCACCCGCGGGTGGTCGAGGCGGTGCGCCGTCAGGTCGGCGAGATCTCCCACGCCAGCTTTCAGGTCGTGGCCTACGAGGCTTACATCGAGGTCGCGGCCCGCCTCAATAAAATGGTCGGCGGCGACGAGCACTATAAAAGCGTGCTGTTCACCTCCGGTGCCGAGGCGGTGGAAAACGCCATCAAGATCGCCCGTGGCTACACCAATCGCCCGGCGGTGATTTCGTTTCGTGGCGGCTTCCATGGCCGCACCTTGCTGGGTGTGACGCTCACGGGCATGAGCCAACCGTACAAACAGAACTTCGGCCCGTTCCCGGCCGAGGTCTACCATGCGACCTACCCCAATGCCTATCGCGGCATCAGCAGCGAAGACGCCCTGGCCGAACTCGACACCTTGTTTGCCACCGACGTCGCGCCCGATCGCGTGGCCGCGATCATTATCGAACCGGTGCAGGGCGACGGTGGCTTCCTCGCGGCACCGAACGATTTTCTGCAGGCCCTGCGCGAGCGCTGCACCCAGCATGGCATCGTCTTGATCCTCGACGAAATCCAGGCAGGCTTCGGACGCACCGGCACGCTGTTCGGCTTCCAGCATGCCGGTATCAAACCGGACCTGGTCACCGTTGCCAAGAGCTTGGCCGGTGGCATGCCGCTGTCAGGCGTGGTCGGACGCGCCGAAATCATGGACGCGCCCACCCCTGGCGGCCTAGGCGGGACCTACGGCGGTAACGCGGTGGCCTGCGCTGCTGCGCTGGCCGTCATGGACCTGTTCGAAGAGCAGGATCTGCTGGGCCAAGGCGAGCGCCTCGCGGCGCAATTGCGCGAAGGCCTGCTGGACCTGCAGCAACGCTATCCGTGCATTGGCGACGTACGTGGCCTGGGCTTCATGCAGGCCATCGAGATCATCAGGCCGGGCAGCGCGCAGAGCCCGGATGCGGCCCTGGCGCAAGAGATCATCGATCACGCGCGCGACGCGGGCCTGCTGGTGATCAAGTGCGGTGTGCACCGCAACGTGGTGCGCTTCCTGGCGCCGTTGGTCACAACCCAGGCCGAGCTCGCGGAAGCCTTGCAGATGCTCGACACCGCACTGGCCGCCGCCAGCGCCTGAGCGGACGACGTTTCATGGACGAACACAGGGCCCGGGCAGTTCGCTGTGCCGGGCTTTTGCCTGAGTACTCAGGAAACAGGATGCTATACCGAGGAGCTGATGATGAAAGTGACCCAGTACAAAGCCTTGGGATTCTCCTTCGGCACGCTGATCGATTGGGAACGGGGCATTCTGGACGGACTGCGTCCGTTATCGGTGCAGGCCAGCACGGCGACCGGCGACGGCCAACTGTTGAGCGTCTATCGACGGATCGCCACGGAATTGGTTGCCGCCGGCGCTTGCCAGAGCGCTTCGGCGTTTCACGGCCAGCTGTACCAGCGTGTGGCGCAGCACTTGCATGTTGCTCCAGGCTGGGATGAAAGTGTTGCCTTTAGTACCGCTTCGAGCCAGTGGCCGATTTTTGAAGACGTCCCCGGCGCATTGCAGTACTTGGGCAAGTTCTACCGGCTCCTGATCATCGCACCGCCCTGCGGCGTTGATACCGACGCGCTGACCAGTCGCTTGCCCGTGGAGTTCGATGCCATCATCAAGCCTCAGGCCGGTGATTGGCACGCGAGCCTCGATCAGGCACTCCAGCGGTTAGGATTGCAGCGTTCTGAACTGTTACCGGTGCGCAGCACTGAAGTGGACGACCCATGGAGCGAGCGGGTGGATTTTCCGGTTTGTACCTTGCGCCGTGACCATCACCAGCCCTGGAATCATTCAGCCCAGGCACTCGATGGCAAGCGCTGCGAATATGCAAGCCTGGCCGACCTGGTTCATGCTCATCACAAGGCGCTGCATGCCTGACCACAGCCACTCACGCTAGACTTCGCGAGGATGAACAATGGATGCGGTAACCAAGCTCGATCGTATCGATATCAATATCCTGGTCCAGTTGCAGAAAGATGGACGCATGACCAACGTCAGCCTCGCCGAAGCCGTCGGGCTATCACCCAGCCCTTGCCTGCAGCGCGTCAAGCGCCTGGAGGCAGCCGGTTACATCAGTGGTTATGAAGCCCATGTGAACCTGGCCAAGTTCGCCAACTCGGTGACGGTCTTTACCGAAGTCACGCTGTCGGACCACAAGCGTTCCGACTTCGTGAAGTTCGAGTCGACCATTCGCAACATTGATGAAGTGCTCGAGTGTCACCTGATCAGTGGGGGCTACGACTACCTGGTGCGCTTCATGACCAGCAGCATTGCGCACTACCAGGAACTGATGGAGTCGATCCTGGACAAGAACATCGGGATCGAAAAGTACTTCAGCTACATCGTGATCAAGTCGCCGGTGATCAAGAGCACCGTGCCGCTGCGTAGCCTGCTTCGCTCGGTGTGATACAGCGGCCTGGCGGCCGCCGATTCAGGCAAGAATGCAGAACACCTTGCGTACTTTTTCCAGGCTGGTCCAGGCATTGCTGGCACCGGCGGGCACCACCACCGTCTCCCCGGCGTGCACAGAACACGGCGCGCCATGCTCGGGCGTCAGGGTTACCGCGCCTTCGATGATGTGCATCAGCTCGCAATAACTCGGCTCGATTGTCTTGCGCGCATAGGCTTCGCATTCCCACAGGCCGATGCGCAGGTTGGCACTGGTGAACAGCGTCTGGCTCCAGGCCCTCGGAGTCGCGGTCAGCAACACATCAGCCGCGGGTGGGTTGCAAGGTTGCAAAGGCAGCCCCAAGTCTATCCTCAAGACACGGCCTGGCATCTCGGCACTGGCGGGCAATCCGGGAAAGACCATGAACAACCGGCGCAAGTCGCCCTTGTGCTGCCAGCGCAGGGCCACGCCACGCGGGATCACGAAGCAGTCACCGGCCTTCAAGCTGAGGTTGAAGCCCTCGCCTTCCAGGGTCAGTTCACCGGCCTCGATAATCCCGAGCTCTACCCAGGGGAAATCCTCGATCAGCAGATCGTCGCCGCGGCTCTCGCTGCTGCCCACGGCGTAGCCTTGGGCAGCGTCATGCAGATGGGTCGTCCGGCCTGCCGCCAGCGGATCACCGGACAAGGCCAATGCCGTCAGCGGTAGTTGTCGCACGGTAGGTGGCAGGCAGTAGTGCAAGATAGGAGGCATGATCAATGCTCGCGGCTCATCGGCCAATCAGGTCCAGGAACTGCTGCCAGCCCGCCGCCAGGCGAACGCCCGGCGCACGAAAGGCATGCAATGGAATAGGTTTGAATGTCTCGCCCCCGAGCAATCCGAGGTCGACCTTCTTGCCCGCCGTCATGGCGGACAATTGCAGGCCCATGTATGTCGACATCGCCACCCCGCCACCGTTATAGCCAATGGCATAAAAGCGCTTGTCGTCCAGTTGGCCGGCATGGGGAAGATAGTCCAACGTCATGGCCACAAGGCCGGACCACCGATACGCAATCGGTTGGTCGCGCAATGCCGGGAATACAACCCCCATGCTGCGCTGCAAATCACGGAAAGCGGCACCGGAATCGTCCTTGCCGAAGGCGCCACGCCCGCCGAAGATCAAACGGTCGCCCACCACCCGGAACCAACGCAGCATGCGCTTGGTATCACCACACACCTGCCCTCCCGGTAATAGACCGGCCAGGACAGCGGCCGGCAACGGTTCAGTGGCGATGATGGCGCTACGAAACGGAATCAGCCTGCGGTGCAGGACTTCGGTAGAGCGGGTCAGGTCCGAATAGCCGTTGGTGGCGTAGATCACCTGCTTGGCGATCACCCTGCCCTGGGGCGTCTGCACGATCATCCGCCCGCCTTCCTGGCGGACCTGTTCAGCGGGGCTATTGATGAACAATTTCACGCCGCGCTCGTTCAGGCTGCGGGCGATACCGCGCGCATAGTTCAGCGGATGGATACCGCCAGCCTTGGGCGTGAGCAAGCCCCCGGCGAAGATCGTCGAGCCGGTCAGCTCGGCGACTTCAGCGGCGCTGATCATGACCGAAGAACTGCCGCCGGTTTCGCGCTTGATCCAGTTGGCGGTGGCTTGCAACCCGGCCAGCGCATGCGCGTTATGCGCTGCGGCGATGTGTCCGCCCATCTGCAGCCGCGCCTCGGTCAAACCCAGTGTGTCGACCATCTCGACCAAGCTGTCGACGGCCTGGTAACCGGTGCGATACATCTGCAGGGCGGTGTTGCGGCCAAAACGTGCCATGAGCGTCGGGAAGCCGACCCGGAACTTGGGCGAGACCACCCCGCCGTTGCGCCCGCTGGCGCCCCAGGCCAAGGTATTGGCCTCGATGACGATGGGTTCGCGCCCGCTCATGGCGATGTGATGCGCCGCAGAAAGGCCGGTATAGCCTCCACCGATAATCGCCACATCGCATTGCCGATCGCCGGTGAGCGATTGCAGTGCAGGCGCGGGTTCAGCGGTCACGGTCCACAAGCTCTGAAGAGTCATGTCAGTACCCCAGCGAAGAGAGAAATGGCGCCGCAGCGGTGCCGCAGCGCCAGGGTATTTAGCCCAGCTCCTTCTCTACCGCATCGGCCAGCTGGGCCAGCGAGGTGTAGTGGTAATGCGGTTCGGTACGCTCGCTTTCCAGCGTGCCGCCAGTGCCTTTCTGCGCGTGCCGGCGTTCGATCCAGCACACTTGATAGCCCAGGCGTACCGCGACGCCGATGTCGTGGTATTGACTTTGGGCGACATGGAGAATGTCTTCGAACACGATGCCTTGGGTCGACAGGACGCCACGGGTGTAGGCAAAGAATTGTGGGTCCGGCTTTTCGAAGCGCACGTCATCGACGGTCACGCGAAGATCGAAGGGCTCGTCCAGGGTCTTGGCCATGTGGTCCAGCGCCCAGATACGCGAGTTGGTGGTCGCGACCAGTTTGAAGTGCTTGCGCAGGCGCTTGAGCGCTTCGACCGAATCGGGGAATGCCGGAAAGTTCTTCACGGCCAGGGCCAGGCCCTTGGCATAGTCGTCGTTGTCCGGCAGGCCCAGTTTGGCGGCCATCAGGTGATAGCAGCGCTCCAGGTCGTCTGGCCACCAGCCCGATTCGGAGTCGGCACGCGCCTCTCGGTAGGCTTTGAGAATATCGTCATCGCTGCAGGCTTTGCCGGCATCGCCCGCCACTTCGCGGACATGGCCGATAATGCCGGCTTCGAAATCGATGAGGGTACCGACAACGTCAAAGGTCAGGGCTTTGAACTGCTTGAATGACATAAGGCGCTCCGCAAGAAAGGTCAGGAAGATGAAACCGTCTCGAACGGCCCATTATCGACCTACCCTTCTCGCGCAATATTCTGTTTTGCCCACCCGTTGAGGCATAACCTACTGTTTTTTTACTCACGGGACGGCAGCTGTGCTCAATCGGCCCATCCAGCCAGCGCCGCCAGCCCAAGAGTGGGATACAACGCGTCGACCCGGGCGAGGTCCGCGTGCATTTCCTCGATGATCCAGGCGCGTACCTGCTCGACCACCGGGCGCGTGGGTCGGCTCGCCGGCACTACCAGGCAGCAGCGCCGGGAAGTGATCCGCGGATCGCCTCCAGCGGGAACCAGAGCGCCCTCGCCCAACCAGTGTGAGACCACATTCAACCAACCCAATGCAAGGCCCTGGCCCAGCAGCGCCGCCTGTACCACCACGGCGTAATCGGAGAAGACCAAGGTATTCGGTGCCTGGAAAATAGAGGCCCAGCCACGGTCCTGATTGTCCATGCTGATCAGCGTCGCAAGCTTGCCCGGCGCGTTAGCTTCGATTACATCGGCCAGGTACTGACGGTTGCACACAGGCAGGGTAATTTCAGGAAGAACCAGCGTATCCGTGGCCTTCAGGCTGTCGACGTCGATGAAACGCATGCCCAGGTCGACGTCTACCAGCGGGCCGCCGATGCGCCCCGATATCAGTTGATAACGCATGTCGACGCAGGGAAAACGCTGGTGGAAGCGGCTCATGCGCGGCATCAGCCAGTGGGTGGTGAAGGCTGTGGAAACCGATAGCGTGACGGTTTCGATACCGGACGCCCGCGCCTCGATTTCGCTGATCGCCGACCCGATGGTATCGAAGCCTTCCTGCACCGCGCGAAACAGGAGGCTACCGCTTTCGGTCAGGCGCGCGCCGCCCCGCACGCGCTCGAACAACCGCACGCCCAGGCGCTCCTCGAGCCGTGACAACATGCGACTGACGGCCGGCTGGCTGACGCACAGCTCATCTGCGGCGCGGGTAAAACTGCCACAGCGGGCCGCCGCCTCGAAGACGAACAGGGAACTGGAACTGGGAAGCTTTCGGCGAAGGTTCGACATGACCTGAGTTTATGTCTGTCCCAACTATTAGTAAATTGTCCAGAGCAAAATTGCGCGCCTATTCTGGGAAACGCATAACCATCCCTTTCCCGCAGCCAGAGACCCGACGCCCATGGAACACGCCCTGAAGTTTTACATCGACGGTCGCTGGGTCGACCCGTCGGGCAACGATCGCCTTACCGTCATCAACCCAGCGACCGAGGAGCCCCTGGGGCAGATCGCGATGGGTGGTCAGGCCGACGTGGACGCGGCGGTGCGGGCGGCCAAGCGGGCCTTTCCGGCCTTCGCCAGCACTTCACCGAGCGAGCGCCAGCAATTGCTGCGCGACATTCTTGCTGCGTTCCTCGAGCGCTATGACGATATAGCCGAAGCGATTCAACTGGAAGTCGGCGCGCCAAAGGCGCTCGCCCACCAATGGCAGGCAGGTATTGGCCGCCGCCATCTGGAGGCGTTGATTGCCAGCCTGGACACCTTCGCCTTTCGCAAACTGCAGGGCAGCACCTTGATCACTTTTGATCCGGTGGGCGTCGTGGCATTGATCACTCCGTGGAACTGGCCGATCAACCAGATCGTCTGCAAGGTCGCCCCAGCGTTGGCGGCGGGCTGCACCATGGTGCTCAAGCCCAGCGAGATCGCGCCGTTCAACGCCTTGATCTTCGCCGAGGTGATGCACAGCGCCGGGGTCCCGGCCGGGGTCTTCAACCTGGTCAACGGTGACGGTCCAAGCGTGGGCGCGGCCTTGGCCTGTCACGCGGATATCGACATGGTGTCCTTCACCGGTTCCACCCGGGCGGGTATCGAGGTTGCCCGATTGGCCGCGCCCACGGTCAAGCGCGTGCACCAGGAACTGGGCGGCAAGTCGGCCAACATTCTGCTCGATGATGTGGCGCTCGAGACGGCCGTCAGCAACGGCGTGAACAGCTGCTTTGGCAACAGCGGCCAATCGTGCAACGCGCCGACGCGCATGCTGGTACCAGCCGCCCTGCACGAGCAGGCCGTGGCGATCGCCAGGCGCGCTGCCCTCGCCCACCGGCTCGGCGCGCCCGATGACGACCGCTCGACCCTGGGACCGGTGATCAGCCAGCGCCAGTTCGATGCCATCGAGCGAATGATCGCCCTGGGTATTGAAGAAGGGGCAGAGCTTGTTTGTGGTGGGGTTGGCCGGCCCGAGCATCTTGAGCGTGGCTACTACGTGCAACCGACGATATTCGCCAACGTCGGGCAGCACATGCGTGTCGCGCGGGAGGAAATTTTCGGCCCGGTGCTGGTCATTCAGCCGTACGAGGATGAACGCCAGGCCGTCGAGATGGCCAACGACAGCGTGTTCGGCCTGGCGGCCTACGTACAATCGGCAAGCCTTGAACGGGCCCGCGACATCGCCCTGCAGATGCGTGCCGGCAGCGTCTACATCAACTACCCCGCCTGGGATGCCCACGCGCCCTTTGGTGGCTACAAGCAATCGGGCAATGGCCGTGAGTATGCGCAGTGGGGGCTGGAGGCGTTTCTTGAAACCAAGGCCATCGTCGGTTTTCAGGGGTGAGGTAGACGGCCGCCTGGTTCAGGCGGTCGTACGCTCACGGGTGTGAAGCTGAATCTCGGCCTTGATCACATCGGCCAACCGCTCGGCGATCATGATGGTCGGCACATTGGTATTGGCGCAGGGGATGCTCGGCATGAGCGATGCGTCGCACACCCTAAGGTTATGCACACCAATCACTCGGCCATCGCTGGTGGTCACCGCGTCGGGATCATCGGCACGCCCCATGCGGCAGGTCCCGGAGGGGTGCCAGGTGCCACCGACATTACGCTGGACGAAATCGCTCAACGCGGCGTCGTCGGCCAGCAGGGCTTGCAGGGTGACGCCCGGGGTTATCAGACGGTCGACCAACCAGCCACGCATCGGCCCGGCGATATCCAGCAGCAGACTCAGCATGCCCCGTTGCAGGCTATTGAACGCCCCCGGCATCGCCACCTTGGCCACCCGTGGCGAATAGCTGGAGGGAAACACCCGGCTGCGCAGGCCGGCAAGCTCTGGGGCTTGCAAGGTACTTGCGCCAAACCGCACGGCCAGCTTCAGGCGCTGCAGATCTCGCGAGTCACTGAGCATGGCGAAATCCACTTGAGGTTCTTGCAAGGGGTCACTGGACACCAGGCGCAAGCGGCCGCGCGAATAGGATTTATTGACCCAGAAGAAGAGCGTGCCCAGGCGGTAGCCAATACTGTGCCACCCCGAGCGCGAGAGGATCGCGCCATGCATGTCGCATTTCACGGTGCCCGGCAGGCCGGATGAAAAGCGCGCGATGGCCTGTTCATGGTGTTCATCCACAAAGGGCGTGCGTCCTTTTTTGCTCAACAAGGCCGACACGGCAATCGATGGATGCTCCATGAGGTTGCCGCCCACCCCGGGGCGGTCGGCGAGCAGAGGTATGTTCAGCTCGCGCAGCTGCGCGGCCGGGCCAATGCCACTGCGCAGCAATACAGCCGGGCTGTGGATCGCGCCGCTGCAGATGATCACCTGCCGCGCGGCAAGCTGCTGCGCGTTACCCTGGCGATCGAGCACCCGAGCGCCAATGGCTCGCGCGCCCTCGAACAGCACCCGGTCCACGGTGCACTCGCAGCGCAGGCTTAGATTGGGTCGCTGGCGCACCTCGTCGGTCAGGTAGCACACCGACGTCGGGATGCGCTCGCCCTGCTCGCTTACCCCGATCGCGCCAACGAAGACGCCCTCCTCCCAGGCACCGTTCTGGTCCTCGCGATGCTTCAGCCCGCGTTTGTCGAGCACTGCCATCACGGTTTTCACGAATGGCGAGAGGAAACGCTCAGGCGTGCGTCGGACCCTGACGGGCCCGGCGTGGCCGTGCAGGGGCCCGCTGAAGTCGGTGTCGTTTTCCAGCTTGCGAAAATACGGCAGGCAAGCGTTCCAGTTCCACCCTTCGGCGCCGAGCCGTTCCCATTCATCGTAGTCGGCCGGTGCACCGCGGTTGGTCATCAGCGCGTTGATGGCCGAGCCGCCACCGAGGATGCGCGCCTGTTCGTAGCGTCGCTGGGCCGCGCCCGTGCTCATCCTGGCGCGCAGGCGCTGCCAGATGTTGCTGACATCCAGATACGCACGCCCCGGGTACCGGCTGCGAATCGCCGCCGGCATGGTGCTCAAGGAGATGTCCCGGCCGGCCTCGACCAGGCAGACCTGCACGTCAGGGTGCTCGGAAAGCCGCGCGGCCAACACACAACCCGCGCTGCCGCCGCCAAGAATGAGGTAGTCGATCATGAGGTTCGTCCAGGCGCTGTCTTACTGCACGAATTTGAGCCAGCGATCCTTGGCCGCGATGCCCGCCGCCGACGACCACCATTCTTCAGAGAGCAAGGCCTGGCGTGCCGCGTTGTCCGGCGCGCTGGGCAATTGTCTGGCCCGTTCGGCGCTCAACTTGCCGGTTTCGAACGCCGCCGGATTGCCCGGGCCATAGTCGATGTACAGCGGCAGGTTGGCCTGCAGGTCAGGTGAAATGGCTTCGTTGACGAATTTTACCGCCGTCGCGTAATTGGGTGCGTTCTTGAGGATGCACAGCTGGGTGTTCTGCAGGATGCCGTCGTTGAAGGTGAAATCCACATCGGGATTGTCCTTGCGCACTGCGCTGACCCGGCCATTCCAGATCATCAACATGTCCACTTCGCCGTCGCTGAGCAACTGCGCCGACTGCCCGCCCGAACTCCACCACACGGCGATGTCCGGCTTGATTTGCTCCAGGCGCTTGTAGGCACGGTTCACGTCCAGCGGGTAGAGCTTGTCCCGTGGCACGCCGTCGGAGAGCAACGCGGCTTCCAAGGTCCCCATGGGGTCGTTGCGCAGCGCGCGCGTACCCGGGAAATCCTTGACGTTCCAGAAGTCAGCCCAGGTTTGCGGCGCTTTCTTCAGCGATCGGTTGTTGTAGCCAATCACCGAGGAATAGAACTCGTAGGCCACTGAATAGGGTGTGCGGTAGGCTTCAGGCATCTTTGCCGCATTAGGGATCCTTGCCAGGTCCAACGGCTCGATCAGCCCCTCACGGCCCCCGCGCAGGCAATTGGAGGGTGGCGTGTCGATGACGTCCCACACCGGTTTGCCCGCATCGCCCTGGGCCTTGACCAGTGGCCAGGCGTCCGGGACGCTGTCCTGCTTGATGGTGATGTTCAGGCGCTTGGCGGCCGGGTCGAGAATGGCTTTGGTCTGCGCCTCCTGGTACGAGCCGCCTTGAGAAACGAAGGTGATCTGATCCGCTACCGCCGGCATCGCGCAGGCTACCGACATGCACAACAAGGTAGAGCCCATCGACAAGGTTTTCATGGCAAATGTCCTGAAAGTGGTTTTTCGGCAGCTGCAAAACCCGGTTCGACACCCTTGCGATTGCTCAGCGATGCGTTTTTGTTGTCGTACCGAGCGGGCACTGCTGAAAGTACAAGAGCCCAGCCTGCCTGGGCAATGCACCAATAGTCAGGCAGCCCATGACCTGGGGTTATCCATCAGCTGAGATCCTGGATTGAGGCGGCGCGTCTATTTCATAGCTGCGAACGGCAGACGCTTTGCCAGCGCCTGGGCAAGGTACTGGACAAATACCGAAATGCGCTGTGGGATATGCCGGCGATGCTGGTAGACCGCGAAAATGTCCGCCGGCGGCGCCTGGTAACGTTCCAGCACCCGCTGTAACCGGCCGCTTTCAAGGTGTTCCTGCACATCCCAGCGTGAACGCAGGATCAGCCCGTGTCCCTCCAGCGCCAGGCTTACGGCCACCTCGCCATCGTTGCTGGACAAGGTGCCGCTGACTTTGTGCGAGTAGTGCTTATCCATTTTGCTGAAGCGCCAGATGGCGTAATCGCTACCGAATTGGCGCAGCACGATGCAATTGTGCTGCGCCAGGTCCTCGACGTGGGTAAGCGCAGGCATGCCTTCAAGGTATTTCGGCGAGGCGCAGAGGATGCGTGGGTTTTCCAGCAACCGTACGCCGATCAGGCGCGAGTCGGGAGGCTCGCCCATGTACACGCCGATGTCGAACTGGTCGTCCAGCAAGCTTAGCGGCTGGCTGGTCAGCTCCAGCGAGATCTCCAGTTGCGGGTGCAGGCGGGCGAACTCGGACACCACAGCCGCCAGGTGGCGCCGGCCAAACCCCAGCGTGCCATTGATGCGCAGGCGTCCCTGCAGCGTTGGATGCTGGGTATTGAGCGCGCTCTCCAGCTCTTCCAACTGACGCAGGATCGGCCTGCCACCTTCCAGGTACAGGGTACCTTCGGGCGTCAACGAGAGTCGGCGCGTGGTGCGCTGCAGCAACTGCACGCCGAGCCTGGCCTCCAGTTGGCTGAGACGCTTGCTGACCGCCGGCAGCGACAGACCGAGTTGGCGCGCGACCTCGGTCAGGCTGCCACGGGTGGCTACCTGCTGAAAGAAGCTCAGATCGTCTATGGCGCTCAATGATTCTTTCCTCAGCATCAAGAATGCATTTCACTTTAAGCTAATTATTAATCTTCGAACACTGCATACACTCCGTCCATCACCCCTTCATGTTCGGAGTCGCTATGAGCAAGGCCACTTATAAGATTGCAGTCATCCCCGGTGACGGTATCGGCAAGGAAGTGATGCCTGAAGGCGTCCGGGTTTTGGATGCCGTGGCGAAAACATACGACCTGGACCTGCAATGGACCTGGTTCGACTTTGCCAGCGCCGACTACTACCTGGCACACGGCAAGATGATGCCCGACGACTGGTTCGAGACGCTCAAGGGTTTCGACGCCATCTATTTTGGCGCGGTGGGCTGGCCAGATGTGGTGCCCGACCACATTTCGCTTTGGGATTCGCTGCTGCAGTTTCGCCGGGCCTTCGACCAGTACGTCAACCTGCGTCCTTGCCGGCTGATGCCCGGTGTCAAGGCGCCGCTGGCCGACCGCAAGCCCGGAGATATCGATTTCTGGGTGGTACGCGAGAACACCGAGGGCGAATATTCCAGTGTCGGCGGCAAGATGTTCGCGGGTACGGAGCGTGAAATCGTGCTGCAGGAAACCGTGATGACCCGCGTCGGCGTCGACCGGGTCCTCAAGTTCGCCTACGACCTGGCGCAAAGCCGACCGAAAAAGCACCTCACCTCGGCGACCAAGTCCAATGGCATCGCGATCACCATGCCCTACTGGGACGAACGCGTGGCCGAGATGGGCCAGCACTACCCCGAGGTCAAGGTCGACAAGTATCACATCGACATCCTGACCGCCAATTTCGTCCTGCACCCGGACTGGTTCGATGTGGTGGTGGCGAGCAACCTGTTCGGCGACATCCTTTCCGACCTGGGGCCCGCTTGCACGGGCACCATCGGCATCGCGCCTTCGGCCAACATCAACCCGGAGCGCAACTTCCCCAGCCTGTTCGAGCCGGTCCACGGATCGGCGCCGGACATCGCAGGCAAAGGGATCGCCAACCCGATCGGGCAGATCTGGTGCGGCGCCATGATGCTCGAGCATCTGGGCCATGCCGAAGCGGGCGCGGCCGTGCTCAAGGCCATCGAGACCGTGTTGGCCATGGGTCCGCACGAGGCGCCCCTGACCGCAGACATTGGTGGCAGCGGCACCACCGAAGCGTTGGGCAAGGCGATCGCCGCACGCTGCTAAGCCGTGGGGGCGCCGCGTAATCTTCCGTTTCGGCTAGCGATTACGGGAGATTATCGCGGCACAACCGGTCATCCTGAAGCCCACACATTGGATGGGTTGCGAGGTCTCATGACACTGCTCTTCAACGTCGACAGCGAACGAGGCCTGGCCTGGAAAGCGCTGTTCCAACGGCACGCGCCGGACATTGACGTCCGCTTCTGGCCGGACATCGGCGACCCCGCCGACATCCGTTACCTGGCGACCTGGCTGCCACCGCAGGATGTCCATCTGACGTTCCCGAACCTGCAGGCGATCTTTGCGACGTCGGCCGGCGTCGATCAGTTCGACCTGACGTGCCTGCCGCCCAGGGTCGAGGTCGTGCGCATGCTGGACCCTGGTATCGTCCAGGCCATCGTCGAATATGCCTGTTTCGCGGTGCTTGCCCTGCATCGAAACATCCCTGAGTACCTGACCCAGCAACGACAACACCAGTGGCAGGTCCAGCCGTGGGTTTCGGCGCCGCAGCAACGGGTTGGCGTCCTGGGCCTGGGCAACCTCGGGATCGCCGTGCTGGAGCGCTTGCGCAGCTTCGGCTTCGCGCTCAGGGGCTGGGCACGTTCGACGAAACGGATCGACGGTGTGCAGTGCTTCGCCGGGGCCGACCAACTGCCGTCGTTTCTCAATGAATGTGACATCCTGATCTGCCTGCTGCCCCTTACTGAAGATACCCGCGGCATCCTCGATGCGTCGACCTTTGCCGCGCTTCCCAGAGGCGCGAAGCTGATCAACCTGGGCCGTGGCGGCCACTTGAACGAAACCGACCTGCTGGCGGCCCTGGACAGCGGCCAGTTGCAGCATGCCGTGCTCGATGTGCTCAATGACGAGCCACCCACGGCCGAGCATCCGTTCTGGCAACATCGGCAAATCTGGCTGACACCGCACATTGGCGCGATGACCCAGCCGGAAACAGCCTTTGAAGTGCTGTTGGCCAATCTCAGGCGTCACCAGCGCGGTGAGCAGATGATTGGTACCATTAGCCGCAGCGAGGGTTATTGAGTCCCGTGGCGGGGCAAAGGTCGCACACTCCAGTTGAGTCCTGCTTCAAAGCGTGGTCGGCTGACCCTTGCGATCAAGCTCGCACACCTTTGTGCCTTGTAGACATTCCTTTAGCCAGCGCCCGGCTTTACCCAAAGGGCGTTGGCGGGCCCAAAGCAAATCCACTCCGATATGCCAGTCGGTATGAGGATAAGCGGCCAGTTGCAGCTCGACCAGTTCACCAGTGGCCAACTCACGTTGGATCAACTGGCGAGGCAAGGTGGCCCATCCAAGCCCCATGCGCACCATCTCGAGCAGGGCCAGGTAACTCTCGGCCTGCCATAACTGCGTGGAGCGCAGGTATTCGCTGCTGGGCAACTTGCTGGTGTGCGCGCTGAAGGCCAGGCGGCGGTGTACATGCAGATCATCGAAGCGCACCTGCTCAAGCCGAGCCAACGGATGATCTGGATGGCAGACATGCAACATGATCAGTTTGCCCAACTGCTGGAACGCCAACTCCTTTGCATAACCTGGCTGAGAGAAGGCCACACCCAGCGCCGCATCGTTCTGAGCCACCAGTTCGCTGACATCGCCATGCACCGAGTGGCGGATGATGAGGTCAACGAACGGAAAGGCCTGCTCGAACGCCTTGAGCACGGGCATGAGCGGCCCGTAGGGCGTTTCGATCGCCATGGTCAGGCTAGGCTCGACACTATCGGACAGGCTGTCGGCGTGCGCTTCCAGGGCCAGGCACCGTTCGATTACCGCTTCGGCTTGTACCAGCAACTTCTGCCCGCTGATAGTCAGCGCTGGGGTTCGGCTACTGCGATCGAACAACTCGACACCCAAGTCGGTTTCCAGGTTGGCAATGGCGGTGCTGATGGTGGATTGGGTCCGACCCAACTTGCGCCCAGCCGCGGAAAACGAGCCGCTCTTGACCCCTTCGGCGAACGTCATCAACTGATCCAATGAAAAGCGCAACGGCATTTCTCCTTATGAGGGACGTGATCACCCCGGCCTTGAGGTTAGAGATGCTGCCGGTACATGTCTCATCAGGCAAGCCTTTCCCCATCGAAAAAAACGATGGTATCTAATTTGTCTCATCGCTCTGATCGTTCAACCATGGTCATGTCTTCAGCAGACCTGTCAGGCATGGAGAATGGTCGCTCGCCATCCCCCACCCCGACAGCACTTAACCGCCGTGCCTTCAGGAGAGACGCGTTATGAGCACTCAACGGGTTCACCCGGTCGACGAAGTCTTACCCCTACGCCAACTGTTCACCTTTGGTCTGCAACACGTTTTGGTGATGTACGCCGGTGCGGTAGCGGTGCCCTTGATTCTTGGCAGCGCACTGGGGCTGAGCTCGGCGAATATCGTGCTGCTGATCAATGCCAATCTGCTGACCTCAGGAGTGGCCACCTTGATCCAGACCCTTGGCATCTGGAAATTCGGTGCGCGCCTGCCTTTGATTCAGGGCTGCTCTTTTATCGCCCTGGCGCCCATGATCATGATCGGCAAGGAGTTCGGCCTCAGTCATATCTTCGGCGCAGTCATCGCCGCAGGTGCCGCCACTATTGTCCTGGCCCCCGTGTTCAGCCGCTTGCTGCGCTTCTTTCCGCCAGTGGTCATTGGCAGCCTGATCACCATCATCGGCATCTCGCTGATGCCGGCCGCCGCTATCTGGCTAGGTGGCGGCAATCCGGCAGCAGATGACTTCGGCAACCCGGCCAACTTGTTGCTGGGCCTGGCTACGGTGACTGTCACCCTGGTGATCTACGCCAAGTTTTCCGGTTTTATCGGCAACCTTAGCGTCTTGATAGGCTTGTTGGCCGGCAGCCTGATTGCCGCCGCCTGCGGCATGACTCACTTCAGCCAAGTC
>JAEWGL010000067.1 GCA_023388335.1 Pseudomonadota bacterium | reverse complement strand
GTCTCGCTGGTGGCGTTGCCGAAGACTGCGACGGGCAAGATTCAGAAATTCATCCTGCGCGAATGGGCCAGGCAGCCCCAGGAGGTGCCTACCGAAACCGAACACTGATCGACCCGCGACATGCCTTTTCCAATAACAACAAGTGCTTTCGTCAGAGGTGGTCCATGTCCAGTTCCAGTTCCTTGTACGCCCGCATACGTCGCAGCACCCAATTCACCGAGCTGGTGGCTCGCCGCAACCGGCTTACCCTTGGTCTTTTCATCATGATCCTGGCGGTGTTCTACGGCTACATGGGGCTGGTGTCGTTCTGGCCCGATCTGATTGGCTTGCGCCTGTCCGAGGGATCGAACCTGACCTTTGGGGTGGTCGCCGGGGTTTCGCTGTTCGTTTTCTTCTGTGCGCTGTCCGGGTACTACGTATACCGCGCCAATGGCGAGTTCGACCGCATGACCCGCGAGCTGGTCGCCCAGGTCAGGCAGGAGGAAGCCCAATGAAAGCGCTTTGCTTGCTTGCGCTGGCCCTGTTCAGCGCCCCTGCGGTGCTGGCTGCTCCGGCAATGGACGCGGCGCCACGCCAGCCGCTCAACCTGCATGCCATCGCCATGTTCATGGTGTTCGTCGTCTTCACCTTGTGCATCACCTGGTGGGCCGCTCGGCGCACGCGCTCGACGGCCGACTTCTACAGCGCCGGCGGCGGCATTTCCGGCCTGCAGAATGGCCTGGCGCTGGCTGGCGACTACATGTCTGCATCAACCCTGTTGGGCATCACGGCACTGATCTACACCTCCGGAATGGATGGCTACATCTACCTGATCGCGTTTTTCGCCGGCTGGCCGGTGCTGCTATTGCTGATGACCGAACGGCTGCGCAACCTTGGCCGCTTCACCTTCGCCGATATCACTTCGTATCGCCTCGATCAAGGCAAGGTACGAACCATGGCGGCGATCGGTTCGCTGACGGTGGTGTGCTTCTATCTGGTGGCGCAAATGGTCGGCGCCGGGCAACTGATCAAGTTGCTGTTCGGTCTGGACTACCATGTCGCGTTGCTTATCGTCGGCGTGCTGATGATGCTTTACGTGACCTTCGGCGGAATGGTCGCCACCACCTGGGTGCAGATCATTAAGGCATTCTTGCTGATGATCGGCGGCACCCTGGTGATGCTGTTGGCAATGAACGAATTCGACTTCAGCTACGACACCTTGGTCAGCCGTGCGATGGGCATCCACGGCTTGGGCGAACGCCTGTTGGCGCCTGGCAGCCTGCTGGCCGACCCGTTGACGGCGCTTTCGTTGAGCCTGGGGCTGGTATTCGGCACGGCAGGGCTGCCGCACATCCTGATGCGCTTCTTCACCGTCAGCGATGCCAAGGAGGCACGCAAGTCGGTGTTGTACGCGACCGGTTTCATTGGCTATTTCTTCAATGTGATCTTTCTCCTCGGCCTGGCCTCGATCGTCATCGTCAGCCAGGAGCCGCAGTATTTCGAGGATGGCCAGGTCGGCGGCAAGCTGCTCGGTGGCGGCAACATGGTGGCCATGCACCTTGCCCAAGCCGTGGGTGGCAACATGTTGCTTGGCTTTCTCTCGGCGGTGACCTTTGCCACCATCCTGGCGGTGGTCTCGGGCCTGGCCCTCGCTGGCGCTTCGGCGATCGCCCATGACCTGTACGCGCGCGTCCTCAAGAAGGGCACGGCGAGCGAAGCACAGGAACTGCGGGTGACCAAGTACGCCACCCTCGGCCTGGGACTGGTGGCGATCGGCTTAGGCATCGTGTTCGAGAATACCAACGTGGCGTTCATGGTTGCCCTGGCATTCGGCATCGCCGCTTCGGCAAACTTCCCGGTGCTGTTCCTCTCGATGTTCTGGCGCGGCCTGACCACCCGTGGCGCGCTGGCCGGTGGCTATATTGGCCTGTTCAGCGCGATGGCGTTCGTGGTGCTGTCGAAGCTGGTCTGGGTCGATGTGTTCCATTTCTCCGAGCCACTGTTCCCTTACACCCAACCGGCGCTGTTCTCCATGCCGCTGGCGTTTCTTGCCGCCTATGCCTTCTCCAGGCTCGACCACAGCGTCCGCGCCAAAGCCGAGCGCGAGGCATTCGAAGACCAGTACGTGCGTGGGCAGACAGGGGTTGGCGCGAGTGAGGCAGCAGCACACTGATCGGAGAAGGGAAAGGTAGTGCCATCATCGCGCAGAAAAAAATCAGAACTCCTGAGGCTGCACGGAGCCATAGCTTTAATACATGGACAAGGAGCCGGCGATGGCCCAGATTTTCAGCCGCGCGGCCGATACCTGGCTACGCCTGGGACTCTGGGCACTGCTCGTCGGTGCTGCGGGAGGCTTGCTGGTGGCGTTGACCTGGGATCGCTCCGACTATCAGACCGGCCTTCACTGGCCGGTCGAGCAACCGTTGCCCTTCAGTCACGCTCACCATGCCGGTGAACTGAAGATCGACTGCCGGTATTGCCACAGCACGGCGCAGACATCGGCGCTTGCCGGGTTTCCTTCCACCGAAACCTGCATGAGTTGCCATTCACAGGTGTGGCGCCAGGCGGACCTGCTTGAGCCATTGCGCCGCAGTTTGCGCGAACAGACGCCGCTGCGCTGGAACCGCGTTGCGAAACTGCCGGACTACACCTATTTTCATCATGCCGTTCACGTCAATGCCGGGATCGGCTGTGACAGTTGCCACGGCGCGGTGGACCGCATGCAATTGTTGGCCAAGGGCACGCCCCTGAGCATGCGCCAGTGCCTGGACTGCCACCGAGACCCGGCGCCGTGGCTGCGTCCGCGTGACCAGGTCACCAACCTGCAATGGCACACCCAAGCGCCGCGAGCGCTCGGCGAACGCCTGATGAAGGCTCATCAGATAGAAACCGCAGGCCTGACCGACTGTGGAGTCTGTCACCGATGAGTCGTGCGGCGCTGGACATCGGGGCGTTGCGCCAACGCCTGGCGGGCCTGGAAGGAAAAGGCTGGTGGCGGGGCTTGGAGGCCTTGAGCGAAACCGCCGAGGTCCAGGCTTGGCTGGAAGCGGAGTTTCCCGAGGCGGCGCCGTTGATGGACCGTCGGCATTTCCTGCGCCTGATGGGCGCCTCGCTGGCCATGGCGGGGCTGACCGCCTGCGGGCGCCCGCCAGAGCAAGCGGTGCCGAGCATCCACCAGGCCGAGTCTTCGACCCCTGGCATTGCCAACTGGTACGCCAGCGCGGTGGTATTCGCCGGTATCGCGCAACCGGTGCTGGGCAAGACCCACGGCGGTCGACCGACAAAACTCGAGGGCAACCCTGAGCATCCAGTGTCACTGGGCGCCTGCGATGCCTTCACCCAAGCGGCGATCCTGCAGCTCTACGACCCCGACCGTTCGCAAGCTCCTCGCTTCAGGGGCCGCGAAACCACCTGGGTGCAAGTCCGGCAGGCCTTGTCCGACCAGGGACCTGAACTCGACGCCACGCAGGGAGCGGGCTTGCACATCCTTTGCGGGGCCAGCAGTTCACCCACCTTGGCGCGCCAGCTTCGACAACTGCGGGAACGCTGGCCCCTGTCACGGCTGCACCATGCCGAGCCTTTCGCGCAAACCCAGGCGCTGCAGGCAAGCCAGGAGATGTTCGGCCGGCCCTTGGAGGCGCGTCGCTATCTTCAGCATGCACAGGTACTGGTCTGCCTGGAGGATGATCCGCTGGGCTGCGGCCCGCGTCAGACACCCTGGCAGCGCGACTGGGCAGAGCGCAGGCGGCGCGCCGCCCAGGGCGATGGCGTGGCATTGCTGTTCGCCGCGCAAAGCGTGCCCAACCTCACCGGCGCCGCGGCCACGCGGCGCCTGGCCATTGCCCCGTCACGCTTGCCCGGCTTGACCCTGGCGCTGTGCCAGGCACTTGGGCAGTCCCTCGGCGATCCCGGCGCGTTGACACGCGAGGAACGCGCCTGGGTCCGCCAGGTGGTCGCGGCATTGAAAGGCTCCCCTGGCGCCGGGCTTGTCTGCGCCGGCCAACACGCGCCCGCCGAGGTCCAAGCGGCGGTGGCATGGCTGAACCAGCAGCTTGGCCATCAGGGCCGCACCCTGGATTGGCAAAGACCGGTGCTGCTTGGCCACGACGCAAGCGAGCCCTGGGAGTCGTTGGAACAATTCAGCCAGGCGTTGCGCAGCGGCACGGTCAGGCAGGTGCTGTTCCTTGATTGCAACCCTGTCTACACCGCGCCGGCAACCCTGGAACTGGAACAGGCCCTGCAGCAGGTGCCGTTGCGGGTCCATGCGGGCCTGTACTACGACGAAACCGCTGTCCATTGCCATTGGCACCTCCCGCTCAACCACGCCCTGGATGGCTGGAGCGATGCCCGCGCGGCGGATGGCAGCAGTTGCATCGTGCAGCCGCTGATCGAGCCCTTGTACGCCACGCGAACCGTGCACCAGGTGCTGGCCTTGCTGCAAGGGCGGACGCAGGATGCCCTGGCGCTGGTGCGCGAGACCTGGAACAGCGTGCCCGAGGCGTCCTGGCTCCAGGCACTTGCGCGTGGCTGGATCGAGGGGTCGGCGCCGGTTGAACAGGTACCCGTAGCTGGCCCGGTATCATTGTCGGCGGCACCCACCGGCGAGGGGCTCGAAGCCGTGGTGCGCCCCGACCCCTGTGTCTGGGATGGCCGCTTTGCCAACCTGGGTTGGCTTCAGGAGCTGCCCAAGCCGATCAGCACCCTGACCTGGAGCAACGTCATCGGCCTGTCGCCACGCTTGGCCGAACAACTGGGTGTGGGCAACGGTGACGGTGTGGAGGTCCTGTTGCCTGGCGAGCGCGTGCGGGGGCCGGCCTGGGTGGAGCCGGGACAGGCCGACCAGGTGATCGCCTTGTACGCAGGGTACGGACGCCAACACGCCGGGCGAGTGGGCAACGCCCTGGGTTATGCGGTGCGGCCGTTGCAGCAAGCCTCGGTGCGCGCGACCCTGCGCACCGACCCGCAGCATTATCCATTGGCCATGACCCAGGCCCACCATCGGCTTCCCGCCGATGAGCAACCGCC
Source organism: Pseudomonadota bacterium (assembly GCA_023388335.1). Lineage (GTDB taxonomy): Bacteria > Pseudomonadota > Gammaproteobacteria > Pseudomonadales > Pseudomonadaceae > Aquipseudomonas. The sequence continues at coordinate 11,661 of JAEWGL010000067.1, read as the reverse complement.
GATCCGCACCGTACCGCGGGCAACGCCGCAATTGCCTGGGCAAGCTATTCCTGTGTCGCTTTACAGCGCGGCCGAAGACAGCGGGCCGCAATGGGGCATGGTCATCGACCTGGACCTGTGTACCGGCTGCAATGCCTGTGTCACCGCCTGTCAGGCCGAGAACAACATCGCCGTGGTCGGTGCCTCGCAGGTGGCGCTGGGGCGCAGCATGCACTGGCTGCGGATCGACCATTACTATCAGGGCACCCTGGAGGCGCCACGCTCGCATTTCCAGCCATTGCCTTGCATGCACTGCGAGCAGGCACCCTGCGAACCCGCCTGCCCGGTCAGCGCCACGGTGCACAGTCGCGATGGTCTGAACCAGATGGTCTACAACCGCTGCATTGGTACCCGCACATGCGCCTCCTATTGCCCCTACAAGGTGCGGCGGTTCAACTGGCTGGACTGGAATACCGATGTCACGCCTTCCATCGAGGCCCAGCGCAACCCGCAGGTGAGCGTGCGCGCGCGTGGCGTGATGGAAAAATGCACCTACTGCATTCAGCGCATCAGCGCGGCGCGCATCGAAAACAAGCAACAGCCGCAGGCAGCGCAGGTGCTCACGGCATGTCAGCAAACCTGCCCGAGCCAAGCGATCCGTTTCGGCAATATCGCTGATCCGAGCAGTGCGGTCAGTCAGGCCCGTGGCGACAAGCGTCACTATCGACTGCTCGAGGCCCTGGGCACTCGGCCACGCACCACCTACCTGGCGCGTATAGAAGATCTGGATGAGGAGGGTAGGGATGAAACCTGAGCCCCTGCTCCATGACACAGCGCATTTCTTGCCGGCCGACTTGAGCGACCAGAATGTCTCCCGGCTGGTCTTCGGTCCCTTGCAGCAGTTTCCACGGCGTGGCGCCTGGCGTTGCCTGTTCGGGCTGGCGATCGCGCTGGTGCTGCTGTATGTGCTCGCTGTCGTGGTGCTGTTCAGCCAAGGTGTGGGGGTGTGGGGCAACAACCAGCCGGTCCACTGGGGACTGGACATCCTGAACTACATCTGGTGGCTGGGGATCGGCCATGCCGGTACATTCATTTCGGCGCTGTTATTGCTGATCGAACGGCCTTGGCGGCACAGCCTGAATCGACTGGCCGAATTGATGACGCTCATGGCGGTGATCTGTGCGGCGTTGTATCCGCTGCTGCACCTGGGGCGGCCATGGTTGTTCTACTGGACCATGCCCTATCCCAACGAAATGGGCCTATGGCCACAGTTCAAGAGCCCAACGGCCTGGGACATGTTTGCGATCGTGGCCTACCTGAGCGTTTCGCTGCTGTTTCTCTGGGTGGGTGCGATTCCCGATTTCGCCACCGCCCGCGACCGGGCCAAGGGGATCATCGCGCCGCGCTTCTACGGCCTGCTGGCATTGGGATGGCGCAGTTCCCAACGGCACTGGGCGTTCTGGCACAGGAGTACCCGAGTGCTGGCGATCCTGGCCATTGCGCTGGTATTCGCGGTATCCAGTGGCTACTCGTTCCTCTTGACCATGGGGCCCCAGGCCGGTTGGCATTCCACCGTGCTGCCGCCGTATTTCGTGGCTGGCGCAGTGTTCTCCGGCTTCGCCCTGGTGACGCTGCTGGCCATCGGCCTGCGTTGGCTGCTGCGTATCGAAGTCCTGATCACGTTGCGTCATCTGGACATGCTCGGCTGTCTGCTGCTGGCTACTGGCTGGCTGACTGCCTATGGCTACCTGGCCGACCTGTTCATCCCGCTGTACAGCGGGCACCCTCAGGAGCTCGAGGTCATGAGGGACCGGCTGGCCGGGCCGCATGCCTGGAGTTTCTGGTTGGCCATTCTGTGCAATGTCGTGCTCTTGCAATTGCTGTGGTGGCGGCGCGTGCGATGCCAGCCGGGTCGATTGGCAACGGTGGCGGTACTGGTGCTGGTAGGGATGTGGGCAGAACGCTTCATGTTGCTGATACCGCCGCAGACCCGTGACTTTCTGCCCTCGGCCTGGGGTACCTACAGCCCGACGTTCTGGGACCTGAGCTTGTTCGTTGGCAGCTTCGGGGTGTTCCTGTTGCCATACTGCCTGTTCGTGCGCTATTTGCCGATGGTCTCGGCCTTCGAAGTCAAGCAGGCCCTGCACCAGGCCCGGGAGCAGGCGAATGACTGAGTCTTCGGGCCTGCTGGCCGAATTCATTGATGCCCCCGCACTGGTCTGCGCGACCCGTGCCGCCTGGCACCTGGGCTATCGTCGCCTCGACGCCTTCGCCCCGTATCCCTTGCAAGCCCTGGAACCCTTGCTGGCGCCGACGGCCTCGCGCGTGGCGTCCTGGGCGTGCATCGGTGCGATCACAGGGGCCGCGCTGGGCATGGCGGTGCAAATCGGCGCAGCGCTGGCCTACCCGTTGAACATCGGCGGCAGGCCCGTGATTGACCTGCCGCCGATGATCGTGGTGACCTTTCTGCTTGCCGTTCTCTTCTCTGCCTTCGCCGCCGTGCTGGCGATGCTCTGGGCCGCGCGGCTGCCACGTCTTCATCATCCCTTGTTCGCAGCCGCCGGTTTCGAGCGCGGCAATGACGATCGCTTTCTGCTGTACATCCAGGCCGACGACCCGCTGTTCGACCCTTCTGCGACCCGGACCTGGTTGCAGGCCCGCGCTCGCTCGGTGAGCGAGGTCGGGCCATGAACCGCGGCTGGCTGCTGGTGGCCTTGCTGGCGCTGATGGGCAGTGGCTGCGATGACATGTCGCGCCAGCCGCGGGTGCAGGAGCAGCGTCCCGCCGCGCTGTTCGCCGACGGCATGGGGACGCGCCAGCCACCGGCAGGCACCGTGGCCCGAGGCCAACTGGAGCGTGAAGCCGTGCTGCAGCGCCGTCCACCGATGAGTTCGGCCCTGCTGGTCAAGGGCGAGGAGCGCTATCGGATTTTCTGCACCCCTTGCCATGGCCTGAGTGGCCAGGGCGACGGGCTGGTGGTGGGCCGCGGGTTTCCGGCACCCGCGCCCCTTTCCGACAAGCGAATGCGGGCCTTGTCCGATGAGCATCTCTTGAGGGTGATTGCCGATGGACAGGGGCTGATGGCCGGTTACCGGGCGGTGATCGCCCCTGAGGACCGCTGGGCTATCGTCGCTCACCTGCGCGCCTTGCAGTTGAGCCAGCATGCGCCATTGTCGAGCCTGACCGGCCTTCAGCGCCAGGCGCTCGAGGCGCAGCCACAATGACGCGGACCGCGCAGTGCTGGCTGCTGGTGGGCATCGGCGTGGCGCTGGGGATCCTGGCGGTGTGGCAACCGCTGTGGATCGCTGCCGGTAGCCTGGTCGGCGCGATGAGCATCACCCAGGGCATCCTTGGTTGCCTGCTGCTGAGCCTGGTCACGCCATTGATCAGCGGCCGCTGGCAGCCACTGCTGGCACCGGGCACACGCCTTGGGCTGAGCGGCGTGCCCTTGCTGATACCGCTGTGGCTACCGATGCTGCTGGCGGTCGGGCTGTTGTACCCCTGGGTCGGTCAGGTACCTGCAGGCTTTCGGGGCGTTTGGCTTTCTCCCGTGTTCTTCCTGGCACGCACGCTGGCCTATGGCTTGATTGCCTGGTGGCTGACGCGCTGGGCGCTGCAAGGCACGAGCGTCCGCCATGCGTTGGGGGTAATCGTCCATGTGCTGGTGTTCAGCCTCGCCGGCATCGACTGGTTCATGTCGTTGCAGGCGGACTTCGCCTCCAGCCTGTTCGGCCTGCTGCTGATCGCCCGTCAACTGCTCGCCGGCCTGGCATTCGCGGTGCTGTACCTGCTGTGCAGCACCGACGGGGCGTTGCCAGTGCACCAGCGGGCCTTGCTGCGCGGCCTGCTGGTCGCCGCCCTGAGCCTGTGGCTGTACCTGCATGCCATGCAGTACCTGATCATCTGGTCGGTCGACCTGCAGGAAGAAACGGCCTGGTACCGCGCGCGCGCCCAGGGCTACTGGGGAGCCTTGACCTGGCTGCTGCTGGTCGGACAGGCGCTGTGCCTGCTGGGGCTGGCCTCGCCCTGGGGTGATGCGCGTCGGGTATTGCTGGGCGGCTGTATCGCCATAGTGCTGCTCGGGTGTGTGGAGTCGATGTGGATGGCGTTGCCGGCGCTGTTTGCGCCTACCGATACTGGCGCGGTGATGAGTGCGCTGGCTTGCCAGCTTTTCTATGCGGCGGCCTTGACCCTGGCCTGGCGTTGGCGTGGCCGCAGGAGGCGTCATGACGGATGAACGCTACCAGCCGGATACGCTTGACCACCGCCGCATCTGGCCGATGTTGACAGGGCTGGCCGTGGCGATGGCCTTGGTGCTGGGCGGCGTGGCCTGGCTGCTGCACGACCATCAGCAACGGACGGCGGCTCGCCAGCCTGTCTTGAGCGCCACGCAACGCGAGCCCCTGGTGACGCCCGAGCCGCGCTTGCAAGCCGATCCCAGGGCAGCGGGAGAGCGCCACGTGGCTGCGGATCGCGCCCGGTTGGACAGTTACGGCTGGGTCGATCGGGAGGCCGGCATCGTGCATATGCCCTTGCAACAGGCGCAACGGCAATTGTTGAGCGAAGGCTGGCCGCAGGCATCACAGGAGCACGATGATGAGGATTGAACAGGTGGCTCTGGCGCTGCTGATGGCGCTGTACCTGCCGCTGGGCCAGGCTGAGGCTTTCGATCCGTTCGCGGCGGCAGGCATCGACAGCGCACGGATCGGGACGTCATTGCCTCGTGACCTGCGTTTTACCGATCAGCGCGGGCGCCAGGTGCGGCTGGGGGAGGTACTGGACCAGCGGCCCACCTTGCTGGTGCCGTTGTACTACCGTTGTCCGAATGTGTGTGGCGCGGCCTTGTCGACCTTGTTCAGCCAGCTGGATAACCAGCCGTATCGGCTGGGTGACGACTTCCAGCTGGTGGCGGTCAGCTTCGATCCGCGTGAGGACAGCGGCGCCGCCCAAGAAGAGCTTGCCCGGCTGGTGCAGGGCAGGCCCTGGTTGCGCGATTCGACATCCTTGCACCTGTTGACGGGGGACGCGGCCGCCAGCCAGGCGCTGATGGCGGCGATAGGCTTTGGCTACCGCTTCGATGAGGCGTTGCAACAGTATGCCCACAGTTCGGCAGTGGCCGTGGTCACCGGGCAGGGTCGATTGTCCCGCTGGCTGTACGGGTTGGGCTACCAGCCCAGCGACCTGCGCCTTGCGCTGACGGAGGCGGGGCAGGGCAAGTTGGGCAAGCTCGGCGAGCAGTTGTTGCTGCTGTGCTATCACTACGATCCGCAAAGCGGCACTTACAACAGTCGCATCATCCTGCTGCTGCAGGTGGCCGGCATCATTACCGTGGCCGTGCTTGGCAGCTTCGTCCTGGCGTCCTTGCGGCGCGAGCGCCGTCAACGCAAGGAGGTGCCATGAGCGAGCGCTTCACGCGCTTGTGGCCGGAGCAGGCATCCACCTATGCGGCCCAGGTCGATTGGCTGGTGATCGGCTTCACTGCGATGATGGTGCTCTTCGTGGTGCCGGTATTCATCGCCTTGTGGGTGTTCATCTGGCGCTACCGTCGTGGCCGTCCGGCCAACCGCGACCGTCGCCCGCAAGGCAATCTGTCGATCGAGGTGGCCTGGATCGTACTGCCGTTCATAGGCTCGCTGATTGTCTTCGGGTTTTCCGCCTGGCTGTTCATGAATGCACGCACGCCGCCGAGCGACGCCCTGGAAATACAGGTGACCGCGCGTCAATGGATGTGGAAATTCCAGCACCCGGGCGGGCAGCGCGAGATCAACACCCTGCATGTGCCGGCGCGCCGCCCCGTGAAGCTGACGATGATCTCCGAAGACGCGATTCACAGCCTGTTCCTGCCCGCCCTGAGGATCAAGCAAGATGTGCTGCCGGGACGCTACACCATGCTCTGGTTCCAGGCCGAGCGCAGTGGCAGCTATGAAGCGTTCTGTGCCGAGTACTGCGGTACCGATCACGCGGCAATGCTGGCGCGCCTGGTGGTACTGGAGCCGGCGCATTACCAGCGCTGGCTTGAGAACAATGGCACCCAGGCGGATCTGGTCGAACAGGGACAGGTGCTCTACCGTCAGCATGGCTGTGGCCGCTGCCACGACCAGGGCCTGGCGCCGTCACTGGCCGGCATCGGGCAACGTACCGTCACCTTCACTGATGACAGCCAGGCTACCGCCGATGCCGCCTACCTGCGTGAAAGCATTCTTCTGCCCAATAAACGCCTGGTGGCCGGTTATGCGCCCACGATGCCCAGTTACCGCAACCTGCTCGACGAAGAAGCGCTGCAGCGCCTGCTGGCTTACCTGCAGTCGCTGCCTGCATCTGGCACGGAGGACAACCCATGAGTTCACCCAGCTATCTGGACGCCCAAGGCCTGCGCAGCTGGTTCCTGACCCATGACCACAAGCGTATCGCCGTGCTCTACATCATCACGGTGACCTTTTTCTTCTTCGTCGGTGGGCTGGCGGCGAGCTTGATTCGCATCGAGCTGGTAACCCCCGAGGGCGACCTGCTGACTGCCGACGGTTACAACCGGGCATTCACGTTGCATGGGGTGATCATGGTCTGGTTCTTCCTGATCCCGTCGATTCCGAGCGTGTTCGGCAACTTCCTCGTGCCGATCATGATCGGTGCCCGCGACATGGCCTTTCCACGCTTGAACCTGCTCAGCTGGTACCTATTGCTCGGCGGTGGGCTGTTCACCCTACTGGCGTTGCTGTTGGGAGGTGTGGACACGGGCTGGACCTTCTATACGCCACTGTCGACGATGTTCAGCAATGGCCATGTCGTGGCGGTGATCTGCGGCGTGTTCATCGCCGGCTTCTCGTCGATCCTCACGGGCATCAACATCATCGCTACCGTCCATACCCTGCGCGCGCCCGGCATGACCTGGATGCGCCTGCCCCTGTTCATCTGGTCGATGTATGCAACGTCCGTCATCCTGGTACTGGCCACGCCAGTGCTGGCGATCACGCTGCTGCTGGTGGCGGCTGAGCACCTGTTCAATATTGGTGTTTTCGATCCCAACCTGGGCGGCGATCCCTTGCTGTTCCAGCACCTGTTCTGGTTCTACAGCCACCCGGCGGTATACATCATGATTCTGCCGGCCATGGGGGTGGTCAGCGAGCTGATCACGGCGGCGGCGCACAAGCGCATCTTCGGCTATGAATTCGTTGCCTGGTCGAGTGTGGCGATCGCGATCATCGGCTTTCTGGTCTGGGGCCACCATATGTTCGTCGCAGGCCAGTCGATGTATGCCAGCCTGGTGTTCTCGCTGCTGAGTTTCCTGGTGGCCATCCCCTCGGCGATCAAGGCCTACAATTGGAGCGCGACGCTGTACAAGAGCGATTTGACGCTGCACGCGCCGTTCCTCTTCGCCCTGACCTTCATCGGCCTGTTCATCATCGGCGGGGTAACCGGGTTGTTTCTGGCTTTGCTGGCCGCGGACCTGCATGCCCATGACACCTATTTCGTGGTGGCGCACTTCCATTACATCATGGTCGGCGCTGCGGTCGCCGGGTATTTCGGGGCGCTGCATTTCTGGTGGCCAAAAATCACCGGACGCTTGTACTCGGCCCTCTGGGGCAAGATCACCGCGGTATTGATCTTCTGTGGTTTCAACCTGACCTTCTTCCCGCAGTTCCTGCTGGGTTATCTCGGTATGCCCAGGCGTTACCACAGCTATGCGCCGGACCTGCAGTTTCTCAATGTCATGTCCTCGGCCGGTGCCTCGATCTTGGCCCTGGCCTATGTGTTGCCCTTTTTCTACCTTCTGGCGTCATTGCGCTGGGGCGAGCGGGCGCCAATGAACCCTTGGGAGGCGGCCGGGCTGGAGTGGCGTGTCCCGTCGCCGCCACCGGAGCATAATTTCCAGTCGCCGGTGACGGTGGACTTCGAAGCCTATGACTACACCGAGCAGGCCCGCCGTGACCCCCTCTGAACGCCATGACGCCGAGGATGCGGCCGAGGTCGTAGCGCCGTTCGTGACCCTGCACCAGCAACAGCACGCCGCGCGGCTGGGCATGTGGCTGTTCCTCGCCAGCGAGGCGATGATGTTCGGCAGCCTCATCGTGATCGCCTGGCTCTACCGGCTGACCCATCCCCAAGGCGTCGCCGAGGCCGTGGAGCGGCTCAACTACCTGCTGGCAGCGGGCAATACCCTGGCGCTGGTCACCAGCAGCTTGCTCATGAGCCTGGCGCTGGTGGCTTGTAAACACGGGCAGGGCCGTCAGGCATTGGGCTACCTGCTGGGCGCCGCCTGCCTGGGTGGCGTATTCCTGGCCTGCAAGGGCCTGGAATACACCCTGGAATACCAGGAAGGCCTGCTGCCTGGCTTTGGCTTGACGTCACCCTTGCAGCAACCCTCGGCGCGACTGTTCATGAACCTGTATTTCGTCGCTACCGCCCTGCATGGTGTGCACCTGCTGGTGGCGATCGGGCTGGTGCTGGCAGTCGCCTGGCGGTTGCGCTCGACGCAGGTGGCCAGGGGGCGATTGCAGACGCAGCTGGAGATGACGGCGCTGTACTGGCACCTGGTGGATGCCATCTGGCTCTTGCTGTTCCCAACACTGTACCTGATAGGCCGATGACCATGAGCCGCGCCACAGCGATACGGATCTACCTGCTTGTGCTGCTCCTGTTGGCGCTGGAAACCCTCGCGGCGGCCAGCGCGTGGGCGCTGAGCACGCCGGTGATCCTGATGGCGGCGGGCGGGCAGTTCCTGCTGGTGCTGCTGTTCTGGTTGGGCCTGCGCGAGCAGCGGGGCTGGGTCCGGCTGTTCAGTTGGCTGTACCTGTGCTGGCTGTTGGTAATGGCACTGTTCATCCTGGGGGAACACCTGACTCGGTAGCGGCGCTGTCAGAAAGTGCCATTCGTCCATCCGGTGGCACTGGGCAACCACCCGGGCCTCAAAAAGAGAACCCGTGGTCTCTGTGGCGTGTGGCCCACAGGGACTTGAGTTGAGCGCAGCACTTTGCCTGCAGCGCCGAGTCGCATGCAAAGGTGAGCAGAGGAAGCCGCATGCCCGTTGCCATTAAGACACCCTGGTGGAAGAACGCCGTGATCTACCAGGTCTATCCCCGTTCCTTCGCAGACAGCAACGCAGATGGCGTAGGCGACATACCTGGCATCACGTCGCGCCTGGACTACCTGCAAGCGCTCGGCGTGGATGCCTTGTGGTTATCGCCGGTATTCCGATCCCCCATGTGCGATGCCGGCTACGACATCTGCGACTACACCGACGTCGATCCATTGTTCGGCACGCTTGCCGACCTGGACGAGCTGATCGCCCAGGCCCACCAGCGTGGCCTGAAGGTCTTGCTCGATTTCGTGCCCAACCACACCTCGGATCAGCATCCGTGGTTCCTCGAATCCCGGGCCAGCCGCGACAATCCAAAGCGTGACTGGTACATCTGGCGCGACCAGCCGAACAACTGGCGAGCGGCGATCAGCGGCGGCAGTGCCTGGACCTGGGACGAAACCAGCCAGCAGTATTACCTGCACTTCTTCCTGCCGCAGCAACCGGACCTGAACTGGCACAACCCTGAAGTCGTGGCGGCGATGCATGAGGTGCTGCGGTTCTGGCTTGGGCGTGGCGTGGATGGCTTTCGCGTCGACGTGGTGCATTGCGTGGGCAAGGACCCGCGCTTCGAGGATGACCCGCGCTGCCAGGCGGGTGAAGCGATGGTGCATATCAACGACCAGCCCTACAGCCATGAAGTGCTGCGCGGGTTGCGGCGATTGGTGGACAGCTATCCCGGCGAACGGGTGCTGATCGGTGAAGTCAACATCCGCTCCACGGTTCAGGTGGCCGCCTATTACGGGGCCAGCGACGAGCTGCACATGTCCTTCAACTTTCCGCCGCTGGATGCACCTTGGGACCCGGTGCTGCTGCGCCTGTGCATTCGCGAAGTGGAAAGGGACCTGGGGCCTTTGCAGGCCTGGCCGACCTGGGTCCTGTCCAACCATGACAACAGCCGACATCGCAGCCGTTACGGCGGTTCGTTGCGCCGGGCCCAGGCAGCTGCCGTGATGCTGCTGAGCCTGCGCGGCACGCCGTTCATCTACCAGGGTGAGGAACTTGCGCTGGAGGATGTACAGGTCGACGAACACACACGCGTCGACCCCGGCGGACGCGATGGCAGCCGCGCGCCGTTGCCGTGGACCGAGCAGCCGCCCCACGGTTGGACCGGCAAGCCGACCTGGCTGCCTTTTGCGCCGCAGGCGGATGTCTTGTCGGCGCAGCACCAGGCGCGCTTGAGTTCCTCGACCCTGGCGCTGTACCGCCGCCTGCTGGCTGCACGGCGCGCCAGCGAGGCCTTGCGGCTGGGCGACTGGCAGGAACTGCCGTCGCATCCGAACATACTGGCGTACCGACGCAGTTGGGGGGCTGACGAGCGCGTGGTGTGCATCAACTTTTCCGAAAACGACCAGGTCTTCACGCTGGCCCAGGCATGGCGCGTGGAAGTGTCCAGCGATGGGCATGGGGAAGGACAGGCATTCAGTGGACGATTGGCGGCCGAGCAGGCCGTCATTCTTTGCCGGTAAGGAGTGGCACATGGAATCCGAGTGGCACCTGAACACCCTGAGCTACCAGATCGATCCTTCTTTGTTCCTTGACAGCAATGGCGATGGCTGGGGCGACCTGAATGGCATCACCCGCAAACTGGATTACCTGCAGGGGCTGGGTGTCGGCGCGCTCTGGCTGATGCCGGTCTATGGTTCGCCTTGGCGCGATGCTGGCTACGACGTCAGCGATCACCTCTTGCTGGCGCCACGCTTTGGCAACGAAGCTGACCTGCGGCGGTTGGTGGAAGAAGCGAACAAGCGTGGCATGCGGATGATCTTCGAGCTCGTGATGCAGCATACTTCGGACCAGCATCCGTGGTTTCAACAGGCCCGACACGACCGCAACTGTCCCTATCGGGACTATTTCATATGGTCCGACGAGCCGATCGACGACGGCAACACGCCGATTTTCCCCTCGGTGGAAGACAGCATCTGGCAGTGGGACGAGCAGGCTGGCCAATACTACCGGCACCTGTTCTACCGTTATCAGCCGGACCTGAACCTGACCAACCCCAGGGTGGTCGAGGAAATCGAGCGGATCATGGCGCATTGGCTGGCGCTGGGCGTTGCAGGCTTTCGCCTTGATGCGGCGTCGCACATGGTCGAGCAGGCCGGGGGTGGCAGCGAGGAGCAGGGCGTCTGGTTGCTGGAACGGTTGCATGCCTTCATGACCCGGATCAACCCCCAGGGCATTCTGCTCGGCGAGGTGGATGTCGAGCCCGAACGTTTCCCCCATTACTTTGGCACGGGCCAGCGGATGGCCTTGGTGCTCGACTTCTGGCTCAACAATCACGTTTTCCTGGCCCTGGCCCGAAAGCAGGCCGAACCTCTGCGGTGTGCCATTGCCCGGCGGCCCTCGTCGCCCGACAACGCAGGCTACGCCGTGTGGCTGCGTAATCACGACGAGCTGGACCTAGAGCGCCTGACCCAGGAAGAGCGCGATGAAGTGATGCGGGTTTTCGCCCCGCAAGAACACATGCGCGTGTATGGACGGGGTATCCGCCGTCGCCTGGCGCCGATGCTCGACGGCGATGTCCGTCGCCAGGCCCTGGCGCAGGCATTGTTGCTGTCCTTGCCCGGCACGCCCATTGTGCGCTACGGCGAGGAAATCGGCATGGG
>JAEWGL010000021.1 GCA_023388335.1 Pseudomonadota bacterium | reverse complement strand
GGGACGACGTAAGGGATCACGCTTGCCACCAGCGCTCGATCAGCCGCAGGCCGTCCAGCTCGCCATAGGGCGCGGTGACTCCACCGTGAGCGACACGGCGCGAACGCGCGGCCACGGAGCTGGCGAACAGCGGCACGATGGCGCCGCCGTCGTCGCGGCACAGGGCCTGCATTTCGTTGTACATCTCCTGACGCAGCGGTGCGTTCATCTCGCCACGTGCGGCGTTGAGCAGCTGGTTGAAGCGGGCATTGTCCCAGTGTGTCTCGTTCCAGGCCGCGCCCTGGGCATAGCCGATGCTGAACATGCGGTCGGCGGTCAGGCTGCTGTACCAGAACGAGGTGGTGAACGGCTGCTTCATCCACACGTTGGTGAAGAACCCGTCGGCCGGCTCGCGCACCACGTCGATGTCGATACCGGCACGGCGTGCCTGCTCCTTGAACAGCACCGAGGCGTCGACCGCGCCGGTATAGGCGGCGTCGGAAGCCTGCAGGCGCACCTTCAGGGCATCGAGGCCGGCCTGGCGCAGGTGGAAGCGCGCCTTGTCCGGGTCATAGCCGCGCTGCTCCAGGGCGGTATTGATGAAGCGGCTGCCGGGCTGGATCGGGTGGTCGTTGCCGATCTGGCCGTAGCCATACAGCACCGAGGTCAAGAGGGCCTGGCGGTCGATGGCGTACTTGAGCGCCAGGCGCACGTCGTTGTTCTGGAACTGCGTGCTGTCGCAGAGCATGGGGAAGGTGTAGTGCTGGGCGCCCTTGGTTTCCTCGATCACCAGCTGTGGGTTGCGCTTGAGCAGCGCCACGGTCTTGAGGTCGACCTTGTTGATCACGTCCACCTGGCCCGTGACCAGGGCGTTGACCCGCGCCGCGCCGTCGGCGATCGCCAGCAGCTCGGCGCTGGCAAAATGTGCCCGGCCGGCTTTCCAGTAGTCCGGGTTGCGCTCCAGGTCCATGCGCACGCCCGGCTCGAAGTGCTTGAGGCGGTAACCGCCGGTGCCGACGCCGGCCCGCCAGTCGGCCACGCCATCCTTGGCCGGCATGATCACCAGGTGGTAGTCGGCGACCACATAGGCGAAGTCGGCATTGCCCGAGTGCAGCTCGAACACCACCGTGTCGTTGCCTTGGGCGCGCACCTGGGCGACATCGCCGAGCACGGTCTTGGCCGCCGAGGTGGACTTTTCGCCCAGGTGGTGCTGGATCGAGGCAACCACATCGCGGGCATCCAGGGTCTTGCCGTCGTGGAAAGTGACGCCTTGGCGCAGGACGAAAGTCCAGACCCGCGCATCCGGGCTCGACTCCCAGCGTTCGGCCAGTTCCGGGATCGCCGTGCCGTCCACGCTGATCTCGCTCAAGGTGTTGTATACCGCCGAGAAGCCGACGAAGGTGAAGGTGTCGCTCCACGATCCTGGATCGCCGGAGTCGGTGGTGCTGCCGCCGGCCAGGCCCATGCGCAGCACGCCACCGGCCTTGGGCGTGGCCTCCTCGGCCCACCCCGTCAACGGCAGGCCCATGGCGAAGGCGCCGGCGAAGCTCGCCGCAGCAGCGCTGTACTTGAGAAAGTCCCGACGCGGCAGGCCGCTGTCGGGCATCGCTTGAGTGATCTTGTTGTTGTTATCGCTCATGGCATTGCCCCTGTTGAACCGCAGAGAAGGTCCCGCACGCCGACGACCAAATATTTGTAATTGTCATCGTGACAAATACATTAGACTCAATGCCATGCCCCTGCCAAGTCGGATTTTCACGGGGTGTAGACTTCGGTTTTTACCCAGGGACCTTTGCCGATGAGCCAGTCGACCCGCCTGATCACCGCCTCGTACATCCTCTCGTTCGTGGCCGCCAACGCACCGCAGAAGCTGCGCACCGAGACCATTGCCAAGTGGGTCAAGGTCCACCCCACGCGGGTGCGCAGCCTGGCCTCGCAGCTGGTCAAGGCCGATATCCTGAGGTCCTGGCGCGGCGCCCACGGCGGCCTGACCCTCGCCCGCCCGGCCAGCGAGATAACCCTGCGCGAGGTGTACGACGCCGTGCAGGAGAGCTCGCTGATCGCCGAGAAGATCGACAACCCGTTTTCGGGGATGGAGGATCACTGCAAGGTGTACGAGGTGTTCACCCAGCTGTTTGCCATGCTCGAGGCGAACATGCGCCTGGACCTGGGAACGATTACGGCGGATCAGTTGTTTGTGGCCTTCGACAGGCCGAAGGATGCTGTTGCCGCGCAGTGAATGCCAGGCTACTGCGCGCCAACCAGGCCAGCGGGGACGTGTGGGGGATACGTCTTCGCCAGGTCAGTGCCGGCCAACAACATCAGACCTGCACCGCCTTCACCTCGACGAACTCACACAGCCCCTCCTCGCCCCACTCGCGCCCGTTACCGGACTGCTTGTACCCCCCGAATGGCGCCTGGTAATTGAACCCGGCACCATTGACGAAGCACTGTCCGGCGCGCATCTGTCGAGCCAGCTCCAGGGCGCGCTCGCGGTTGCCTGCCCAGACCGCGCTGGACAAGCCGAATGGCGAATCATTGGCCATGGCGATAGCCTGCTGCTCGTCGGCATAGGGAATCAGACACAGCACCGGCCCAAAGATCTCCTCCTGGGCGATGCGCATGCGGTTGTCGACATCGGCGAACAGCGTCGGCGCTACGTAATACCCTCGCTCGAAGCCCGCGGCCGTCTCGTCGCCATACAACAGCCGCGCGCCCTCCTCCCGGCCCAGGCGGATATAGTCGAGCACCGTGCGCCGCTGCCCGGCCGAGCACATCGGCCCGAGGAAGCTGTGCGGGTCCCGTGGATCGCCCAGGGTCAGGGCGCGGGTTTCGGCCACGGCGATTTCCAGCGCCTCGGCGTAGCGGCTGGCGGGCAGCAGCATGCGGGTCAGGGCAGTGCAGGTCTGCCCGGAGTTGATCATCACGTCCTGCACGCCATGGCGCACCGCCGCCTCCAGGTCGGCATCGGCGGTGACCAGCAGCGGCGACTTGCCGCCCAGCTCCAGGCATACCCGCTTGACCGTTGGCGCAGCGGCCTGCGACACCCGCACGCCGGCGCCGGTGGAGCCGGTGAACGACACCATGTCCACCTGCGGATGACGGGCCAGGGCTTCGCCGACCTTCGACCCCGGCCCGCTGACCAGGTTGAATACCCCGGCCGGCAGGCCGATGGCATCGATCATTCCAGCGAGCAGGAAGGCATGCAGCGGCGTCTCCTGGCTCGGCTTGACCACCACCGTGCAACCGGCGGCCAGGGCCGGGGCCAGCTTGCCGATCAGCTGGTGCAAGGGGTAGTTCCACGGGTTGATGAAGGCGCAGACGCCCACCGCCTCGCGGTACACCAGCGAGTTGCCGACCTCGCGCACCTCGTCCATCAGCCCAGCCAGCTCGATGTACTGCTCAAGCCCCTCGATGGGACCATCGACCTGCACGCTCTGGCACCACTGCACCGGCATGCCCAGCTCAGCGGTGATCACCTCGGCCATTTCCCCAGCGCGGGCTTTCAACTGCTCGGCCAACGCGCGAATGTACCCGGCGCGCACGCTGGAGGGGGTTTGCGACCACTCGGCGAAGGCATGCCGCGCCGCATTCACCGCGCGATCCACATCCTGCACGTCGCCCAGCGGCACGCGGCCGATCACGGTTTCGGTGGCCGGGTCGACGACTTCGGCCAAGCCCTGCCCGCTCGGCACCTGCCAGGCGCCGTCGATATACAGCCGCGCATACTCACGCATGAACCTGCTCCCTCATCAGTTCGGCGGCGCAACGGGCGATGCGCCGGCAAGCTGTCTCCAGCGCCTGGGTATCGACTACCAGGCCCAATCGGATATGCCCGGCGGCGCTCGGGCCAAACGCCTCGCCGGCCAGCACGGAAACGCCTTCGCGGTCCAGCAGCCGATCCGCGAAGGCCTGGGCGCTGAGGCCGGTCTCGCGGATATCGACCATCACGAACATGCCGCCATCGGGCTTGAGCGCCTTGACGCCCGGACCATCGGCCAGGCACTCGCAGACCAGGTCACGGCGCTGGCGGTAGGCCTCGCGCATGGCCTGCAACTCCGGCAACTGTTGCTCCAGGGCCACCACCGCCGCGTCCTGGATAAACTCCGGCGAGCCATAGAGCATGCACAGGGCAAGGTTTTCCAGGTGGCTGGCCAGCTCGGCCGAGCCGACCACCCAACCCACCCGCCAGCCGGTCATGGCGTGGGACTTGGACAGGCTATTGAGGGTCGCGGTGCGCTCGGCCATGCCCGGCAAACTGCCTGGGCTGACATGCTCGCCTTCGTACAGCAGCTCGCTGTACACCTCGTCGGAGATCAGCCACAGGTCATGGGCGATGCACAGCTCGGCCAGGGCCTCCCAGGTGGCGCGCGGCAGGCTTGCCCCCGAGGGGTTGTGCGGGCTGTTCAACGCCAGGGCGCGGGTACGGGGGGTGATACGCGCGGCCACGTCCTCGGGACATACGCGGAAACCGTTCTCCGGCTTCACCGGCACCGGTACCACCTTGGCACCGCAAGCGCCGAACACCGCTTCATAGGTGACATACATGGGCTCAGCGACGATTACCTCGTCGCCCGGATCGAGCACGCACTGGGCCACGCAGAACAGCGCGCACTGGGCACCGGCCAATACCGTGACCTGGTCGGCACTCACCACCTGGCCACTGCGCTGCTGGTGGCGACGGGCGATGGCCTGGCGCAGGGCCAGCTTGCCGCGCACGTCCGAATAATGGGTGCGGCCGTCACGCAGGCTGTCGATAGCGGCTTCGACAATGGGTGTCGGCGTGTCGAAGTCAGGGTCGCCCACCGACAACAGCAGGATGTCCTTGCCCTCGGCTTGCATCGCCAGGGCGCGGTAGTGAATGTCCCAGGCGGCGGCGCCGTCTCCGGCGATGCGTTGGGTCAGCTTGGCGTAGCGCATGGACGTCTCCCTTGAAGGTTTCATTCGACAAGAATCTTCGGATTGGCGCTGCCCCAGACGGTATAGAGGTCAGCCAGCAGCGCACCGTTGGCCTCCTCCATCT
>JAEWGL010000074.1 GCA_023388335.1 Pseudomonadota bacterium | reverse complement strand
GTACCAAAGTCCCGTAGGTACCGACGAAAGTGCCGGCGGTAATAGGACCAGTAGCCACCCGGTCGGCGCCTTGCACGTCGTTGCTCAGCACGTTACCGCTCAGCACGGTATTCAACTCGCTGGCCGTGACGGCGTTGCTGTCGTTCACCGCAGTCGGCACATCATCGACAATATTCACATCGAGACTGCCACTGTTAGTGCTGCCATCGGTGTCCGTGGCGACCACCGCAAAACTCTCGCCCAGGCTATTGGCGCCGTTGGCGTTCGGATGCGCCTCGTTGTCGGTCAGGGTGTAGCTGTAGCTCACCACACCGGTCGCCGCGTTGTAGCCGGTGACGGTCAGGGTGTTGCCCAGCGCCGTGGTGATAGATTGCGGAAAGCCTGCGGCCACGCCGCCGCTGACCACGCTGATACCCCCGACGCTCAAGGTCTGCAGACCATCCGGTGCGGTCACGGTGAAGGTACCGTTTTGGGTCAGTGCGGTCGCATTCGGGCTGCTGCCATCCGCCAGATGCCGCTCGAATACGGTCAGCTCGCCGCCTGGCATGTCCAGACCACCGAGGGTTACTGGGTCATCCAGGTTGCTGATATTCAGCGTCAAGGTGGCACGACTGCTGTCGCCATCGGCATCCGTATGGGTGTAGGTGAAGGTTTCGATACCGCTGCCACCGCCGGTCAGCCCTATGAAATCCGGATCGTTGGTGTTCAGCGTATAGGTGTAGGAACCGTCGGCCGCCAGCACCAGGGTGCCGTAGGTGCCGACAAAGGTGCCGGCGGTGATTGGACCAGTAGCCACCCGATCGGCGCCCTGCACATCATTGCTCAGCACATTGCCGCTCAGCACGGTATTCAACTCGGTAGCCGTAACGGCGTTGCTGTCGTCCATGGCCAGGGGCACATCGTCGATGATGATGATGTCGAGCATCCCGGCGGCGACATCACCGTCGCCGTCGCTGGCCAGCACGGGTAACTGCTCGCCCAGCTCATTGTTGCCGTCGGCAGTCGGATGGGGCTGATTGCCGGTCAAGGTATAGCTGTAACTGACGACCCCTGTATCGGGATCGTAGCCAGTGATCATCAGGGTATTGCCCAATGCCGTGGTAATCGATTGCCCCACCCCGGTGACCGCGCCGCCGGTGACCACATTGATGCCGCCAACGCTCAGGTTGAAGACCCCGTCCGGCGCCATCACGGTGAAGGTGCCGCTCTGGGTCAGAGCGGCAGGATTGCTCGCGGAGCCCTGCGCCAGGTTGGCCTCGTTCAGGGACAATTCGCCTGGCAATACATCGAGTCCTCGCAACTCCACGGGATTGTCTGGCGTGTCCGGCCCAGGCGGCAACGGCAGCCCCGGGCGATCAGCGTTGTAAGTCACCAGCCCGACGTACTCGTTCCCCAGTTCCGCAAAGCCGTTGAAGCCTGCGGTAGGGAAGCCAATCACCGGATCGACGCGCCCTCCGACTTCGCTCAGCATTACGAAGCTGTGCCCCCCACCAAGTGCGCCCGGTTCGCCTCCCTGTTCCGTGCCCGCCGCCGAGGCTTCCCCTACCTCGGTCGGGTCGGCACCGGCGGCAATGGCCTGTTGCAGACGCTCGACATCGGTCAATTGCGCTTGGCTCGGTGCGCTCTCATCGGTCTGTACGTGCCCGGCCCGATTGGCCAGCAAATCGGTAGTCATTTCCAGGGAGCTACCGCGGCCCAGGGTCAGCTCGGCACCGTTGTCCAAACGAACCGCCACGGCGCCGGCGGCTCCGGTCTCCAGTTGTTCGCCGGCATACAGCCGATCGCCTTCGATCACCAGGCGACGCATGCCGTCACTGCCGACTGCGAATACCTGACCGATCACCTTGCTGACCACACCGACTGATTTTGCCATGAGCGCACGCCTCCACTGCCAATTGGTTTTTCGCAGGTCCAGGCGCGCTGAATATTGCGGGGACGGTTCGAGGCAATCGCCTCAAACCCGCTGCCGGTTTCCCTCGGGCACGAACGATTTCATTGAAATCGAAGGTTTTCCGTGGGGCCTGGTGAACGTGACCAGGCGGATAGGCTTTTTTTGAATCGCCAAAAAAATGTCGCCCAATTTCCGCCGTGCCTCGTCCCCTTCGCTACATTCTTGCCCTATGCCGCAAAAAAACGGGGAACTTTTTCCTATGCCCGTAGATTCGCACCCTAGCACTGCTTTCACGGACAACTGGTTAAAACAATGTCGCGTATTTCTTAGGCCGCATAAGTTTTTTTTCGCATAACTCTTATGAAAAAAACGTCTTAGCTCGTTCGGGAAATGTTCTTAGCTCTGTTGTTACAAACCTGAAACGGTCGCATCAAATTTTTCGCCAATTTTCTGGCGCCCGCAGGAACCTTTGAACCCAGGGAGAAGTACCCCATGCGCGTTTTAACCCCCATTACCAGTGCGATTATCTTGGCCATGGCGAGCGTCGGCGCTCAGGCGATGTCGATCACCGAGGCGGTCCAAAGCGCGGTGGATCAGCATCCAGAAGTGCATTCCAACCGGAACAGCCGACTGTCGGCCGATGAGGATGTGAAGTTCGCGCGGGGCGGGTACTTTCCCACCGTCGACCTGGTTGCCGGCTACGGCCGTCAGCGCTCGGACAACGTCAATACCCGCGGCTTCAATGCCGACGGCACACGTAACCACAACAAGGAAACGCTGACCTACACCCAGTCGGAGCTGCGCCTGCGGCAGATGCTGTTCGATGGCTTCAACACGCCCAACGAAGTGGGCCGGACCGAGGCTGTGGTCAACTCTCGTGCTTACTACACTCAGGCCATTGCCCAGGATGTCGCGCTGCGCGCCATCGAGGTGTACCTGGAAGTACTCAAACGTCGTGAGTTGGTGACCCTGGCCAAGAACAACCTGCAGGCCCACCTGCGCGTCAGCGACCAGATCGGCCTACGTAGCGAACGGGGCGTGGGCAGCACCGCCGACCTGGACCAGTCCCGCGCCCGTCGCGCCTTGGCCGAGAACAACCTGGACACTGCCGAAGTCGACCTGGCGGATGCCGAGGCCAACTTCTATAGCGTCGTTGGCCGTCTGCCCGACGAACTGGAGACGCCGGTGTCCATCCTGGGTCAAGTACCGACCAGCCTTGGCGACGCTCGCCAGGGCATGCTGGAGAACAACCCCTACCTCAAGTCTGCCCAGGCGGACGTGCAGGCCGCCGAGCAGCAGTATGAGGTGGCCAAGTCGCCCTTCTACCCGCGCCTCGATGCCGTGCTGGCGACCGGTGCCAACAACGATATCGGCGGCGAGCGTGGACATAGCAACAATGACTGGCAGGCGGGTGTCGAACTGAGCTACAACCTGTTCCGCGGCGGCAGCGACAAGGCGCGTTTGCAATCTGACGCGCACAGAATCAACCAGGCCATGGACATCCGCAACAACGCCCTGCGCACACTCAACGAAAACCTGAGCCTGTCCTGGAACGCCATGAACAACGCGCGCAAGCAGACTCCAACCGCCCGTGAATACGCCGAAACCACCACCCGTGTGCGGGCGGCCTACCAGGATCAGTTCGGGCTCGGCCAGCGTACCCTGCTTGACGTGCTCGACAGCGAGAACGAACTGTACAACGCCAACCGCCGCTACACCGAGGTGCGGTACATCGAGCAGTACTCGATGTACCGCGTCCTGGCCAACATGGGCGAGCTGCTGAACAAGCAGCGTATCGCCCTGCCAGCGGAGGCCATCGCCAAGAGTGAAGTGCGCAGTGAGGCGCGCTTGCCTGACATGCGTTGATTTTCCTTCCCGCGGCTGGAGTAGGCCATTGTGACCAGTATGCAAACGCTAGACTCGGCTGCGCAACCGCGCCTGAGTTTCGATGATCCGCTGCTCGATGGCCTGTTGATCCTGTGCAAGCTGCACGGCTGCGCCGTTAGCCGAGCCAGCTTGAGCTGCGGCCTGCCATTGCTCAACCAGCGCCTGAGCCTCGACCTGCTGCCGCGTGCGGCGGTCCGGGCCGGGTTACAGGCGCGGGTGCTGCGCCGCGAGCTGAATGCCATTGCGGCAATGAACCTGCCGGTGCTGCTGCTGCTCAAGGACGGGCGCTCTGCCGTGCTGCGACGCTGGAGCGACGACGACCGGGCGCTGATCCTGCCCTGCGAAGCCGAAGGCGGCGAGCAGTGGGTCAGTCGCCAGGAGTTGCTCGAGGCCTACAGCGGCCAGGCGCTGTTCGCCCGTCCCCGGCACGCCCTCGAAGAACTGCGCACCCCCCTGATGCCGCGGGTCAACGCCTGGTTTCGCGACACCCTGAAGCTCTCGCGCTGGCTGTACAGCGACGCCCTGCTGGCGAGCCTGCTGATCAACCTGCTCGGCCTGATGGTGCCGCTGTTCGTCATGCAGACCTATGACCGGGTGGTGCCGAACCAGGCGCTCTCTACCTTGTGGGTGCTGGTGATCGGCCTGTTCATCGGCACCTCCTTCGAGCTGATCCTGCGGGTGGTGCGTGCGCACCTGCTGGACCAGGCCGGCAAGAAGACCGATCTGATCCTCTCGGCAACGCTTTTCGAACGCATCACCGGCATGTCAATGAAGGCCCGTCCGGCTACCATCGGCGGCTTCGCCCAGAGCATCCATGACTTTCAGGGGCTGCGCGAATTTCTCACCGCCGTCACCCTGACCAGCGTCATCGACCTGCCCTTCGTGGTGTTGATGCTGGTGGTCATCGGCCTGCTCGGCGGCTGGCTGGTGGTGATCCCACTGCTCGCCTTCCCGCTGACCCTGTGCTTCGCCTTGTTCATCCAGACGCGACTGCGCGATACCGTGCAGAAGAGCCTGAGCCTGGGCGCCGTACGCCAGGCCTTGTTGATCGAGACCCTCGGCGGCCTGGAAACCCTCAAGGCCTGTGGCGCCGAAAGCGAGCGCCAGTACCAGTGGGAGACCACCAACGGCGCCCTCGCCCGCCTCGATGCCCACGCCCGCAACCTGTCGTCGCTGGCCACCAACGGCACGCTGTTTATCCAGCAGTTCTGCGGCATGGCCACCATTGTCGCCGGCGTCTACAGCATCATCGCCGGCAGCTTGAGCGTCGGCGCCCTGGTGGCCACGTACATGCTCGGTAGCCGGGTGCTGGCACCGCTGGGGCAGATCGCCGGGCTGATTACCCGCTACCAGCAGGCGCAGCTGACCATGCGCAGCACCGACGCACTGATGGGCCTGCCGCAGGAGCGCCAGGTCGAGCAACAAACGCTGGAACATACCCAGCTCCAGGGTGGCCTGCATGTCAGCCACGTCAGCTTCCGCTACGCCGGGCAAAATGTCGCCGCGCTCAACGACATCAGCTTTGCCGTAAAACCCGGTGAGCGCATCGGCATCATCGGCCGCAGCGGTTCGGGCAAGAGCACCCTGGCGCGACTGGTGATGGGCTTCTACCACCCGGACGAGGGGCAACTGCTGCTGGACAACCTCGACCTGCGCCAACTGGACATCGCCGACCTGCGCAGCCAGGTGGGTTACGTTGCCCATGATTTACCGCTGCTGGCCGGCAGCCTGCGCGATAACCTGACCCTGGGCGCGCGCTACGTCAGCGATGCGCGCATGCTCGAAGTGGCAGAGCTGACCGGCGTCAGCGAGCTGGCCCGGCAACACCCGCAAGGTTTCGACCGTCCGGTGGGCGAACGTGGCCAGCTGCTTTCTGGCGGCCAGCGCCAGGCCGTACTGCTGGCGCGCGCGCTGCTGCTGGAACCGCCGATCATGATCCTCGACGAGCCCACCAGCCACATGGACAACAGCAGCGAAGACCAACTGCGCCTGCGCCTGCAGGCCTGGATACCGGGCAAGACCTTGCTGCTGGTCACCCACCGAACCTCGATGCTCAGCCTGGTCGACCGCCTGCTGGTGCTGGATAACGGCAAGATCGTCGCCGACGGCCCCAAGGACGCGGTCATCGACGCCCTGCGCAAGGGCCGCATCGGCGCCGCCCTCTAGGAGCACTTCATGTCAATCGGTCACGGTGTGCGCAGTTACTTCCAAAGCTACGGCAAGACCGCCGAGCGCGACTACATGCCGGAGCTGGCCGGTGCCACCCTGCAGGATTCGCCACGCCTGTCGCGCCTGACTGTGTGGTTGGCCGCGGCGCTGCTGCTGGTGGCGCTGGTGTGGGCAAACTTCGCCGTGCTCGACGAAGTGACCATGGGCGAAGGCAAGGCTATTCCGTCGAGCAAGGTGCAGGTGGTGCAGAACCTCGAAGGCGGCATCGTCACCGAGATATTCGTGCGCGAGGGGCAGATGGTCGACAAGGGCGATACCCTGTTGCGCCTGGACGACACCCGCTTTCGTTCCAACAAGGGCGAAAGCGAGGCTGACCGCTATGCCTTGAGCGCCCAGGTCGCGCGGCTGTCGGCGGAGGCCGAGGGACGGCCCTTCGCGCTCGCCGAGGAAATCCGCAGCAAGGCCGCGCAGGTGGCCGATGACGAGCTTGCCCTCTATCAATCGCGCCAGCGCCGCCTGACCAGCGAGAAGAAGACCCTCAACGAGCAACTGCGCCAGAAGAGCCAGGAGCTGGCCGAATTTCGCTCCAAGGTCGAGCAGTACCGCTCGGCAATGGCCCTGCTGCAGCAGGAACTGAACATGTCGACGCCCTTGGTGGGTACCGGGGCGATCTCGCCGGTGGAGATCCTGCGTCTCAAACAACGCACGGTCGAAGCCCGCGGCCAGCTCAATGCCACCAGCCTGGCCATTCCCCGCGCCGAAGCGGCGGCGGCCGAGATCAGGAGCAAGATCGAAGAGTCCGAGGCGAGTTTCCGCTCCGAGGCAGCCAAGGAGCTCAATGACAAGCGCACGGAGTTGTCGAAGATCACCGCGACCAGCATCGCCATCGACGACCGGGTCACCCGCACCACGGTGCAGTCACCGGTGCGCGGCATCATCAAGCTGCTCAAGGTCAACACCATCGGCGGCGTGGTCCAGCCTGGCAGCGACCTGGTCGAGATCGTACCGATCGAAGACAACCTGCTGATCGAGGCCAAGGTCCGGCCGCAGGACGTTGCCTTCCTTCACCCGGGCCAGACCGCGATGGTCAAGTTCAGCGCCTACGACTACACCATCTACGGCGGCCTCAAGGCCAAGCTAGAGCTGATCGGTGCCGACACCGTCACCGACGACAAGGGCAACGCGTTCTACCTGATCCACGTGCGCACCGACAAGAACCATCTGGGCAGTGACGGCAAACCCCTGCTGATCATCCCCGGCATGACCGCCACCGTGGACATCATCACCGGGCAGAAGAGTGTCCTCGACTACCTCCTCAAGCCAGTGCTCAAGGCCCGTACCGAGGCGATGCGTGAACGGTGACAGGCCTACCCGTCGTTCTCATTCTGCATACCGCGGATAGTGTGATCGACTCGATCCCTGGGCGGGCTCCCACAGGGATCGAGTCGATCACACTATCGGCGTATGCAAGCCCCCGTGGTTACGCTCGAATGTCTCACGCCCCATGGCCTTGATCTGTCCTTCGATCAATGCCTCGAACGGGCGCAACAATGCATCGAATCCGCTCGGCGCTTCCAGCACATTCAGCGCCTGCACCACGGCCTCCAGGGTCGACAGCGCTCCGGCCTCGGGGGCCTTGCGCAGGCGGTAGCGGGAGGGCTGCACAGTACCGAGGCTGACACGTGGCAATGCAGCCAGCAACGGATTGAGGTACAGCAATTTGCGCGCCTTGCGCCAGGTGCCATCAGGCACGATCAACAGCCACGGCGTCGCCTGGCGCTCGGACGCATAAGGCTGCACTACCTGCGCCTCATCGCCGGGGAACAACAACGCGGGCCGATACCCGGGGGTGGCCAGCAACGCCGGCAATTCTTCGAACACTTCACCCACGCGCAACTCGCCGTTGACCAGGCCAAGGGCCGCTAGCCGCGCGGTGTTCAGCGCATGCGCGGTTTCACTGGGGTGCTGCAGCAGGACCACCCGGGTACGGCTGTCGAGGTGGGGAATCAGCGGGCAAAGGCAGTGGTCTTGCGGTCGCTGGCAGCGCTCGCAGCGGGGTCTGGGCATTTTCTTGGGGTCTCCTGGCAGGCGCCAGTGTGCCACAGCCTCTGGCAAAAGCCCCACCTCCCCGCGGTGGAAAACCTCAGCCATGAGACGAGTTCACGTGGCTCACTCAGGCACCGTTGAGCTGCGCCTTGAGCAGGTCGCGAAAGGTCTGGATCAGCGGCTCGCGGCTACGTCCACGGCGAATGATCATGGAGAATGGCGCCTGATACCCGAAGGTTGCTGGCGATAACACCCGCAGATCGCCCTTGTCGACCCAGGCCTGGGCATAATGCTCGGGCAGGTAGCCGATGTAGGCGCCCGACAGCACCAGAATCAGCTGCGCCTCCATGCTTTCGACCGTCGCCGCACTGTGCTTGAAGCCATGCCGGGCCAGTTCCGCCTGGCTCCAGTAGCCGCGTCCGACCATGCGCTGCTGGGTGATGACCTGCTCCGGAATGCGCCGCTCGGCGAACAGCGGGTGGCGCGTGCTGCAGTACAGCCAATGCTGCTCGCGGTACAACGGCTGGTAGACCAGGCCGCTCATGCGGGTGGAGAAAGCGCCGATGGCCAGGTCCAGGCGGTTGTCCTGTACGCCCAGCTGCAACTCATAGGGACTGGAGACCGACAGGTGCAGGTGCACCGCCGGGTGTTCGAGGCTGTAGGCACCGATGGCCTCGGCCAGGGGCAACGCGCGATCACCGACGGTGGAGTCGATCACCCCCAAGTTGAGCGTGCCACGCAGCTCGCCTTTGAGCGCTGCCGCGTACTGTTCGAAG
The DNA here is from genome assembly GCA_023388335.1 of Pseudomonadota bacterium. Lineage (GTDB taxonomy): Bacteria > Pseudomonadota > Gammaproteobacteria > Pseudomonadales > Pseudomonadaceae > Aquipseudomonas. The sequence goes on along the minus strand of JAEWGL010000074.1, from coordinate 30,767 downwards.
CCGTCCATCTCGGCCAGTAGGCGCAGCGTCTCCTGATGAAACAGCTCCCCCTTGCTGGTCAGGCTGAAACCGCCACGTCCACGGTGGCACAGGACGATGCCCAGCGCCGCTTCCAGCTGGCTCATGTAGGTGCTGATGGCCGAAGTCGACAGGTTCAGCTCGCGCTGGGCGCTGGCAAAGCCTTGGTGGCGCACGACGCTTACGAAGATACGTAGCAGTTTCAGGTCGGGCAAGGTAGAGGCCATGAAGACAACGTTCCAGAAGACGGCAGGTCGCCGGATTCTACCCGCGCCGAGGCTATTAGTTCAGAAAAACCTGAAGTAAGTATTTGCCTGTAGCGATTCTTCTCGCGCACTACCTTTTGCAGACTGGCCGAAATGTCCCTGCCTGCCGGTACGTATGCGCCAGCGAAGCGCCTTGGCACAGGTTCGAACAACCAGAACAATCGACTGATGAGGCCCACCGTGGACAAGATTCTTCACCAACCACTGGGCGGCAACGAAATGCCGCGTTTCGGCGGCATCGCCACCATGCTTCGCCTTCCCCACCTGCAAAGCGCCGAGGGCCTGGATGCTGCCTTCATCGGCGTGCCACTGGACATCGGCACCTCGCTGCGCTCCGGCACTCGCTTCGGCCCGCGGCAGATCCGCGCCGAGTCGGTGATGATCCGCCCCTACAACATGGCAACCGGCGCTGCGCCGTTCGACTCGCTGTCGATCGCCGACATCGGCGACGTGGCGATCAACACCTTCAACCTGCTGGACGCGGTGCGCATCATCGAGGAGGCCTACGATGAGGTCCTCGAGCACAACATCATCCCGCTGACCCTGGGCGGCGACCACACCATCACCCTGCCAATCCTGCGCGCGCTGCACAAGAAGCACGGCAAGATCGGCCTGGTGCACATCGACGCCCACGCCGATGTCAACGACCACATGTTCGGTGAGAAGATCGCCCACGGCACCACCTTCCGCCGGGCGGTGGAAGAAGGACTGCTGGACTGCGACCGGGTGGTGCAGATCGGCCTGCGCGCCCAGGGCTATACCGCCGACGATTTCAACTGGAGCCGCCGCCAGGGCTTTCGCGTGGTCCAGGCCGAAGAGTGCTGGCACAAGTCGCTGGAGCCGCTGATGGCCGAAGTGCGCGAGAAGGTCGGCGGGGGCCCAGTGTACCTGTCCTTCGACATCGATGGCATCGACCCAGCCTGGGCGCCAGGCACCGGCACCCCGGAAATCGGCGGCTTGACCACCATCCAGGCCATGGAGATCATCCGCGGCTGCCACGGCCTCGACCTGATCGGCTGCGACCTGGTCGAAGTCTCGCCGCCCTACGACACCAGCGGCAACACTTCGCTGCTGGGCGCCAACCTGCTGTTCGAAATGCTCTGCGTACTACCGGGCGTGGTGCGTCGCTAGGGCTGCACGAAACGCCTAGGACCAGGAGCAATGCCTAGGCAGGAGCCACAGGGGCAGGGTCGCGGTGACGACCCGCCAGACCTATGAGGACCACTGGGTGGGTGCGCCTGCCCGGAAGGTCGATCTCACATAATAAAGATAATCGGAGACACCCATGGCCTTGGATATATTCGTTGTATTGATCTATGCGGCCGGGATGCTCGGCCTCGGCTGGTATGGCATGCGGCGGGCGAAGACCGCCGAAGACTACCTGGTGGCCGGCCGCAACCTCGGCCCGACCCTGTACATGGGCACCATGGCTACCACGGTACTGGGCGGCGCCTCCACCGTCGGTACCGTGCGCCTGGGCTACGTCTACGGCATTTCCGGCTTCTGGCTGTGCGCCGCGCTGGGCCTGGGGATCATCGCCCTCAACCTGTTCCTCGCCAAACCCTTGCTGCGGCTGCGCATCTTTACCGTCACCCAAGTGCTGGAACGCCGCTACAACCCCATGGCGCGCCAGGCCAGCGCGGCGATCATGCTGGCCTATGCCTTGATGATCGGTGTGACCTCGACCCTGGCCATGGGCACCGTGCTGCAAGTGCTGCTCGACCTGCCCTTCTGGCTGTCGGTGGTGCTGGGTGGCGGCGTGGTGGTGGTGTATTCGACCATCGGCGGGATGTGGTCGCTGACCCTGACCGACATCGTCCAGTTCGTGATCAAGACCGTGGGCCTGATGTTCATCCTGCTGCCGGTGTGCCTGTACAAGGTTGGCGGCTGGGACCAACTGGTGGCCAAGCTGCCCGAGGCCAGTTTCAACCTGACCACCATCGGCTGGGACACCATCCTCACCTACTTCCTGATCTACTTCTTCGGCATCCTGATCGGCCAGGACATCTGGCAGCGCGTGTTCACCGCGCGTGACGAAAAGGTCGCCCAGCGCGCCGGCACCACCGCCGGTATCTACTGCGTGCTGTACGGCCTGGCCTGCGCCTTGATCGGCATGGCGGCCCATGTGCTGATGCCGGACCTGGCCAATCCCAACAATGCCTTCGCCGCAATGATCAAGACCACCTTGCCAGACGGCATCCGTGGCCTGCTGATGGCGGCGGCCCTGGCCGCGATGATGTCGACTGCCAGCGCCGGCCTGCTGGCCGCGTCCACCACCTTGACTGAAGACCTGCTGCCCAAGTTGCGCGGCGGCAAGCAGTCGAGCCTGGGCATCAACCGCCTGTTCACCCTGCTCACAGGCCTGGTGGTTCTGGGCATCGCCCTGGCGGTGAACGACGTGATCAGCGCCCTGACGCTGGCCTACAACCTGCTGGTCGGCGGCATGCTCATCCCGCTGATCGGGGCAATCTTCTGGAAGCGCGCCAGCACCGCAGGCGCCATCACCAGCATGACCCTGGGCTTTGTCACCGTGCTGGTGTTCATGCTCAAGGATGGGCTGGAAGCCAATACGCCGATCTACTACAGCCTGACCATCGGCCTGGTGAGCTTCGTGCTGGTCAGTCTGATGTCGCGTCGCCCGGTGGGCGCCATGAACCTGGCCTGATCCGGTAGCGAAAAGGCCGCTGCTCCGGAAACGGAGTGGCGGCCTTCGTACGTCTGACGCCTGTCAGCGCCTACAAGCGGCTAGCGGCGGGGTTGACGTTTGCGCTCTTCGTCAGTGGGGATCGGCACCGGCTGAAGCGGTGGTGGAATCAGACCCAGAGCGACTGCGAGGTCATGGAGCCAGTTGTACATGTGGTTTTTCATAGTGCCCCCTTTACGGGTCAGCCTCACGGCAAAAACATTCCTGCGATGCTTCATACAGATCATAGACCGATGCCCTGTATTACGCATGCGACTATTCCTACAGATAGGTGCGAGTTTGACGTGGTTCAAGCCGTAATGGCGAGTTCCGACGACTGGATAACTGTTTCTCGTTGTTGCAAATCGATCCAGGCCTGCAGATTCGCGCCACACATGCCCTGGCGCCACATCAGCCAGGTAGACGCCTGAACGAAGGGCGCTTGCAGCCGATGGGCCATCACTTGGTCACGACCAGGCAAGCTGTCGAGCATCGACTGGGCCATCAGTGCCACGCCCGCCCCAGCGATCACGCAGGCCAGCATGCTGGGATAAGACTCGATCTCCATCACCCGCCCCATGGGCGTGTGGTCATGGGCATACCAAGCCTCCAGGCGCATACGGTAGGAGCACCCTTGGCGGAACGTGAACACCGCGCGGCCGGCCACATCCCGAGCGCTGCGTACCGCGGTATGTTCGCGGCTGGTGATGAGCACCAAGGTCTCTTCGCACAGCATTACACCATCAAGCCCTGCCAACGCCGGAGGACCGTCGACCAGCGCGGCATCCAAGCGGTGGCTCATTAGCCCTTCGAGCAATTCGCCGCTGGGGGCGGCCTGCACTTGCAAGTTCACCGCTGGATAAGCCTGGTGATAACGCGCCAGCAAGGCCGGCAGATGGATCGAGGCCGTGCTGTACATGGTACCCAAGATAAAATCACCTGCCGGTTGGCCACCCTGGACAGCAGCCATGGCCTCGTCGCGCAGAGCCGAAAGGCGGCCTGCGTAATCCAGCAGAACCTTGCCAGCAGGCGACAGCTGCAAGCGCTGGCGCTCGCGCAGAAACAATTCGACGCCCAACTGCTCCTCGAGCTGGCGCAGGCGTGTCGACAGGTTCGACGGCACGCGGTGCAGGCGCTCGGCGGCGCGGGTTAGCGACCCCTCCTCGGCCACGGCCTGGAAGATGCGCAGCTGGCTGAATTCCATGATCATTCTCCTAAACAGAACAACTTGATCATCATTATTCAATTTTATTGAATGCGAAAGCCGTTTAACTTACCAGTCATCGAAATCATTGCGCAGGACTTACCTCATGTCGCTTCTAGTGCAGCTGTTGGCCAGCGCCGTGGCCCTGATGATGGCCATGGGCATCGGCCGTTTCGCCCTGACGCCACAGCTGCCGCAGCTGATCGCCGAGGGCCAGTTCGACCTGACCGCCGGCGGGCTGGTTGCCGCAGCCAATTACCTGGGTTACTTCCTTGGCGCCGTGGATGCGATGTTCGCCCGCCGTCCGGCCCAGATCCGCTTACGCCTGCAGGCGGGCCTGTGGCTTTGTGTCCTGCTGACCTTGGCTTCCTGGGCAGCGCACGGCTTCTGGAGCCATCTGCTGCTGCGCTTCGGTACCGGCATTGGCAGTGCGTGGGTACTGGTGATGATCACCAGCCTGACTCAACAATTGGCCGCTGCACATAATCGTCCACGGTGGGGTGGTCTGGTGTTTGCCGGCCCTGGTCTAGGCATCGGCCTGAGCGGGTTGCTGGCCATGGGCGCTCACCTGTTGGACCTGCCATCGTCCACCTTGTGGCTGGTCTATGGCGCCGCAGCCTTGCTCATGCTCCTGGCCGTCGTACGCTGGCTGCCTGGCCCGCAGCCTCAGGCTGCCCAGGCCAGCGCGGATGCCGCGCCCCCCTGCCGTAGCCTGGGTATCGCTCGCCTGGGCGTTGTCTACGCTCTGTATGGGATCGGCTACATTCTGCCGGCCACGTTTCTCTCCCAGATGGCTAGCCAGCGCTTCCACGGACAATGGCAGGCCGATCTGTTCTGGCCAGCCTTCGGCCTGGCGGCAGCGCTTGGGGTCGTACTGGTCGGCCTGCGCCGGCCCGGCCGAACCACGCCTTGGCTGATCGCCACATTGTGGCTACAGGGTATGGGGGTGCTGGCCTGTCTGCTGGGCAATGGCCTGGGCCTGGGATTGGGAGTGGTGCTGTGCGGCACACCCTTCCTGGCCTGCATGCAGCTGGTGATGCAGCGCTCAAGAGAGCTGGCGCCTTACGCTACGCAGCGCAATGCCGGCCTGCTCACCGCCTGCTTCGCCCTTGGCCAGCTCAGCGGCCCGCTGCTGGCGGCGCTGAGCAATCATTTCAGCGCCAGCCTGCAGCCGGCTTTGCTGCTGGCCGCCGTCGGCCTTGGCCTGGCTGGTGTACTGCTGGTCGCCGCGCCTAGCCCAGCACCTTGCGCAGTTGGCGGCGTACCCAGGGTTCTGCGCTGACCAAGACCACCCCGAGCAGGACCATGACCGCGCCAAGCACGAAGTTCAGGCTCAAGGGCTCGCCGAGCAGAACCACGCCGAAGGTCACCCCGAACAGCGGGGTGATGAAGGAGAACACCGCCAGGTTGGAGGCCAGGTATTTGCGCAATAGCCAGAACCACGTCAGGTAGCTGAAGAACGACACCACCAGCCCCTGGAACAGCACGCTGCCGATAGCCAGCGGTGTAAAGGTGAACAGGCCGATCTGGCCGCTGACCAAGGCCATCAGCAGCAAGCCGACGAAGCCGACCATCAGTTGGTAGAACAGCGTCAGGGTCGCCGGCGCGTCCGACAGCCGCGAACCGCGCACCACCACGGTGGTCGCGCCCCAGGCCAGGCCAGCCAACACGCCGAACGCGTCGCCGAGCAGGGTGCGGCCGTCGAGCTGGTCCAGCGACAGCCCACCGGCGAAGGCCAGGGCGATTCCGGCAAACGCCAAGAGAATGCCCAGCCACTGCAGCGATCGCAGGCGCTCGCTGGGCAGCATGAAGTGCAGGCCCAACGCGGTGAACACCGGCGCGGTATAGAGGAACACCGACATGTGCGCCGCCGAGGTCAGCTTCAGGCCCTCGGCGATGAACAAAAATTCCAGGCCGAACAGCGAGCCGGCCAGCAAGCCACCACGCCAGGTGCTGCCCACATGCTCCCAGCCCCCGCGCCAGCAGATCAGCAGCCCCACCAGCACCGCGGCGATGCCGGATCGGAAGGCTGCCTGCATCACCGGTGCGATATCGGCGGCGGCCGTCTTGATCAGCACCTGCTGGCAACCCCAGATCAGGCACAGCAGCAACATCACCTGGAGGGCGAATGCGTCGGGGTTTTTACGGGGCACGCTCATGGGCGGACCCCTTGTTTCATCGAAGGCATGGGCAAGGCTCGGCAGTGGGAATGGATCCAGCGCCGATTATCGGGCGCCCCGTCCTGCTGTTGCCAGTCTAAATTGCGCCGCCAGCGATTTGCGCCTTGGCCGACACCTGCTCAAAGGTGGTCTCGTCCAACGCATCTTCCTGCTCATCCAATACCTGACGCGGGCGCGTGTCGCCAGGGATGCTGCTGTCGATCAGGCTCAGCAGCCGCGAGCCGCGAGGCGTCAGGACAAAGTTCTCGCCATTGCCCCCGTCCTCATGCGGTCGCGTTTCGATGAATCCGCGCTCCAGTAGCAGCTTCTCGTACTCGCAGGCACGGGTTTTCAAGTGATCCAGATCGCCCACAGGCTCCCCTTGCGCTGCCTGCGCGGCGGCGTGCTGTTCGGCATAGGGGCGTGGGGTGAAGCTGTGTCCGGCGCCGTTCTGCACTTCGTGCAGCAAACGTTCGATCAAGTCCCAGTCGTAGGTGCTCATGGTGGGGCGACCTCTTGCTGTGAAGGGGATGGATAACACAGCATGGGACAGGCGAGCGGCCAATGGTGTTCAGTTGAATGCAATGGTATAGGCTGGGGATAGCTCTGGCGATTACCGTTGCCGCTGGTGAGCTTGCATGTACTGGCGCAAAAGCTGATTGATACGCGTCTGGTACCCCGCGCCCTGGTCCTTGAACCACGACAGGACATCGGCGTCCAAGCGGATCGTTACCGCCTGTTTGGCAGGAACGCGCAACTGGGCTCGGCGGAAGAAATCGTCGCCCAACGGCGGCATATCTGAAGTATCGATCTGGTCATCGTCCTGTTTGGCCAGGCGAGCCCAGTCAGTTTTCGATGCTTTGGACATAGCGTCTTGTCTCCTGTCTGCTGGCTTTGCGTGCGGAAATGATGCGAATGACTTCACCTCGTCGCTCCGTATATACAACCACGCCGACCAGCCGCTTGATGAAGCCCAGACCGATCCAGCCCTCTTCTGCGTAAGCTACTCGGTCATCGCGTAACGTCAACATTGGGTATTGGAACATTACAAATGGGTGGTAGCTGTGCGCAGGTGTGCAAGACCGAGGATACAGGACCCGGCAGACCCGAAGGCCTCCCACACACAGCTACCATAGAGCGGTTCGCAGCGTGAACGCTGAAAACACCTCAGGCACTGTTGAGCCGTATGCAGTCGGGCTTGCACGCCCGGTCGTTATTTATGTAACGACTCGGCGAGACTAGAACGCGCGCAAAACTACCGCAATAGCTCAAGCCGGCAAAAGTATGATTGGGAAATGGACTACAGGAAATAAGGAAAGTCTGAAGTCTTACTCACGGATGGCACTTCAGCACGCCAGCTGAACTTCACCTCCGACCTGGTATCCACCGATTAACCCCTGCCTGAGGCCTGCCCCATGAAAAAACTGCTGCCCATCGCCCTTGCCGTCACCCTGTTCAGCGCCCTGCCCGCCTGGGCGTGCACCCTTGACGAGGCCACGCAAAAGCGGGAGGAGCTGGCCAAGCTCGTCACCCAGCTGACCGAGCAGAACCCGCAGAAGGCCAAGGAAATCAACGAAGAGCTGCAAGGCATGAAGCTTGATACTGCGAGCAAGGACCTGCCGGATAAGTGCCAGCTGATCGATCGGCGCCTCCAGGAGCTGAAGACCGCGGAGAAAAAGGTCTAGGCTGCGCCTACTGGCCCTCCCCTTTCAGCTGCGCTTTCTCGCATAAACATGTCCTCCGGCGCACCTGTGGGGGTGTACCCGCGAACAAGGGCAAAGCCCTTCACAGAGAGTGTCAGGCCCGGCCTTTTCGCGGGCAAGCCCGCTCCCACAGGTACGGCGGTGGCCGTACATGTTCTTTGCACCTAGAAAACGATAATGCCCTGCACATATCTGATGCTGCCAGGGCCGTACAGGTGCCCGCCCAGCTCTTTAACTGCGCTGGCGCGCAGAGAACAAGGCTTGCAAGCGCGGCGGCACCACCCTGTGGGAGCGGGTTTACCCGCGAACAAGGGCGAAGCACTTGCCCTCCACAGAGGGTGTCAGGGCCAGACTTTTCGCGGGCAATGCTTACTCAGCCGCCGGCACGCGCTTCTTCAGCGGGGCCATGCCATCGGCGCTGGCCAGCGGCGCCTTCGGACGGGGGCCAGCCTTGCGCTTGGCCACGGCCTTCTTGTCGCCTTTCTTCTCGCCTTTCTTCTTCTTGACGCCAGCCGCCTTGCCGGACGCCTTGACCTTCTTCGGCCCGTTGTAGGTGCCTTTGACTTCCTTGATGACGCGACGCTCGAACTGCTGCTTGAGGTAGCGCTCGATGCTCGACATCAGGTTCCAGTCGTTGTGGCAGATCAGCGAGATCGCCAGGCCTTCGCCCCCGGCACGGCCAGTACGGCCGATGCGGTGCACATACTCGTCACCACTGCGCGGCATGTCGAAGTTGATCACCAGGTCCAGGCCGTCGATATCCAGGCCACGGGCGGCGACGTCGGTCGCTACCAGGACCTTCGAACTGCCCTGCTTGAAGCGTTCGATCGCCAGCTTGCGGTCTTTCTGGTCCTTCTCGCCATGCAGCACGAAGGCTTTCACATCCTTGGCCACCAGGTGACCATAGATGCGGTCGGCCGCGACGCGCGTGTTGGTGAAGATGATCGCCTTGTCGAAGGTCTCGTTGGCCAGCAGCCACTGGATGATCTGTTCCTTGTGCTGGTCATGGTCGGCGGTGATGATCTGCTGGCGGGTGCCTTCGGCCAGTTGGCTGACGCTGTTGAGCATCAGGTGCTCGGGTTCCTTGAGCACCTTGGCGATCATGTCGCGCAAGCCGGCGCCGCCAGTGGTGGCGGAGAACAGCATGGTCTGCTCGCGGTTGGCGCACTCGCCGCACAGGCGCTCGACGTCTTCGGCAAAGCCCATGTCGAGCATGCGGTCGGCCTCGTCCAGCACCATGACCTGCACGTGCTCAAGCTTCAGGTTACCGGCATTGAGCTGCTCGAGCAGGCGGCCGGGCGTACCGATCAGCACGTCCGGGACCTTGCGCAGCATCGCGGCCTGTTCCTTGAAGTCCTCGCCACCGGTTACCAGGCCGGCCTTGATGTAGGTGAACTGGGAAAAGCGCTGGACTTCCTTGAGGGTCTGCTGGGCCAACTCACGGGTAGGCAGCAGCACCACGGCACGGATTTCCACGCGACCGCCCTTCAGGTCCACCAGACGGTTGAGCATCGGCAGGACGAAGGCCGCGGTCTTGCCGCTGCCGGTCTGTGCGGTGACACGCAGGTCACGCCCTTGCAGGGCCAGGGGAATGGCCGCCGCCTGCACCGGGGTCGGCTCGACAAAGTTCAGCTCGGCCACGGCTTTGAGCAGGCGTTCGTGCAGGGCGAATTGGGAAAACACGGGTGTTACCTCGGGCAAGTGCGGAAATTCAGTTGCATAGGGTAACGGTTTCCGGCGCTGGAGCCGAATTTCTTTTGGCAACAGCCCCGCATTCCACGCTCTAATAACCCCTCGTTCCGCAACACAGACTGTTTCGATCCGCTTATGGCTATTCAACAACTTTGGCACAACGCCCTGGACCTCTGGGGCACTCTCGACCAACACCCCATGCTGCACGCAGGCCTGGGCCTGGCCGTGCTGCTGGTGATCGCCCTGCTGCTCGGCCGCGTGGCGCGCTTCATGGTTCTGCACACCACGCGCCTGCTGGCCCGACAGCAAGCGCTGACCTGGCTCGACGACCTGCGTCACAACAAGGTCCTCCAGCGCCTGGCCCAGACCACGCCGTCACTGGTCGTGCAATTCGGCCTGAAACTGGTGCCGGAACTCAGCGCCAACAGCCAGCACTTCCTGGGCAACGTCGCCCTGGCCTTTACCCTGTTGTTCCTGACCCTGGCCCTGTCCTGCCTGCTCGATGCCCTGCTCGACATCTACGCGCGCACCGAACATGCCCGTACCCGCTCCATCAAGGGCTATGTGCAGTTGGCCAAGATGGTCTTGTTCGTATTCGGCGCCATCGTCATCGTCGCCACCCTGATCGACCGTTCGCCGCTGTTATTGCTGTCGGGGCTGGGGGCCATGTCGGCGGTGATCCTGTTGGTGTACAAGGACACCCTGCTGTCGTTCGTGGCCAGCGTGCAGCTCACCAGCAACGACATGCTGCGCGTCGGCGACTGGATCGAGATGCCCCAGGTGGGTGCCGATGGCGATGTGGTGGACATCACCTTGCACACGGTCAAGGTGCAGAACTTCGACAAGACCATCGTCTCCATCCCGACCTGGCGCCTGATGTCCGAGTCGTTCCGTAACTGGCGCGGCATGCAGCAGTCGGGCGGACGGCGCATCAAGCGCAGCCTGTTCATCGACGCCACCGGGGTGCGTTTCCTGCAACCTCACGAGGAACAGCGCCTGACCCAGGTGCGCCTGCTCGGCGACTACCTGGCCACCAAGCGCAGCGAACTGCACAGCTGGAACGAGGCCCAGGGCCCGGTGGCCGAACTGTCGGCCAACCGCCGCCGCCTGACCAACCTCGGCACTTTCCGCGCCTACGCCCTGGCGTACCTGAAAAACGACCCCGACATCCAGCCGCACATGACCTGCATGGTCCGCCAGATGCAGACCACCGCCCAAGGCATCCCGCTGGAGATCTACTGCTTCACCCGCACCACGGTGTGGGCCGAATATGAGCGGATCCAGGGCGATGTGTTCGACTACCTGCTGGCGGTGATGCCGGAGTTTGGCTTGAATGTGTATCAGCAGCCGAGTGGGAGTGACATGCGGGTGGGGTTGGGGACGCGGGTATCGGCGGAGCCGCTGGCGCGGCGCCTGGGGGAAATGGAGGAGGTTTGAAATGAGCGGGGCCGCTTTGCTAGCGATACTGAGCAGGTCTAAATACACACTTTGTTGATTTTGGGACGCGAGAACGTATCAAAACACTGAGAGTCATCCTCATAATTTCAGATTTTCCATCTTCCCTGTAGTCCATTTCCCAAAGATACTCCCACGGCCTCAAAGGCGTTGCAGCAGTCCCGCCACGGTCATAGTCTCGACCGGTCGTTGCCAATTCAACGACCGGTTTTGACAGACCGACCTCACCGACTGCGTATGCATGCTTTACGGCGGCTGTACGTGGGGCACCTCGTGTGCGCCGAGTCCCGGTGTTCGGTCTGTCAACCCGCGTACAGTTGCCACCTATTTGTTTGACAGCAGATACGTGGCCACTCCATCCACCGGGAGGCTATATGTTGAAGATCGTTCCTGATCCACCTCGTTTCAAAACTTCTCCTCAATCCCTAGAAGACACTCTGGTCCAGACCTCGGAGTACCTCGTCTGTGCGCTGACGGTTGCGCAGCAGGCGGCGGCGCAGCTCGCGAAGCCGGGCGATCAAGTGCTGACGCTGGCTGTGATGCATGAGATCGATGCTGCTCACAGCCTGGTCCAGTTGGCATTAAGGCAGGTGCAGTCAGGTCAAAGTGCACAGGGGGAGGAGTAGTTATGTGCGGAGAAGGCAAAAAGAAAGCTTTAGGCGTTACGCCAGGCATCGCGAAATGTGCCGAGGGCGAGCAGACGCCGGACCTGTTTCAGGTAGCGCAGGGGATGCCTCTGGACTATGCGCTGGAGCAGGCTTCGGTGATGATGGGGTGCGTGCACAGGCTGACGTTCGTCGGGGTAATGGAGAAGGATGAGACGTTGGTTTGGGCTGCGCATCTGTTGTCAGGGATGGGGCGGGCGTTGGTTGAGGATGTGAGAATGGGGCTTGCTCGCCCCTGAATAGGAATGCGTAGCCTGCTCTCTAGCCTGGAGGTGATCATGACCTGCATGGTCCGCCAACTGCAGTCCACCGCCCAGGGCATCCCGCTGGAGATCTACTGCTTCACCCGCACCACGGTGTGGGCCGAATATGAGCGGATCCAGGGCGATGTGTTCGACTACCTGCTGGCGGTGATGCCGGAGTTTGGGTTGAGCTTGTACCAGCAGCCGAGTGGGAGTGACATGCGAGCGGGGTTGTTGCCGGGGAGCTTGCCTCAGAAGCGGGAAGCGGCGATCACCGAGACGATTGCTTCCTGAATAAAGAAAGACAGCGTTGCAAGGTCATCTTGAACCGCTTTCCACGACCCTAATGACCTCGCTTCAAGGTTCAAGCAAATACGTCACTCAGCTCTTCCAGCGTAGGGAAACGCCGCGGAATGACTTCCAGCTCGCATCCCAGTGATTCAAGGCTCGACAGTAGTAAGACATCGCGACAGATGTCGAGCCCCTTTCCAATTCGCTCAGCTTCTGTGCCCAGTTGCTTGGCAAATTGCACCTTGTTCATGCCGCGATTGACGCGCATTTCGGCAATCCTTTTCCCAAGGCGCTCTGCGATCAAGGATTCATACATGTTACATATACCTAACATGAGGGTTGGAATGTTACGTAAACCTAACACTGAATCTCTTTGAATACAGCGGCTACATGGCCGATCACTGGCCAGCTAGACGCGCGCCGCAGCACTCGAACGTTGCTGGCCAATCCTACTCATCCACACCGACCCCAAAATGACCCCTCCCCCCACCAGCAACCGCCCCAGCGGCTCGTCCTGGTTCCAGATCAGCAGGTTGATCAACAACCCCACCGGCACATGCAGGTTATTCATCACCGCCAGCGTCGCACCGGGGACCATGCAGGCGCCCTTGTTCCACCAGTACAGGCCAAGGGCGGTCGGGCACAGGCCCAGGAACAGCAGCACCAGCCATTGCACGTCGGTGCTGGGCAGGTGCTGGCTGTTGCCGAACAGCAGGAAGGCCGGCAGCACCACCAGCAAGGCACCCAGGTAGAAGTAGCCGAAACGCCGGTAATGCGGCAGGTCGCTGGGGTTGCGCGCGATGAGATGGCGGTACAGCACTTGCCCGGCAGCGTAGGTGAAGTTGGCCAATTGCAGCAGTAGGAAACCGATGAAGAAGTCGCCGGTGATGCTGTCGAAGCGGATCACCGCAGCGCCTGCGACGGCAACCAGGGCGGCGGCCAGGGCCCAGGGGTTGAAGCGTCGGTTGAGGGCGTCTTCGATCAGGGTGACGTGCAGCGGGGTGAGGATGGTGAACAGCAGCACCTCGGGCACAGTGAGCACGCGGAAGCTGAGGTAGAGGCAGACGTAGGTGATGCCATATTGCAGTGCGCCGATCAGCAGCATCGAGCGCATGAAGCGCGGCTCGACCTGGCGCCAGCGGGTCAGCGGCAGGAAGACCAGGCCGGCCAGCACCACGCGGGCGAGCACGGCGAAGTAGCTGTCGACGTGGCCGGCCAGGTATTCGCCGATCAGGCTGAAGGAAAACGCCTGGATCAGCGCGACGATAATCAGGTAGCCCATGGGTGGCCCTCGGAAAACAAGGCGGGGACCTTAGCGGGTGGGAGGACCTAGGGCAACGCCAATACAGAAAAAAACCGGCCCAGGCACGAGGCCTGGACCGGGCAGGTACACCCAAGGAGCAAAGGTGTCAGGGTCGGGAATCCGCTGTCGCTCAGGCTACGGCGGCGAGCTGGGCCTTGGCCTGGTTCAGGCCTTTCTCGTGGAAGTCGCCGCTCATGTTCAGGCCTTCGGCATGGATGAAGGTCACTTCATGGATGCCGATGAACGCCATGACCTGACGCAGGTAGGGTTCCTGGTGGTCGCTGGCGGCGCCGGCGTGGATGCCGCCACGGGCAGTCAGCACATAGGCGCGCTTGCCGGTGAGCAGGCCCTGCGGCCCGGTCGGGGTGTACTTGAACGTGATGCCGGCGCGCAGCACGTGGTCGAGCCAGGCCTTCAGGGTGCTGGGAATGGTGAAGTTGTACATCGGCGCCGCCATGACCAGCACATCGGCGGCGAGCAACTCATCGGTCAGTTCGTTGGAACGCGCCAGAGCCTGCAGTTCGTCACTGCTACGCTGTTCTTCGGGTTTCATCCAGCCACCGAGCAGGTCGGCGTCCAGGTGTGGCACGGGGGTGACGGCCAGGTCGCGGACAGTGATCTGGTCAGCCGCATGCGCCGCTTGCCACTGCTGGATGAAGTCGCGGGTCAGTTGACGTGAAACGGAATCCTGCTGGCGGGCGCTGCTTTCGATGATCAGTACGCGGGACATGGTTGCCTCCATCGGCACAAGGGTCGCGATTCGATGGAGGCAAGATTAGAGGTTGACCTATCGATAAAAAAGCGTAAAAAGTGGGTTCAATCTATCGATTTATCAGTTTATTCAGCGTTACAGCTCAAGGCGATGCGCAGCTTGATGATCTGCCGGTTGAACTTGGCGTTCACATCGACGCGCTTGCCCGCCGGCACCTGCACCCGGCGTACCCGCGGGGCTTCGGGGCCATTGCGGAAGGTCACCTTGCACTGGGCCGCCACCTGCCCGTAGTTGTTCAGCGAGATGGCGCCCATGTCGTAGTGCGTGTCGTAGGCGGTGTAGTCGAGCTTGACCCCATCGAGCTGCTTCTCCACCTCGATGGGATACGCCAAGGCGCTGAGGGGAAGAAGCAACAGCAGTACCGCACAACATTTCTTCATATGGCGCTCTCCATGAAAGAGGGCAGCTTAGGACAACAGGAGCTGAACATGAAAGCGCCGCGCGTTACCCTGGATCAGTGGCGGACCTTGCAGGCGGTGGTCGATCACGGCGGTTTTGCCCAGGCCGCCGAGGCCTTGCACCGCTCGCAGTCCTCGGTCAGCTACACCGTCGCGCGCATGCAGGAGCAACTGGGCGTGCCGCTGCTGCGCATCGATGGGCGCAAGGCGGTGCTGACCGAGGCCGGCAATGTACTGCTGCGCCGCTCGCGTCATCTGGTCAAGCAGGCCAGCCAGCTCGAAGACCTGGCCCACCACATGGAGCAAGGCTGGGAAGCCGAAGTGCGCGTGGTGGTGGACGCCGCCTACCCCAGTGCCCGCTTGGTGCGGGCCCTGAGCGCCTTCATGCCGCAGAGTCGTGGTTGCCGCGTGCGCTTGCGCGAAGAGGTGCTGTCCGGGGTCGAAGAAGTGCTGCATGAAGGCATCGCCGACCTTGCGATCAGCGCGGTGAGCATCCCAGGTTACCTGGGCACCGAATTGAGCGCCGTAGAGTTCATGGCGGTCGCGCACCCCGAACATAGCCTGCATCGCCTGGGCCGCGAGATCAATTTCCAGGACCTTGAGAGCCACCTGCAGGTGGTGATCCGCGACTCCGGTCGCGCCCAGCCGCGCGATGTCGGCTGGCTGGGCGCCGAACAGCGCTGGACCGTCGGCAGCCTGGCGACCGCGTCCACCTTCGTCGGCAGCGGGCTGGGCTTCGCCTGGCTGCCGCGCCACCTGATCGAACGCGAGCTCGCCGAGGGGCTACTCAAGCCCTTGCCGCTGGATCAGGGTGGCAGCCGCCACCCACTGTTCTACCTTTACTCCAACAAAGACAAGACCCTGGGTCCGGCCACGCAGATCCTCATCGAGCTGCTGCGCAATTTCGATACCGCGCCACTGGACGCGCCCTTCGCCGCCCCCGCCCAAGCCTGACAGGAACGCGCCCATGGCCTTTTTCGAACATGAAGGATGCTCGCTGCACTACGAAGAATATGGCCAGGGTGAACCGCTGGTATTGCTCCACGGCCTGGGCTCGAGCTGCCAGGACTGGGAGCTGCAGGTTCCCGAACTGGCCCGCCACTATCGGCTGATTCTCATGGACATGCGCGGCCATGGCCGCTCCGACAAACCCCGCGATGGCTACAGCATCGCCACCTTCAGCGAAGACTTGCTGGCCCTGCTCGAGCACCTGCAGACCGGCCCGGTGCACGTTGTCGGGCTGTCCATGGGCGGCATGGTCGGTTTCCAGTTCGCCGTCGACCATCCCGACTGGCTGCGCAGCCTGTGCATCGTCAACAGCGCCCCGGAAGTCAAGCGCCGCACCCGCGGCGACTGGGTCTGGTGGGCCAAGCGCTGGAGCCTGGCCCGCCTGCTGAGCGTTGAGACAATCGGCAAGGGCCTGGCCGAGCGGCTGTTCCCCAAACCGCAACAGGCCGACCTGCGGCACAAGATGGCCCAGCGCTGGGCGCGCAACGACAAGCGCGCCTACCTGGCCAGCTTCGACGCCATCGTCGACTGGGGCGTGGCGGAACGCATCAACCAGATCCGCTGTCCTACGCTGGTCATCAGCGCAGACCAGGATTACACCCCGATACAACTGAAGGAGCGCTATGTGGCACTGATTCCCCAGGCGCGACTGGCGGTCATCGAGGATTCGCGGCACGCTACGCCGCTGGACCAACCCCAGGTCTTCAACCAGACCGTGCTGCAGTTCCTGGCAGCCGCTTCCACCTCTCAAGGATCATTGAGCCCATGCTGAAAAAAATCCTCCTCGCCGCCTGTTCGGTCGCCTTCGCCACCAGCCTGATGGCCGCCGAGAAAACCCACGTGCTGCTAGAAACCAGCTTCGGCCAGGTCGAAGTCGAGCTGGACGCCGAGAAGGCGCCGATCAGCACCAAGAACTTCCTCGAGTACGTGGACAGCGGCTTCTACAACAACACCATCTTCCACCGCGTGATCCCAGGCTTCATGGTCCAGGGCGGCGGCTTCACCGAACAGATGGTGCAAAAGCCCACCCGCGACCCGATTCGCAACGAGGCCAGCAACGGCCTGCACAACGCACGTGGCACCCTGGCGATGGCACGCACCTCCAATCCGAACTCCGCCACCAGCCAGTTCTTCATCAACGTGGCCGACAACGCCTTCCTCGATCCGGGCCGCGATGCCGGTTATGCCGTGTTCGGCAAGGTGACCAAGGGCATGGAGGTGGTCGACCAGATCGTCAACTCCCCCACCACCGTCAAGAAAGGCATGCGCGATGTGCCCGCCGACCCGGTCTATATCAAATCCGCCAAGCGTATCGATTGACCACGAGCTTCACACGGATGTGAACTCGGTCTGCGATCGAGCTGAACAGGAGTCATGATCTCCATGCTGTACCGTCGTTTCGAGCAACTGATCGACATCTTCCGCGAAGCGCCCACCGAGGCGCCGCCCAGCGGCGTCCTGCGCTTCTACCTGTATTACCTGCGCCAGGTATGGCCGACCTTCCTGGCCCTGCTGGTGGTGGGCCTGGTGGTAGCGCTGGTGGAGGTGGCGCTGTTCAGCTACCTGAGCCGGATCATCGACCTGGCCCAGGCGACTCCGGGGGCTAGCTTCTTCAGCGAGCATGGCGGCGAGCTGGCATGGATGGCCGTGGTGGCGCTGCTGGTGCGACCGGTGTTCGTCGGCCTGCACGACCTGCTGGTGCACCAGGCGATCAGCCCGGGCATGACCAGCATGATCCGCTGGCAAAACCACACCTACGTGCTCAAGCAAAGTCTGAACTTCTTCCAGAGCGATTTTGCCGGGCGCATCGCCCAGCGCATCATGCAGACTGGCAACTCCCTGCGCGATTCGCTGGTACAGGCCATGGATGCCCTGTGGCACGTGCTGGTCTACGCGATCAGCGCCCTGGTGCTGTTCGCCGAAGCCGACTGGCGCCTGATGCTGCCGTTGGTGGTGTGGATCTTCTGCTACAGCGCCTCGCTCTACTACTTCGTTCCGCGGGTCAAGGCACGGGCGGTAGTGTCCTCGGACGCGCGCTCCAAGTTGATGGGGCGCATCGTCGACGGCTACACCAACATCGCGACCCTCAAGCTGTTCGCCCACACCGACTTCGAGCAGCAGTACGCCCGCGAAGCAATCAGCGAGCAGACCGAGAAGACCCAACTCGCCTCGCGGGTCATCACCAGCATGGACGTGGTCATCACCAGCCTCAATGGCTTGCTGATCGTCAGCACCACGGGCTTGGCCCTGTGGCTGTGGAGCCACGCGCTGATCACCGTCGGCGCCATTGCCCTGGCCACCGGCCTGGTGATCCGCATCGTCAACATGTCGGGCTGGATCATGTGGGTAGTCAATGGCATCTTCGAGAACATCGGCATGGTTCAGGACGGCCTGCAGACCATTGCCCAGCCGGTTACCGTTACCGACAAACCCAATGCGCCGCGCCTGAAGGTGCAGCGCGGCGCGGTGCGCTTCGACAATGTCAGCTTCCACTACGGCAAGGCGCGCATGATCATCGATGGCCTCAACCTGGACATCCGCCCAGGCGAGAAGATCGGCCTGATCGGCCCCTCGGGCGCGGGCAAGTCGACCCTGGTCAACCTGTTGCTGCGTCTGTATGACCTGAACAGCGGACGCATCCTCATCGACGGCCAGGACATCGCCGAGGTCAGCCAGGCCAGCCTGCGCGCGCAGATCGGCATGATCACCCAGGACACCTCGCTGCTGCACCGCTCGATCCGCGAAAACCTGCTGTACGGCCGGCCCGATGCCAGCGAAGCGGCGGTGTGGGAAGCCGTGTGCGGGGCGCGTGCCGACGAGTTCATCCTGCAACTGACGGACGCACAAGGCCGCAGCGGCTTCGATGCCCAGGTGGGCGAACGTGGGGTCAAGCTCTCCGGCGGCCAGCGCCAGCGCATCGCCATTGCTCGTGTGCTGCTCAAGAACGCGCCGATCCTGATCATGGACGAGGCCACCTCGGCGTTGGACTCGGAGGTTGAGTCAGCGATCCAGGAAAGCCTCGAGACCCTGATGCAGGGCAAGACCGTGATCGCCATCGCCCACCGCCTCTCGACCATCGCCCGGATGGACCGTCTGGTGGTGCTGGACAAAGGGCACATCGTCGAAAGCGGTAGCCACAGCGAACTGCTGGCCAAGCAAGGGCTGTATGCACGGTTGTGGCACCACCAGACCGGGGGCTTCGTCGGGGTGGATTGATCCGAATGCCGTGGGCGCGCCGATGTCAGTTGCGACGATATGGCAACGCCGCCCCCGCCTCTTCGGCATAAGCCCTCACCCCTGCCCGCTCCTGCTCGAGGAACGCTTCGACTGCCTGGCGCAGGCCCGGGTGCAGCAGGTAATGCCAGGAGCGCGTCAGCACCGGTTCAAACCCACGGATCAGCTTGTGCTCGCCCTGGGCGCCGGCGTCGAAACGCTGCAGCCCTTCGCTGATGGCGTAGTCCATGCCCTGGTAGAAGCAGGTCTCGAAATGCAGCCGGTCGAATTCGTCCAGGCAGCCCCAGTAGCGGCCGTACAGGCTGTCACCCCCCATCAGGCTCAAGGCCATGGCCACTTCCCGGCCACCTTGCAGGGCCATGACCACGCGGATCGACTCGGGCATGCGCTCGGCCAGTAGGCTGAAGAAGGCGCGGGTCAGGTACGGGGCGCGGCGCCGGACCGCGTAAGTGTTGGCATAGCAGGCGTAGACGAAATCCCATTGCGCTTCGCTCAGTTCATCCCCCCGGTACCAGCGAAAATCGATGCCGTGGCCCGCCACCTGCTCGCGTTCCTTGCGCATTTGCTTGCGCTTGCGTGAGCTCAAGGTGTCGAGGAAATCCTGGAAATCCCGGTAGCCGCGGTTGCGCCAGTGGAACTGGCAACCCAGGCGCTCCATCCAGCCCGGCAACTGGCGGACTTGGTCATCGAGCGCGCTGTCAGTGAAATTCAGGTGGGCGCCAGACAGCCCGGCCTCGACCAGGTAGTCGGGCAGGGTCTGCAACAGCAACAGGCCATCGGCAGGGTCCGCCGCAAGCAGGCGCGGGCCGGTGACCGGGCTGAACGGCACCGCGCCCAGCAGCTTGGGATAGTAGGCGATCCCCGCGCGCTGGCAGGCATCGGCCCAGCCGTGGTCGAACACGTATTCGCCGAACGAATGCCACTTGCGGTAGGCCGGCAATACCGCGCGCACCGCGCCGTCACGCTCCAGTACCAGGTGTTCGCTGGCCCAGCCGCTGTTGGCACCGAGGCTGCCGCTGTCTTCCAGGGCGCTGAGAAACGCATGGCGCAGGAACGGCTGGCCGGCAGGCACCAGCGCATCCCAACTGGCAGCGGGCAGGTCTGGCAAATGGGCAAGGCTACGCAAGGTGGTCACGGTATCGACTCATCGCATCGGGGTCATCAGTGTCCCAGAAAATGCGCGCAACGCCCACCGGCGTCGCCGTGGCGTCTTAACCTCAGCGCCATCAAATAGACATTATTCTGTCATCCACCCCCGCAATACTTGCGCCTGTTTTCCGGAACCCTAGAACCTGTCTAGTCAGGCCCTTTCCGAAGACATGCCAACACCGGGGTGGGCTTGCGCCTCCCCATTTTTTTTCGATAGGGAGAACCTTATGCGTCTTGTTTCTACACTAACCGGAGCGAGCCTGTGCACCGGCATGATGCTGGCTCTGAGTGCTCCGGCCAGTGCTGCGGTCGACGCCAAGCTGCTCGAGATGCTGCGCGCCAATGGCTCGATCAACCAGGCGCAGTACAACGAGCTGCAAGCTGATCTGAGCAAGGAAACCCAGGAGCAGGCCGCGCAGAAGGCGCAGTCCGATCGCCTGAGCTCGTTTGAACAGAAAGTCGCGTGGGCAGCCAAGACGCAGGTCAAAGGTGATGTGCGCCTGCGCTACGAAGACGTCAACGTCGATGACCCGAACAGCGGCAGCGGTAACCAGGATCGTCAGCGTGTGCGCGCCCGTGTCGGTTTCTTCAGCGAGATCAACCCGCAAGTCGACGCCGGTATCCGCGTCGCCACCGGCAGCAGTGCCGACGGCCGGTCCACCAACCAGAGCCTGGACAACTATTTCAACAAGAAGCAGCTATGGGTCGACCTGGCCTACCTGGACTGGCACCCGACCGCCCTGCCGGGCCTGCACCTGATCGGCGGCAAGATGCAGCAGCCGTGGGTCAGCATGGGCGACATCATCTGGGACAGCGACCTGAACCCCGAAGGCGTGGCCGCTACCTACAAGACCGAGCTGGGCGGCGCCGAGGTCTTCGCCAGCGCCGGTCAGTACACCCTGGATGACAACGTCGACGGCGACGGGGTGCAGTACAAGCACGACGCGCAGGTCTATCACGGCCAGCTCGGTGCACGCTTCGCCCCGGCGGATGTGCTCAAGGTCACCGTGGGGGCGAGCATCTACGGCTATGACAACGACAAGGAAGCCACCGCGCTGCAGGCCTTCGGCAACACCACCAACGAATTCAACCTGGTGGAAGGCTTCGGTCAGCTGGACTTCACCGGCCTGGCCATCCCGCTGTCGGCCTACGGCCAGTACGTGAAAAACACCGAGAGCACCGACGGCGAAGACCGGGCGTGGCTGGCGGGTGTGAAGTCCAAGATCGGTGCCTGGAGCCTGGACTACAACTACCGCGACGTACAGCGTAACGCCGTGGTCAGCCTGTTCACCGACTCCGATTTCGGTGCTGGCTTCACCGGTTCGCGCGGGCACAAGTTCAAGGTCGGCTACGAGATCGACAAGAACTTCTCGCTGGGCGCTGCCTACCTGATGGCCAAGACCGACCTGTCGCAGCTGCCCAACAGCAATGCCGATGTCGACACTCTGCAGGTCGACCTGGAAGCCAAGTTCTAAGTTGATGTAAGCGCTGTACCAGGCGGGAAACGCTGACCCCATCCAGCGCTTCCCGCCTGTTTTTGTGCGTGCTCAGCGCTTGCGCAAAAGCACGCTGCCAATCGAATATCCGGCACCAAACGAACTCAGCACCCCCAGCGCCCCCTTGGGCAGATCATCCTGATAGCTGTGCAAGGCAATCACCGAGCCCGCCGAACTGGTATTGGCGTACCGGTCGAGAATCACCGGTGCTTCTTCCTCCGAAGCGTCACGGCCCAGCAGCTTCTTGACGATCAGCTGGTTCATGCTCAGGTTGGCCTGGTGCAGCCAGAAGCGCTTGACGTCAGCGACGTCGAGGTCGTTCTCGGCCAGGTGCTGGCCGATCAGCTCGGCGACCATCGGGCAGACTTCGCGGAACACCTTGCGGCCTTCCTGCACGAACAGCTTGTCTGGGGCGCCCTCGCCCTCCTCGGCAGCACGGTTGAGGAAACCGAAGTTGTTGCGGATGTTGTTGGAGAACTGGGTCAGCAGCTTGGTGCTGAGGACCTCGAACTGGTGCTCGGAAGTAGCAAGGTCGGCGCGCTCGACCAGCACGGCGGTGGCGGCATCACCGAAGATGAAATGGCTGTCGCGGTCGCGGAAGTTCAGGTGCCCGGTGCAGATTTCCGGGCTGACCACCAGCACGGCACGGGCCTGGCCCAATTGCACGCTGTTGCTCGCGGTCTGGATGCCGAAGGTGGCCGAGGAACAGGCTACGTTCATGTCGAAGGCAAAGCCCTGGATGCCCAGGGCCTGCTGCACTTCGATGGCGATGGCCGGGTATGGGCGCTGCAAGTTGGAGCAGGCGACGATCACTGCATCGACATCGGCCGGCGTGCGACCGGCACGCTGCAGCGCTTGCTCGGCGGCTGCCACGGCCATTTCGCAGAGGATCGACGGTTCGTCGTTGCTGCGCTCCGGCAGACGCGGCTTCATGCGCTGCGGATCGAGGATGCCGGCCTTGTCCATGACGTAGCGGCTCTTGATGCCCGAGGCTTTCTCGATAAAAGCAGCGCTGGATTCGGCCCGGCCCTGAACCTCGCCACGCTCGATGGCGTCGGCGTTTTCGCTGTTGAACTGCTGCACCCAACAGTTGAAGGATTCCACCAACTCTTCGTTGGAAATGCTCATGGTCGGGGTGTACAGGCCGGTGCCGCTGATCACGACGTTATGCACGGTCGTTCCTCTGGTCAGGTGGCCATCGCCTGGCAGGCGTAGGCCGGTATAGGAGCAGGATAATGGCACTTTAGTGCCAACTTGTACCCGTACTGCGCTAGCTGGAAAACGCCTCGCGCCGTTCAATGCTGCGAGGGCCGCGCTGCGGCCCTAGGGTCCGAAGTTTGCCACAAATCAGTGCAACTAGGCTTCCACCTGGCTCCATTGCTTGCTCAGTCGCTTGTCGGAAACCGGCACCTTGGTGCCCAGCTGTTGGGCAAACAACGATACCCGGTACTCTTCCAGCAGCCAGCGGTACAAGGTCAGCTGCTCATCCCGCTTGCCCTCCTGGGCATGTTTGTCGACGCGGGCCCGGTACTGGCTCCAGAGGTTACCCAGCTCGCCACTCCATACCCGGTCCTTCTGCACCTGCGATCCGAGCTTCTCCAGACGCAACTCGATGGCCTTGAGGTAACGGGGCAGCTCCTTGAACCAGATGCCCGGTGTCTGACGGACAAAGCCTGGGTAGACCAGGTTGGCCAACTGCTGCTTGATGTCGTTCAGGGCCACGGCCTGGCTGAGGTCGATCTTGCCCTTGAAGCGCTTCTGCAGGCCATGCCAGAGCTTGAGCACCTCCAGGGTCTGGCGCGCCAGGCGTTCGGCGTGCTCGGCCCAGCTGCCGCGCTTGCGCTCGGCCAGTGAGGCCAACCCTGCGCCATCGCGTGGCAGCTCGCTTTCACCTTCAAGGATGCAGCTGTCCAGGCTGGCCAGGAGGATGTCTTCGACCAGCGCCTCGACCCGGCCCAACTCGCGGTACAACAGGCCAAGCTCGGTCTGCCCCGGCAGCTTGGCGCGCAGGAATCTGGCAGGTTCGGCCAGTTGCTGCAGCAACAGACGCTGAAGCGCCCGGCGATGCTGGAACTCCGCTTCGGCCTTGGTCGAGAAGCGACCCTCCTTGACCGTGCCATTGTCCTCGACCAGGGCCGGGTAGACGGTCATCGACAGCCCGGCGATCTTTTGCTGGACGCTCTGCGCCACCTCAGCGAAGGCCTTGGCCTGCACTGGCTGGTCGCGCTTGTCATCCCGCGGCACGGCCAGGGCCGCCTGGCTGGCGGCGGCAAAGCGCGCCGTCAGCTCGGCCAGGTCACGGCCTTCGCCAAGGTATTTGCCTTGGCCATCGACCACTTCCAGGTTCATCCGCAGATGACCTTCGACCGCCGCGGTGGCCTCGTCCCAGGCCTCGTCGCTGACGCGCACGCCTGTCATGCGCAGCAGCTCCTGGCCCAGCGCCTGGGGCAAGGCGCCCTGGCCGAAGGTCATGCGCTGCAAGGCCGCCTTGACGAAGTCCGGCACTGGCACGAAGTTCTTGCGCAGGGCCTTGGGCAGGTTGCGCACCAAGGCAATGCACTTGGCCTCCAGCAGACCTGGCACCAGCCACTGCAGACGTTCGCCCGGCAGGCTCGGCAACAGCGGCGCCGGAACCCGCACGGTAACGCCGTCACGCGCGTGGCCCGGCTCGAAGTGGTAGCTCAGTGGCAGGGTCAGGTCGCCCACGCGCAGGCTGTCCGGGTACTGGGCGGCGGTGACCTCGCTGGCTTCGCGGGCCAGCACGTCTTCCTCGCGCATGATCAGCAGTTGTGAATCCTTCTGGCTGTTTGTGCGGTACCAGCTGTCGAAGGTTGCGGTCTGGTGGATCTCGGCCGGCAGACGTTCCTCGTAATAACCGTAGAGGGTTTCTTCGTCGGCGAGGATATCGCGGCGGCGAGCCTTGGCTTCCAGTTCGTCAAGTTGTTCGAGCAAGCGCTTGTTGGCCGACAGGCATTTGGCCCGTGACTGGATCTGGCCGCCTACCAGCGCTTCGCGGATGAACAGCTCGCGCGACACCACCGGATCGATCGGCCCGTAGTGCACGGGCCTGCGGCCGATCAGGATCAACCCGTAGAGGGTGATCTGCTCGAAGGCCACGACCTGCCCGCGCTTCTTCTCCCAGTGCGGTTCGAAATGGTTCTTCTTGATCAGGTGGCCGGCCAGCGGCTCGATCCAGTCCGGCTCGATCTTGGCGACCATGCGCGCATAGAGCTTGGTGGTCTCGACCAGTTCCGCCGCCATCACCCACTGCGGCCGCTTGCGCCCCAGACCCGAGGAAGGATGCACCCAGAAACGCCGCTGGCGCGCGCCCTGGTAATCGCCCTCTTCGGTCTTCTGGCCGATCTGGCTGAGCAGGCCGCTGAGGATCGCCTTGTGCAGCCGTGGAAAGTCGGCCGGGTCCTTGTTGATCGTCAGTTGCAGCTCGCGGCAGATCAGGCTCAGCTGGCGGTGGGCATCGCGCCACTCGCGCAGGCGCAAGTAGTTGAGAAAGTGCTTGCGGCACCAGTTGCGCAGCGGGTTGGCGGTCAGCGCCTGGCGCTGTTCCTCGAACCCGCGCCACAGGTTGACCAAGGCGGCGAAATCCGAGTCGGCGTCCTTCCACTGGGCATGGGCCTGGTCGGCGGCCTGCTGGCGCTCGGGTGGCCGCTCGCGCGGGTCTTGCACCGAAAGGGCGCTAGCGACGATCAGGACTTCCTGCAGGCTGCCCAGGCGCGCGCCCTCAAGCAGCATGCGGCCCAGCCGCGGGTCGATCGGCAGGCGCGCCAGCTGGCGGCCCAGCGGCGTCAGCTGGTTCTCGCGGTTGACCGCCGAAAGCTCCTGCAACAGGTTGAAACCATCGCTGATGGCCTTGCCATCCGGCGGCTCGATGAACGGGAAGGCATCGATGGCGCCCAGGCGCAGGTGCAGCATCTGCAGGATCACCGCAGCCAGGTTGGTGCGCAGGATCTCCGGGTCGGTGAAGGCTGGCCGGGCGTTGAAATCCTCCTCGCTGTACAGGCGCACGCAGATGCCCGGTTCGACCCGGCCGCAACGGCCCTTGCGCTGGTTGGCGCTGGCCTGGGACACGGCTTCGATGGGCAGGCGCTGGACCTTGGCGCGGTAGCTGTAGCGGCTGATGCGCGCCGTGCCGCTGTCGATCACGTAACGGATACCCGGCACGGTCAGCGAGGTTTCGGCGACGTTGGTCGCCAGCACCACGCGGCGTCCGGGGTGGGACTGGAAGATCTTCTGCTGCTCGGCCGGCGACAGGCGCGCGTACAGGGGCAGGATTTCGGTGTGGCGCAACTGGGCCTTGCGCAGGATCTCGGCGGCATCGCGGATCTCCCGCTCGCCCGGCAAAAATACCAGGACATCGCCAGGCCCCTTGCCCTCACGCCGCTCGTGATGGGCGATCTCGTCGAGGGTAGCGAGGATCGCCTGGTCGACGGTGAGGTCGTCCTCGACCTGGTTGCCCTCCTCGTCCTGCTCGCTGGTCAGCGGCCGGTACCAGGTGTCCACCGGGTAGGTGCGCCCGGATACCTCGATGATCGGCGCGCCATCGAAATGCTTGGAGAAGCGCTCCAGGTCGATGGTCGCGGACGTGATGATCAGCTTGAGCTCGGGACGTCGATGCAGCAGCGTCTTCAGGTAGCCGAGCAGAAAGTCGATGTTCAGGCTGCGCTCGTGGGCTTCGTCGACGATGATGGTGTCGTAGCGCTCGAGGAAGCGGTCGTGCTGGGTCTCGGCCAGGAGAATGCCGTCGGTCATCAGCTTGACCAGGGTATTGGCGTTGCTCTGGTCCTCGAAGCGTACCTGATAGCCGACCAGTCCGCCCAATGGGGTGCCCACTTCCTCGGCAACCCGGGTGGCGACGCTACGTGCGGCGATACGCCGAGGCTGGGTGTGAGCGATCTGGCCATGCTGGCCACGGCCTAGCTCCAGGCAGATCTTCGGCAACTGGGTGGTCTTGCCCGACCCGGTTTCACCGGCGATGACCAGCACCTGGTGTTCGGTCAGGGCCTTCTTGATCTCGTCACGCTTGGCCGCGATCGGCAGATTGTCGTCGTAGCGGATGCGCGGCACGCTGGCAGCGCGCGCCGCGACCTGGGCGAAGGAGGCCTGAACCTTCTCGACCCACTGGGCCAGGCGCGCCTCATCCGGGCGCTTGCGCAGTTCATGCAGTTGCCGGCGCAGGCGATGGCGGTCGGCAATCATGGCGTGGTCGAGGTTGTTCAGCAGCTGGTCTATCGCGTGATCTGTCATGGGGCTTTTTAATGATGCAGGTGAGCCTGCTTTTTCATGATCGGCATGGGAAGGGTTGCGATTGTCGCAGATTTGGACGGCGACATGGCCATTGGGGTGCAACTCTTGAGTGGTTAAACGCTCTTGAGATCGAGCGGCGCATCGCGGTGCATGACCTGGCTTTTGTGGCGCCTTTGGTGATCGCAACAGCCCTTATGCAATCTGTAGGTATGCAGCAGACCGCTTCGCGGGCGGACTCCTATAGAAAAAACGCTAACCCATTGATTTAGCTGGATCTTATAGGAGCGGCCTTGTGCCGCGATCGGGCGCGCAGCGGCCGCAACCCTGCAACCGCGCTGCATCAGACAGATCGAGATGGCTGGCTTTACGGCCGCTACGCGCCCGATCGCGCGGTCCGGCGTCCCGGCACAAGGCGCGCTCCCACAGAGCAGTGGTGCCGCGCTTGCAGGCCTTGTTCTCTGCGCGACAGCGCGGCGCCAGGGCGGCGGGTGGACTCTCATAGAATAAACGCTAACTCATTGATTTAGCTGAACCTGGAGCGCGCCTTGTGCCGGGACGCCGGACCGCCGCGATGGGCCGCGCGGGCGGCGCTCGATCAAGGCGCCATAAAGTCCAAGGCAAGCACCAGCGCGAAGCACCAAGGCAAGCGCGTGTAACTTTTGTTTAGCCATTACACAACTAAAGGTGATCCTTCACAGATTTAATCACCCATGCGTACGTGTGAATATCCAACCATGACCTGCATCCCGTGTACGCCGCCCCCGCTGCCCTGCCCTTCGCTGCCGAAGGCCCGGGCGCGCTCTGGCGAAAATCCGCTGGTGCACGTGATCCTCGCCTTCTGGGCCCTGTGGCACTGTCGTCACGCCCGCCCACCGGACAGTTCGCTCGCTGCTTCCTGACCCGGATCGGCCATTGCTGGCCGACATTCCCAGTCCGACAGACCGCCCCACGCGCGGCCTGTCCCGTGCGCCTGTGGCGCGAGCGAACATCATGCACTTTGCCCCTGTAGAGCAGGCCCGACGCTTCCTGGCCGACAATCCTGATATCGAAATGATCGAGCTGTTCATCCTCGACGCCAACGGCGTACCGCGCGGCAAGCTGTTGCACCGTGACGAACTGCTGGCAGTCTTCGAAAATGGGCGTCCGCTGCCCAGCACCATTCTGGGTTTGACCCTCCATGGCGACGACGTTGAAAACTCAGGCCTGGTCTGGGAAGTCGGCGACATCGACTGCCGCGCCTATCCGCTGGAGGACAGCCTGGTGCGCCTGCCGTGGCGCAAGCTGCCCACGGCGGCGTTGCAGGTCAGCATGCACCCCAGCGAAGGCCTGCCCGCCAGCGTGGCCGATCCACGCCACTTGCTGATCAGGGCCGTGGAAGCCTTGCAGGCCGAGGGTTATCACCCGGTAATGGCTTGCGAACTGGAATTCTACCTCCTCGACGCACAACGCGATGCCCGCGGCCGCCCGCAACCGGCGCTGGACAATGATGGTGGCCGTCCGCGCCAGACCCAGGTCTATGGCCTGCGCGAGCTGGAGCAGATCGAGCCGTTCCTCAAGGACCTTTACGCCGCTTGCAAGGCCCAAGGCATTCCGGCACGCACGGCGATCTCCGAATACGCCCCCGGCCAGGTGGAGATTACCTTGGAACACGGCCCGGCGCTGGCAGCCATGGATCAGGCCGTGCGCTACAAACGCCTGGTCAAGGGCGTGGCCAATGCCCACGGCATGCAGGCATGCTTCATGGCCAAGCCGTTCGATGACCTGGCCGGTACCGGCATGCACATGCACGTGAGCCTGGCCGACGCCCTGGGCCGAAATCTGTTCGCCAGCCAAGACCCGGCCGGCACGCCGCTGCTACGTCAGGCGGTCGGCGGCATGCTCGCCAGCCTGCTCGACTCGCTGTTGCTGTTTTGCCCCAACGCCAACTCCTATCGGCGTTTCCAGGCCAACAGCTATGCGCCGCTGGCGCCGACCTGGGGTGTCGACAACCGCACCGTGAGCCTGCGCGTGCCGGGCGGCCCAGCCAATACCCGGCACGTCGAACACCGCATCTGCGGCGCCGACGCCAACCCTTACCTGGCCGCCGCGGCAATCCTCGCCGGCATCCACCGTGGTCTGCGCGAGCAGCGCGACCCAGGCGCGCCGGTCGAAGGTAACGGCTATGCCCAGGCCACCAAGCGCCTGCCCGGCGACTGGCTCACCGCACTCGCCGCCCTGGAGTCATCAGCCTGGGCGCGAGAGGCCTTCGGCGAGGCATTCCTTGGCGTCTACCTGAAGGTCAAGCGCGCCGAATACCGGCAGTTCATGGCCGAAGTCGGCGAGCAGGATTGGCGTTGGTACCTGACCCAGGCCTGATCAGTTTCCCTCTTTCGCACCAAGGATGTCCCATGAATGCACCACTGAATCACGGTCCGGCTCAACGCAGCCCGTCCTACTACACCGCCAGCCTCAACGATGCGTCCCAGTACCCGACACTCAAGGGCACCGAGCAGGTCGACGTGGCGATCATCGGCGGCGGTTTCACCGGCGTGGCGACGGCGGTGGAGCTGGCCGAGCGCGGCCTCAAGGTGGCCATCGTCGAGACCAACCGCATCGGCTGGGGCGCCAGCGGGCGCAACGGCGGCCAGGTCACCGGTAGCCTGTCGGGCGACGAAGCCATGCGCACGCAGATGCGCGCTCGCCTGGGCAACGAGGTCGACGACTTCATCTGGCACCTGCGCTGGCGCGGCCACCAGATCATCGAGCAACGGGTGCAACGCTACGGCATCGATTGCGACCTCAAGCACGGTCACCTGCACGCGGCGATGAAACCGGCGCACATGACCGAGCTGCGCGCCTTCGAGGCCGAAGCCCAGCGGCGCGGCATGGGCGAGCAGGTGCAATTGCTCGATCGCCAGGCGGTCGCCGAACACCTGCAAAGTCCGCTGTACCTGGGCGCATTGAAGAACCTGCGCAACCTGCACCTGCACCCGCTCAACCTGTGCCTGGGGGAGGCTCGCGCCGCCCACGGGCTCGGCGCGCGGGTGTTCGAGCACTCGCAGGTGCTGGACATCGTCCATGGCCCGCGCCCGGCGGTACTGACCACCCATGGCCGTATCGAGGCTCGCCAGGTGCTGTTGGCTGGCGATGTCTACCACAAGCTGGCGCAACGCCAGCTCAAGGGCAAGATCTTTCCCGCCATGGGCGGCATCGTCACCACCGCGCCGCTGGGAGCGCTGGCCGAGCAGATCAATCCCCAGGATCTGGCGGTGTATGACTGCCGCTTCGTCCTCGACTACTATCGCCTCACCGCCGACAAGCGCCTGCTGTTCGGCGGCGGTGCCAACTATTCGGGACGCGATTCACGAGACATCGCCACCGAGCTGCGTCCCTGCATCGAACGCACCTTCCCCGCGCTCAAGGGCGTGCCGATCGAGTTCCAGTGGAGCTGCGCCATGGGCATCGTGGTCAATCGCATCCCGCAGCTGGGCAAGCTGTCGGACAACGTCTGGTATTGCCAGGGTTATTCAGGTCACGGCATCGCCACCAGCCACATCATGGGCGAGATCATGGCCGAAGCCCTGACGGGCACGTTGGAACAGTTCGATACCTTTGCAGGGTGCAAGCACGTCAAAGTGCCCCTGGGTGACGTGCTGGGCAATCCCTTGCTCGCCGCGGGAATGTGGTACTACCAGATGCTGGAGAAGCTGCGCTGACCGGTTGTGGATGCAGGTCTTGGGCTGCTACGCAGCCCATCGCGGCGTTCGACGAGCAGACAGAAGATCAGG
>JAEWGL010000070.1 GCA_023388335.1 Pseudomonadota bacterium | reverse complement strand
CCTGGATGCGGCCTTGGCCAAGGTACCTTTCGCCGCCGGGGTCAATAACCACATGGGCAGCCGCATGACCTCTGAACGCGAGCCCATGACCTGGCTGATGAATGAACTGCAGCAGCGCGACCTGGTCTTCGTCGACAGCCGTACCAGCGCGACCACGGTGGCGGCGGCGCAGGCGCAGGCGCTGGGCCTTGCGCATGTCTCGCGGGATGTCTTCCTGGATGACGTGCGTACCCCCGAAGCCATCGCCGGCCAACTGCAGCAAGGCATCGACCTGGCGCGCCAGCAGGGCTCGGCGGTATTGATCGGCCATCCCTACCCACAGACGCTGGAAGTCCTGGAGCGCGAGCTGCCGCGGTTGAAAAGCCAGGGCATCGAATGGATCAGCCTCAAGCAGATGATTGCCGAACGGGGCAACCAGGCCATGCCTGCCCATGGCGCGCATGGCCGGTACCACAACCGCTGAGGCATTTCAGTCGAACGGGATGATGCCGTCGACCTGCTGCAGGCGCAGGTCGCCCCGATAGATGGCCAGCATTTCATGCCCGGTTGCCGCTGCTCGCAACTGCGCCTCGCGGCCCAGGCCACGCTGCGACCAGAGCTTGAGGTGGCCCTTGCTGAACGCTCGCCCAGGCGTGGCAACATCGACATAGTGAAAATGCGCCTCCCACAGGCCTTCCCCGACGGCCTTGCCCGCTTTGGGCAGGCGGCGGATCTCGTAGACATCCAGGTAGTCGGTGGCCGACAGCATCTTGCGCTGCACCGAGCGCTGGATGCGCACCTGCTGCTCCTGTAGCAGATACCGCAGGCTGTCACCCGTCGGATGGCTGGTGGTCAGGTAGAGACTGGTCAGCAAGTCGCGCTGCACGCTCTGCATGCGTTCGATGCCCTCGGCCAATTGCTCCCCGAGCTCACTCGTCGCGTCGCCGCGCATGACCGACAGACGCGCCTCCTGGAGCTTCTCGACATGGCCTTCGATCACCGACACCAGGCCAATGGGTTCGTCCGTCCTGATGTAGCGCTTGGCCAGGGCGATCACCGATTCAACCTGCCCAAGCACCGTGCGTGCCCGTGAGCTTGCCAACCGCACATCAACGGGCGCAGGCGACGCAGGCTCCTCGACCGTTGCACTGGCGGCCGTCTCGATCCAGCCCTCGCCCTGGCGATGGAAGGTCTTGAGGACATTGTTGCTGACGGCCTCACGCTGTTGCACGACCTGCTCGCCGTCGACCTCCAGCTCTTCGCCGATCACGCTGCGCCCGCTGTGCGTCTTGACCACCCGGCGCCGGCCCTGGCGCTGCTGGTACAACTTGGCCTTGGGGACTACCGGTTCGGCGAACTCCAGCTCGCGCACGGCTTCGGCCAGGTCTCGTTCCGCGGCGTGCACCAGGGTGGTCAGCGCCTGCTCGTAGGCGTTGATCCTCCCCGGCCGGATCGCCGCCCCGCCCGTGCTGTCCAGATACTGCGCCCTGGCCATGGCAATGCCGTACTCTTCCAGGATGCCTGTCAGAATGTCGATACGATCGGCAAGCGGCACGTCAAGCTGGGCGAGTTCGGCATGGGCGCTGCACGCACTCTTGATGCTGTCCCCGGCAAGGTAGCGGTGGAAGCGGATCAGCACCGCCTCCTCGACCGCGGCGGTTCGGTCAAGGCACAGCTCGGCAACGTCGACCAACTGGCGGAAGCGCAGGTCGATTTCGGTCAGTCGACGCTGCTCCATGATGCGCTGCAGCGACGCATCCTTGTTCACCTTCTTGTTGGTCTCCAGGTCGATGAAGTAGATGTCGTCATCCTTGAGGGTCAGAGGCAGTAGCTCGTCCAGCCTCGCCGATACTTGCAAGAGGTCGGCCTGCAGGCCAACGACGTTCTCCAGCGCCTCGCGCAGCCGCGTGTACCGCGCCACTTCCTCGGGGCTTTCCGGACGCACCGCTATGCCGTCATAGATATGCTCGACGTTGATCTTGTTGATGTAGTCCACCACCTCGTTGTAGAACACCACGCTACGATCGATCAGCTCCTGGCGAATTCGACTGCGCTGCCGCTTGATCGTCGGCGCCAGCGGCTGATTGGCGTGCTTGGGTTCGGCCATCTCCGACAGCAGGCTGTCCAGCTGGATATCGACGTCGATCAAGGCCCGCAGGTCCGCTATCGTCTGTTCCGTTGCCTGGTCCACCAGCGCCTCGGCCCGGTTGACCTTGATGGCCAATGCGTCCATCAAGGCCTGCGCGCCCGACTGCTCCTGTGTGCGCTGCTTGAGCGCCTGGAGCTTCTCGAGGTTCTGTTTCTGCTCGGTAAGTGCCTGTGTGCTGAGGTCGAACACCTTGGCCAGGGTATTGTGCTGGCGAACGATCGTGGCCTCCTGCGCCTGCAGCGCCTCGAAACGGTGCTGGTTCTGCTGTCTGACGGTATCCACCCGGCGTTTCGGGCCGCCGCCGCGCAAGCGCAGGCTGGCGTCCACCCGCCACTGCCCGTGCTCGTAGGCCAGCCAGGGACCCTGCTCGCCACCAGGGCCTACTACACGCACGCCTTGCGCCGTCAGCCTGACCTGGTACACATCGCCGGCCAGCGACACGTACTGGTTGCCGCCCAGGGTATGCAGCCCCCGACCAGGCCCCGTTGCCAGGGCTGAGGTGCCATCGAGCGAGATGCTCGACTGCATCCGCCGCAACGCCCTGCGCTGTTCAGGCGGCAGGGTGTTGAAGCCCTGGGCGCCTCGCCAGGAAAAGTCCAGGTGCAGGCTGGCCTGATCGTGGAAGGCCCCGGGCAGGTAGACCTTGCCTTGGTCAGGTTCCCTGATGGCAGGCCCGGCACCGTGCCACGCACGGGGTGGGCCGTCCAGGGCCACGGCAGCGCGAGGCGCCTGCGCCTCAGGCAACCCCACGCTGGGCAGCCGCGCATGGAACAGCGCCATGCCGGCATTGAGGATCAGGTCCACCACCGCCTGGGCTTTCTCGAAAGCGCCGTCCTGTTGCAGCGCGACCAGGTCATTACTCAGTCCCACACTGGCCTGGACCATCCAGGCCAGCGTCGCCACGGGCCCGCGCAGCAGCAGCGTGACCACGTCGAACAACAGCCACGCCCCCTGAGTCAGCAGCGCCCAGCGGCTTTCGGCATTGGACACCGATTGACGATCGGCCAGCTCGACCAGGAGTTGCCGGTTGGCCATGTACAGGCGGATATCCACATCGTGATGCCAGAACTGCGCGGCGAAGGACGGCGGCTGGACTCGTTGGGGCAGCAGCGAGGTGTCCTCGATCGGGCGTGACAGGTGCGGTTCCATGAATCCGCCAAAGTCATAGACAGGCCGCGCCAACGGCTTCAGCCAATCCAGGACGCTTTGCTGCAAGGGCCCAGGTTGTCGGATCGCTGCCATCATCGCGCTGAGGTCGACGAACTCAAGCAGCGGGCTGTCCGCGTACAACGGTCGATAGAGCAGCGTAACCTGCGGCGCCACGCATTGGATGACGAACATGCAGGTCACCTCGTCGCGCTGGCTGGCATCCGGCTCGCGCTTGAACGCCAAGGGCATGAGCATGCTCGGTGCCGGTTCCGGGCGTACCTGGCGTCGGCAATAGTCGGCGACGCACTGCCAGCCCGCCTCGCTGATGGTCCCCTGCACTTTGGCCTTGAGCGCGCTGAACAGCAGCGTGCTCCGCCATTCACGGGCAAAGCGGTCGATGCGTACCGGCCGGAACGGGCCGTCGAGCTTCTGCGCCACGTAGGCCGGATAGTGCCCACCGATGTCCACGGCCTGGATCAGCGCCTTGAGGTAGTCGATGGTCATCCAGTCCATGATCAGCTGCCCGTCGCGGTGGGCGATGGCGCTCAGGGTCGCGCCTTGGAGCGAACTCAGGTTGCCGATGGCGAACTCGGTCAGGGTCATGGTCCGCTGCTGCACCACGCCATCGCCTGTGCCGACACCCGCGCCACCCGGCACACCCTGGGCGCGGGTGACGGTCAGGACCAGGTCGTCGGGAAAATAGTTGGCATCCTCGGGATGGTCGTCGAGCAATTGGGCGCGCAACCGCTCTCGGGCAAAGCCATGCAGGTCGAGTATGCCGTCCAGCGCACTGGCACCGCCGGACACCGCCTGGTCGATGCCCAGGTCGAGCAGCGCCGCCTGATAGTCGAAGCGGTCGCGGCTCGAGGCATTCGCCAGCCAGTCCGGCAGCGCCGGGGCAGGCCCTGGGGTTTGCGCGATATAACCTTCGATGAAGGCGTGGGAAGGGTCGCTCAAGGTGGCGAACACTGCTTCCAGTTGCGCGACGTTGTTGAGCGGCGAGTACCGTACCCGCGCCAGCGAGTCGAGTATGCCGTCGAGCAATACCGCGCTCTGCTGGGCGAACACATCGCCCTCTAGCGCATAGCGGTTCCAGCTGATCGACTCGAAGTGGTACTGCTCTGCGAGGGTTTGCTGCAGTGCCTGGGCGAACAGTTCGAGCGAGGCAAAGGCGCGGATCACGCTGGAAGGCGCACACCACAACACCACGTCGCGTTCATCCCATTGGCCAATCACCAGCAGGTTCGGCAGGCGTTGCGCGAAGCGCGCGCCCTGCACGTCAAGCAACGCTTCGACCATGAACACCGACGGCGTGTCGGCGCCCTGCTTGAGCAATCCGTACACACACGCCTTCTCCTGCTCGTCAAGACGCTGCAGCTCAAGGTTACGCAGCAAGGCCGTCCTGAGTGTCTGCTGCATCCAACGGTCCCGGCTGACCTGCGCGCTACCGCTGGCTCGCCAGTACGCCACCTGGGCCTGGGCAAAGGCCTCGGGCAGCTCGGCCAGCACCTCATTGAAGTCTGAACTCAGTTTCTCGAGCCTGATCACCACCTGCTGTGGGTCAAGCGACGCGGCTTCGGATTCGGTCGCGTAGAAACGCCGTGGCGGTGCCAGGCTCAAGCGATAATCCAGGCCGTCGATCAGGCTGAAATCCAACGGTGCGCCGCTGAGCAATGCCTGCAGCACCACGTCCATCAGTGGCTCGACCCGCCATCCGCCCAAGCCATTGGGCACCATCAGGAACAAGGGTTCGGCGGATTCAAGCTCAGGGTATGACGTGGCGATCAGGGGGTAACGCGTGACCAGTGCCAGCAGCACCTGCTGGCCAGCCACCTGGCGCAGGGTAGGCCGCGTGGCGAATTCCAGGGCAACGGCGCGCTTGAAATCGGCGACAGGGGAGGAAGGGACAATGCTGGCCATGGGCGGCGTTCTCGTTGTGAATCGGATCCACACGGTACGCACTGCCCCATGGCCACTGGCGTTAGATATTGCAGCCTTGCCAAAGGGATGGACCTGGCCGGCGGGAACCTCACCCGCCCGCCCAGGCCGTGGATCAGCTGTAGACGCGCCCCAGCAGCTGGCGATGGCTCTCGAACTGATCGATCACGTCGCGCACGATCTGCTCGGAGGCAAAGCCCATCAGGTCGTACTCCTGACTGCCGTCATGCAGATACACCTCGGCACGGTAGTAGCGTTGACGCACTTCAGGCGCGCCTTCGACAGGTGCTTCGCTCGGGGCGGCCAGGTAGCCATCCAGGTTCACTTCATAGACGAAGGGGTTGCCCTCTTCCATCATCACCCGCAGGCCCATCGACGCGCGCGACTGGCCAACCTGGCTTTCCACATCGAAGCCCTGGGCCTGCAGCTGGACGGCGGCCTCCTTGAGCGCCGGGCTGACCTGCTGGTCCATGAAGCGCTGAACCACGGCCTGGGTCGGCTGCAGGTCCATCTGGCTCAGGCGTTCGCTGAAGCCGCGACGACCACGGGCGGCCAGTTCGGCGCGCTCCTGCTCGAGCTGGCGGTCCTGCTTCATGGCCTTGTACAAGCCGAACATGAACAGCACCAAGACCACCGAGAACGGCAATCCGGCCAGCACCACCATGGTCTGCATGGCCTCGAAGTTACCGGCGAACAACAAACCAATGGTCACCAGCGTGATCACCGCCGACCAGAAGATACGCAGCCAGTGCGGTGCGTCCTCGTCCACGTGCCCGCCCTTGCACGACAGGTTGGCCATCATCACCGCGCCGGAGTCGGCGGGCGTGAGGAACAGCACGAAGCCGACGAACACGGCCACGCCCACCACGACCTTCGCCGCCGGGAAATACTCGAGCAGTTGGTAGATCGCCATCGACGGCTGCTCCACCGCGGTCTTGCCCAGTTCCACCGCGCCCTGGTTGATTACCAGGTCCAGCGCCGTGTTGCCGAAGATCGATAGCCAGGCCAGGGTGAAGCCCAGCGGGATCAGCAGTACCCCGGCCACCAGCTCGCGGACGGTGCGGCCCTTGGAAATACGGGCAATGAACATGCCGACGAACGGGCCCCAGGAGATCCACCAGGCCCAGTAGAACACGGTCCACAGCCCCAGCCAGCGTTCGGACTTGGCACCGTCGGGCTCGTACACGTAGAGGTCGAAGGTCTTGACCACGAAGCCGTTGAGGTAGTCGCCCATGTTCTGCACAAAGCCGTTGAGCAGGTCCAGGGTCTGGCCGAACAGCAGCACGAACAGCAGCAGGCCACTGAACAGCAGAATGTTCAGGTTGGACAGCCGGCGAATGCCGTTCTCCACGCCCGAGACCGCGGCAATGGTGGCTACGGTGTTCATCACCAGGATCACGATCAGCAAATTGGTCTTGCTGTGGTCCATGCCGAACAGGTATTCCAGGCCCGAGGACACTTGCATCGAGCCGATCCCCAGGTTGGTCACCAGCCCCAGCAGGGTCACGAACATGCCGAAGATGTCCACGGCATGGCCGGCCCCGCCCTTGAGCCACTGCTCGCCGACCAGCGGGTACAGCGCCGAACGCAGGGCCAGCGGCTGGTTGTGGCGGTAGGCGAAATAGGCTACCGACAGGCCCACCAGGGCATAGATCGCCCAGCCGTGCAGGCCCCAGTGCAGGAACGTCAGCTGCAGGCCGTGGCGCGCGGCTTCAAGGCTGGCGGATGCGCCTTCAGGCGGATTGAAATAGTGGTCCAGCGGCTCGGAAGCACCGAAATACAGCAACGAAATACCGATGCCCGAGGAGAACAACATGCCGGCCCAGGCGCCGTAGCTGAAATCAGGCTTGTCTTCCTTGCCGCCAAGCTTGAGCTTGCCCAAGTCCGAGAAGGCCAGGGCAATGACGAACACCAGGTAACCGCAGATCACCAGCATGTAGTACCAGCCGAACGTGCGCGTCAGCCAGGCCTGGGCAATGCCCAGGACGCGGCCGGCGGTTTCGGGAACGGCGATCAGCAGGGCCGTCAGCAGCAGGATCAGCAGCGCGGAGGTATAGAACACCATGCTGTTGACCCGGACCCTCTCGACAGGGGTCTTGGTTAAGGAAGCAGAACTCATTGCACAAGGCTCCGGGCAGTGCGGAAGGTGGAGGCTAATCGATCGCTAGCCTGCGCAATTGGTGCAATAGCCCCACTGCGTCAGGTGTTATAAAGACACCTTGAAAACCGTGATCCCGAATCGAAACGTTGCAAAAAAACAGACGCCAAGCCCCGTTCCAAGCGGTCGACCGCGCGGTCATCAACCGTTCGGCAGAATCTGTCCAACGCCTCGCTTGCACCCGTCAACGCCTTGTATTCGGGTGGTTACACGATTTTTTGGAGTGTCAATTCAGTGCTTCCCGGATCGCCTCAAAGGCTGTCAAGGGCACAAATTGTCGCAGAGCATATTCTTTGTTGATTGAACGTTCAATCAAAACAAAATAGACTGGCCTTCGCCGAGGCAGCCGCTTGTCGACTGCTCGCAGGCCTGAGGAGATGCAAGAGATGCCCAAGGTCGGTATGCAACCTATCCGCCGCCAGCAGTTGATCGAAGCCACATTGCTGGCCGTCGACCAAGTCGGGTTGGGTGACGCCAGCATTGCGCTGATCGCCCGTTTGGCCGGTGTGTCGAACGGCATAATCAGTCATTACTTTCAGGACAAGAACGGCCTGATCGCAGCGACCATGCGCTACATCATGAGCATGCTCAACGAAGGCGTAGTGGCGCGGCGTCAGGCCCTTTCGGACGACAGCCCGCGTGCCCACCTGAAGGTGATCATCGAAGGCAACTTCGACGCCAGCCAGGTGAATGGCCCGGCAATGAAAACCTGGTTGGCCTTCTGGGCTTCCAGCATGCACCAGCCGTCCTTGCACAGGTTGCAGCGGATCAACGATCACCGCTTGTACTCCAACCTGTGCTGCCAGTTCCGGCGCGTGTTGCCGATCGCCGAAGCGCGCACGGCGGCCCGTGGACTGGCGGCGTTGATCGACGGCTTGTGGCTGCGTGGCGCCCTCTCGGGAGACGCCTTCGACACTGAGCAGGCGATACGAATCGCCTACGAATACATGGAACTACAACTGGCGAAACAGCGCCCGGATACTGAACTCCAGGCTTCTGAACCACCGCGTTCTGCCATTGCCCGCCAGACGGGAGCACGACGCGGATAGCCAAAACACACTGCACTTGCGAGGACACTATGGCCCGTTTCGAAACGCAAAAACTCTACATTGATGGTGGTTACGTCGACGCTGGCACCGATGCCACCTTCGACGCTATCAACCCGGCCAACGGCGAAGTCCTCGCTCAGGTGCAACGTGCCACCCAGGCCGACGTCGAGCGCGCCGTCGAAAGCGCCGAACGTGGCCAGAAAGTCTGGGCCGCGATGACCGCCATGCAGCGTTCGCGCATCCTGCGCCGTGCCGTCGACCTCCTGCGCGAGCGCAACGACGAGCTGGCCATGCTGGAAACGCTCGACACCGGCAAGTCCTACTCCGAAACCCGCTACGTCGACATCGTCACCGGCGCCGACGTGCTGGAATACTACGCGGGCCTGGTGCCGGCCATCGAAGGCGAGCAAATTCCGCTGCGCGACAGCTCGTTCGTCTACACCCGCCGCGAGCCGCTGGGCGTGACCGTCGGCATTGGCGCCTGGAACTACCCGATCCAGATTGCCCTGTGGAAATCCGCCCCAGCCCTGGCCGCCGGCAACGCGATGATCTTCAAGCCAAGCGAAGTCACCTCGCTGACTACCCTGAAACTGGCCGAGATCTACACCGAAGCCGGCCTGCCGGACGGTGTGTTCAACGTCCTGACTGGCAGTGGCCGCGAAGTCGGCACCTGGCTGACCGAGCACCCGCGCATCGAGAAGGTGTCCTTCACCGGCGGCACCACCACCGGCAAGAAGGTCATGGCCAGCGCCTCGAGCTCCTCGCTCAAGGAAGTCACCATGGAACTGGGCGGCAAGTCGCCGCTGATCATCTGCGACGATGCCGACCTGGACCGCGCCGCCGACATCGCCATGATGGCCAACTTCTACAGCTCCGGTCAGGTCTGCACCAACGGCACCCGCGTGTTCGTGCCAGCCTCGATGAAAGCGGCCTTCGAAGCCAAGATCGTCGAGCGCGTCGCGCGCATCCGTACTGGCAACCCGGAAGACGAGAACACCAACTTCGGCCCGCTGGTCAGCTTCGCGCACATGGAAAACGTGCTGGGCTACATCGCCAAGGGCAAGGAAGAAGGTGCCCGCGTCCTGTGCGGTGGCGAGCGCCTGCAGGAAGGTGACTTCGCCAAGGGCGCTTTCGTTGCGCCGACCGTGTTCACCGACTGCCGTGACGACATGACCATCGTCAAGGAAGAGATCTTCGGCCCAGTGATGAGCATCCTCAGCTACGAGAGCGAAGAGGAAGTCATCCGCCGCGCCAACGACACCGACTACGGCCTGGCCGCGGGCGTATGCACCAACGACATCAGCCGCGCCCACCGCATCATCCACCGGCTCGAAGCCGGCATCTGCTGGATCAACGCCTGGGGCGAGTCGCCGGCGGAAATGCCGGTTGGCGGTTACAAGCAGTCCGGCGTCGGCCGCGAGAACGGTGTCAGCTCGCTGGCCCAATACACCCGCATCAAGTCGGTGCAGGTCGAGCTCGGCGACTACGCGTCGGTCTTTTAAGCCGCAAGTTGCAAGCGGCAAGCTGCAAGTAAGAGCCGGTCGGCGTCGCGCCACCGGCCTTTGCAGCCTCCCTCCATCCCGCGAGCTTCGCCCACTGCCGTTTCTTGTAGCTTGAAGCTTACCGCTTGAAGCTTATTAAACCTCAAGTCAGCTTGAAGCTTGCCGCTGCTTTCCAGGAGAAAGCCATGGAATATGACTACATCATCGTCGGCGCCGGCTCGGCCGGTAACACCCTGGCCACCCGCCTGACCGAAGACGCCGGCGTCACCGTGCTGCTGCTCGAAGCCGGCGGCCCGGACTACCGCGCAGACTTCCGTACCCAGATGCCGGCCGCCCTGGCCTTCCCGCTGCAGGGCCGTCGCTACAACTGGGCCTACGAGACCGATCCCGAGCCGCACATGGACGGCCGCCGGATGGAATGCGGCCGCG
The DNA here is from genome assembly GCA_023388335.1 of Pseudomonadota bacterium. Taxonomy (GTDB): domain Bacteria; phylum Pseudomonadota; class Gammaproteobacteria; order Pseudomonadales; family Pseudomonadaceae; genus Aquipseudomonas. The sequence goes on along the minus strand of JAEWGL010000070.1, from coordinate 11,833 downwards.
GCAAGGGCCTGGGCGGCTCCTCGCTGATCAACGGCATGTGCTACATCCGTGGCAACGCCATGGACTTCGACGGCTGGGCGAAATTGCCAGGCCTGGAAGACTGGACCTACCTGGACTGCCTGCCGTACTTCCGCAAGGCCGAGACCCGCGACATCGGCCCGAACGACTGGCACGGCGGCGACGGCCCGGTCAGCGTGACCACGCCCAAGGCCGGCAACAATCCGTTGTTCCACGCCATGGTCGAGGCCGGTGTCCAAGCGGGCTACCCGCGTACCGAAGACCTCAACGGCTACCAGCAGGAAGGTTTCGGCCCAATGGACCGTACCGTGACGCCCAAGGGCCGTCGCGCCAGCACCGCCCGCGGCTACCTCGACCAGGCCAAGAAGCGCTCGACCCTGACCATCGTCACCCATGCCCTGACCGACCGCGTGCTGTTCGACGGCAAGCGCGCCGTGGGCGTGACCTACCTGGTCGGCGACAGCGAGGAACGCGTCGAAGCCCGCGCCCGCAAGGAAGTGATCGTCTGCAGCGGCGCCATCGCTTCGCCGCAACTGCTGCAGCGTTCCGGCGTCGGCGCGCGCGCGTTGCTCGAAAGCCTCGACATCCCGGTGGTCCATGACCTGCCAGGCGTGGGCGAGAACCTCCAGGACCACCTGGAGCTGTACTTGCAGTACGCCTGCACCCAGCCGGTGTCGCTGTATCCATCGCTGTTGTGGTGGAACCAGCCGGCCATCGGTGCCGAGTGGATGTTCAAGGGCACCGGCATCGGCGCCAGCAACCAGTTCGAGGCCGGTGGTTTCATCCGTACCCGTCCAGAGTTCGAGTGGCCGAACATCCAGTACCATTTCCTGCCCGTGGCCATCAACTACAACGGCAGCAACGGCGTGAAGGAGCACGGCTTCCAGGCGCACATGGGCTCCATGCGCTCGCCGAGCCGTGGCCGCGTCCATGCCAAGTCCAAGGATCCGCGTCAGCACCCGAGCATCCTGTTCAACTACATGGCCACCGAGCAGGACTGGCAGGAATTCCGCGACGGCATCCGCCTGACCCGCGAGATCATGGCCCAGCCCGCGCTGGACCCGTACCGCGGCCGCGAGATCAGCCCGGGCGAGCACGTGCAGTCGGACGAAGCGCTGGACACCTTCATCCGCGAGCACGCCGAGACTGCCTTCCACCCGTCCTGCTCGTGCAAGATGGGCACCGACGAGATGGCCGTGGTCGACGGCGAAGGCCGCGTGCATGGCATGCAGGGCCTGCGCGTGGTCGATGCCTCGATCATGCCGATCATCATCACTGGCAACCTCAATGCCACCACGATCATGATCGCCGAGAAGATCGCCGACAAGATCCGCGGCCGTCAGGCATTGCCGCGCAGCACCGCCAAGTACTACGTGGCCAACGGCGCGCCGGTGAAAGGCAAGCCAATGCGTGAGGTGACACAGGGGTAATAGCTGGCGGGTGCTTGCGATCGAGCGGCGCCCGCGCGGAGCATCGCGGGTGCATGCCTTGGTGACCAAGGCAAGCACCCGCGCCCTTTCACAAACAGAAACGCTTTACAGCTTGCCATTTCATCAGGTTAGAATCGGTTGGCACGCGACCTGCTAGCTCGCACTACCAAGTCCCCTCCCCGCGATGTACCGGAGTACCTGCCTTTGGATGCAAGCACCATCAACAGCCTGTTCTTGATCGGCGCATTGCTGGTGGGTGCAAGTATCCTGGTCAGTTCCTTGTCTTCACGCCTGGGCATCCCGATCCTGGTGATCATCCTCGCCGTGGGCATGGTCGCCGGCGTCGACGGCGGCGGCATCATCTTCAATAACTACCCGACCGCTTACCTGGTGGGCAACCTGGCCCTGGCCGTGATCCTGCTCGACGGTGGCCTGCGTACGCGGGTGGCGAGCTTCCGCGTGGCGCTGTGGCCGGCGCTGTCGTTGGCCACGGTGGGGGTGCTGATCACCACCGGGCTGACCGGCATGATCGCCGCCTGGCTGTTCGACCTGAGCCTGATCCAGGGTCTGCTGATCGGTGCCATCGTCGGCTCGACCGATGCCGCGGCGGTATTCTCGCTGCTGGGCGGCAAGGGCCTGAACGAACGGGTCACCGCCACCCTGGAAATCGAGTCGGGCAGCAACGACCCGATGGCGGTGTTCCTCACCGTGACCCTGATCGACATGATCGCCAGCGGCCAGACCGGCCTGCACTGGAGCCTGCTGGGCCACCTGCTGCGCGAGTTCGGCATCGGCGGTCTGCTGGGCCTGGGCGGCGGCTGGGTCCTGCTGCAACTGGTCAACCGCATCAACCTGGCCAGCGGCCTCTATCCGATCCTCGTGGTCGCCGGCGGTCTGGTGGTGTTCTCCCTGACCAACGCCCTGCACGGCAGCGGCTTCCTGGCCGTGTACCTGTGCGGCCTGGTCCTGGGTAACCGGCCGATCCGCAGCCGCCACGGCATCCTGCACATGCTCGACGGCATGGCCTGGCTGGCGCAGATCGGCATGTTCCTGGTGCTCGGCCTGCTGGTCACGCCCCACGACTTGCTGCCGATCGCCCTGCCAGCGCTGGGCCTGGCACTGTGGATGATCCTGATCGCCCGGCCGCTGTCGGTGGTTGCCGCCCTACTGCCGTTCAAGGCGTTCCATGGCCGCGAGAAAGGCTTCATCTCCTGGGTCGGCCTGCGGGGCGCGGTGCCGATCATCCTCGCGGTGTTCCCGCTGATGGCGGGCCTGCCCGATGCCCAGCTGTTCTTCAACCTGGCCTTCTTTATCGTTCTGGTGTCGCTGCTGGTGCAGGGTACCAGCCTGCCTTGGATGGCCAAGCTGCTGAAGGTCACGGTCCCGCCCGACCCCGCGCCGATCTCTCGTTCGGCATTGGAGGTGCACATCACCAGCGAGTGGGAGCTGTTCGTCTATCGCCTGGGTGCGGAGAAGTGGTGCATCGGCGCCGCCCTGCGCGAGCTTAAAATGCCCGAAGGCACGCGCATCGCGGCCCTGTTTCGCGGCAAGCAACTGCTCCATCCGTCGGGAAGCACGGTGCTCGAGGCCGACGACCTGCTCTGTGTGATCGGCCACGAACACGACCTTTCAGCCCTTGGAAAGCTGTTCAGCCAGCCACCCCAACGCGGGCTGGACCTGCGTTTCTTTGGTGACTTCGTCCTCGAGGGCGACGCTGAATTGGGCGCCGTAGCGGCGTTGTACGGTTTGAAGCTCGACGGCCAGGACGCAAAAATGCCGCTGGCGAACTTCATCCAGCAGAAAGTCGGCGGTGCGCCGATCGTCGGCGACCAGATCGAGTGGAACAACACCTTGTGGACTGTCGCCATGATGGAGGGGAACAAGATCCTCAAAGTGGGCGTCAAATTCCCGGAAGGTACTCGACCCGGCCCAGGGTTGTTCCTTTAAACTCCGATTTTCGCCCCAGCGTTCAAGAATTTTCTGCCTATGTCCCTGCGCGTCAAACTCTGTGCAGCCCTGCTCGGGCTGTGCTTGTCCATCTCGTCCGCCACCTGGGCGGACGAGCCCCCCACCAGCGCCAGCATCCAGAACAGCCTCGACCAGATCGCCGAGCGCAAGCTCCCAGAAGCCGAGCAGAAGGCCTTGCAACAGGTGCTCGAGCGGACCTTGACCCTGCTCTCGGCCAAGGACGAGACCGAGCGCAAGCTCGCCGCGCTCAAGCAGCAGCTTAGCGACGCCCCACGCCTGATCACCGAGGGCCAGCGTGAGCTGACCAAGCTCAAGGACAGCAAGAACGTCGCCGTGGCCCAGCGCTACGCCAACCTCAGCGTGCCGCAGCTCGAGCAGATACTGAGCGAGCGCAGCACCCAGCAGGGCGAGCTGCAGAAGGCCCTGTCCGAAGCCAACAGCCTGATCATCAACTCGCAGACCCGTCCCGAGCGGGCCCAGGCCGAGATCAGCAACAACCAGACCCGCGCCCAGCAGATCAATAACAGCCTCAAGCTGGGCAAGGACAACGGCAAGGCATTGACGGCCGACCTGCGCAACCAGCTCAATGCCGAACTGGCGTTGCTCAACGCCCAGACCCTGTTGCGCCGTCAGGAACTGGCCGGCAACAGCCTGCTGCAGGACATGGGCAATGCCCAGCATGACCTGCTGATCGAGCGCGCCACGCGGCTTGAGCAAGAGATCCAGGACCTGCAGACGCTGATCAACAACAAGCGCCTGGCCCATTCCCAGCAGACGGTCACCGAGCAGTCGATCGAAGCGCAGAAGGCCGGTGGCAGTACCCTGCTGGCCAACGAAAGCGCGGCCAACCTGAAGCTCTCCGACTACCTGCTCAAGAGCACCGATCGACTCAACGAGTTGACCCAGCAGAACCTGCGGTCCAAGCAGCAGCTCGACAGCCTGACGCAAGCCGACAATGCGCTGGATGAACAGATCAACGTGCTCAAGGGCAGCCTGCTGCTGTCGAAGATCCTCTACAAGCAGAAGCAGTCGCTGCCGCACCTGAAGGTCGACCGCGACCTCGCTGACCAGATCGCCGACATTCGCCTGTACCAGTTCGAGGTCAACCAGCAGCGCGAGCAGATCAGCAGCCCGAGCAACTACGTCGACAAGCTGCTGGCCGGCCAGCCCCAGGAGGAGGTCACCCCGCCGCTGCGCAAGGCCCTGCTGGAGGTGGCGATCACCCGCAGCGACCTGCTTGAGCGCCTGAACCGCGAACTCAGTGCCCTGCTCAACGAATCCATCACCTTGCAGTTGAACCAGAAACAGTTGTTGAGCACCGCCCAGAGCCTGCGCACGACCCTGGACGAGCAGATGTTCTGGATCCCCAGCAACAAGCCGCTGGACTGGGAATGGCTGAGTACCGTGCCGCAGCGCCTGGTCAAGCAGGTGGCCAGCCTGCCCTGGGGCTCGGGCATTCGCGAACTGGCCCAGGGGCTGGGCCAACGACCCTTGCTGTTCGTGCCCTTGCTGCTGTTGATTGGCGCGCTGTTGTGGCGCCGCACCTACCTCTACGAACGCCTGAGCAGGGTCCACCAGGACATCGGCCACTTCAAGCGTGACAGCCAGTGGCATACGCCCCAGGCGATCCTGATCAACATCCTGCTGGCGATGCCGGTGAGCCTGGCCCTGGCCTTGTGCGGCTACATTCTGCAGACCGATACCCGAGGGCAGAACGCCAACCTCAGCGCTGCGCTCTGGCAGATCTCCCAGGCCTGGCTGGTGTTCTACACCGCCTACCGCATCCTCGCGCCGGGCGGGGTGGCCGAGTTGCACTTCCGCTGGCACAAGCCCCAGGTCGAGTTCCTGCGCGGCTGGGTACGCCGTCTGGGCACGGTGGTGCTGGCCCTGGTCGGCGTGGTGGCGGTAGCCGAACATCAACCTTCTGCTCTGGCCAATGACGTGCTCGGCATCGGCGTGGTGCTGACCTGCTATGCCCTGATGGCCTGGCTGCTCAGCCGCCTGTTGCTTATCAGCCCCGCGCACCGGGATACCTCGCTGTTTCGCAGGGCGGTCGGGGTGGCCTTCACCGCCCTGCCCATTGCCTTGTTCGTGGCGGTCTGCTTCGGCTATTACTACACCGCGCTCAAGCTTACCGACCGGCTGATCTACACCCTGTACCTGCTGCTGTTCTGGCTGGTGATCGAAGCGGCGTTCGTCCGCGGCCTGGCCGTGGCCGCGCGGCGCCTGGCCTACCAGCGTGCACTGAGCAAACGCCAGGCGACCAAGGAAGGCCTGGACGGCGAGGTGCTCAGCGAAGAACCGACCCTGGACATCGAGCAGGTCAACCAGCAGTCCCTGCGCCTGATCCGCCTGGCCTTGCTCGGTGGCTTCATCGGTGGCCTGTACTGGGTCTGGTCGGACCTGATCAGCGTGTTCGCCTACCTCAACAACATCATCCTCTACGAGTACACCAGCGGCACTGGCGCCGCCGCCAGCATGGTGCCGATCAGCCTCGGCGATTTCCTTGGCGCACTGGTCATCATCGGCATCACCTTCGCCCTGGCCGGCAACTTGCCGGGCCTGCTCGAAGTGCTGGTGCTGTCGCGGCTGAACCTGGCCCAGGGCAGCGCCTATGCCACGACCACGCTGCTGTCGTACGCCATCGCCGGCATCGGCTTCGTCAGCACGCTGTCCGCCCTCGGGGTGAGCTGGGACAAGCTGCAATGGCTGGTCGCGGCGCTGTCGGTCGGCCTGGGCTTCGGCATGCAGGAGATCTTCGCCAACTTCATCTCCGGCATCATGATCCTGTTCGAGCGACCGGTGCGCATCGGAGACACCATCACCATCGGCAACCTCTCGGGCACGGTAAGCAAGATCCGCATCCGCGCCACGACCATCACCGATTTCGACCGCAAGGACATCATCGTACCGAACAAGACCTTCATCACCGGCCAGCTGATCAACTGGTCGCTGACCGACACCGTGACCCGCGTGACCCTAAAGCTTGGGATCGACTATGGTTCGGACCTGGACCTGGTCCGTGAACTGCTGCTCAAGGGTGCCCATGACAACCCGCGGGTGCTCAAGGACCCAGAGCCGATCGTCTACTTCCTCAACTTCGGCGAAAGCTCCCTGGACCACGAACTGCGCATGCACGTGCGCGACCTGGGCGACCGCAACCCGGTGCTCGACGAGATCAACCGCTACATCGACAAGGAGTTCAAGGCGCGCAACATCAAGATTTCCGTGCGCCAGGTCGAGGTGTTCCTGATGGACCCCCAGGGCCACAAGCAGCAACTGATCGCGCTGGAGAAGGGCGCCGAAGTGTCGCCGACGTTGAAATCGGATGGCACTCGGCCGGCGGGTTGAGGCTCCAAGCTTTATCGCGGGGCAATCCCGCACCTACACATAGCGCGCAGAGCCGATAGACACTGGCTTGCCTGATGGGCCGCAAAGCGGCCCTAAAACCCTCCATCCGGGAGATGGCCCTTGAAAGCCCTCGACGAACTGACCTTCGACAACCGCTTCGCCCGCCTGGGCGATGCGTTCTCCACCCAGGTGCTGCCTGAGCCCATCGCCGAGCCGCGCCTGGTGGTGGCCAGCGAGGCGGCCATGGCGCTGCTCGACCTCGAGCCCACCGAGGCGCGTTCGCCGGTGTTCGCCGAACTGTTCGGCGGCCACAAACTGTGGGATGCGGCCGACCCGCGGGCGATGGTCTATTCCGGCCACCAGTTCGGCGGCTACACCCCGCGCCTGGGCGATGGCCGTGGCCTGCTGCTGGGCGAGGTGCTCAACGATGCTGGCGAGCACTGGGACCTGCACCTCAAGGGCGCCGGCCAGACCCCGTACTCGCGCATGGGCGATGGCCGCGCCGTGTTGCGCTCCTCGATCCGCGAGTTCCTTGCCTCCGAGGCGCTGCATGCCCTGGGCATCCCCAGCAGTCGCGCGCTGTGCGTGATCGGCTCGAGCACCCCGGTATGGCGCGAGACCCGCGAAAGCGCGGCCATGCTGGTGCGACTGGCCCAGAGCCATGTGCGCTTTGGCCACTTCGAGTACTTCTACTACACCCGTCAGCCCGAGCAGCAACAGGTGCTCATCGACCACGTGCTCCATCTGCATTACCCCGAATGCCGCGACGCCGCGGAGCCCTACCTGGCGATGTTCCGCAGCATCGTCGAGCGCAACGCCGAGCTGATCGCCCGCTGGCAAGCCTATGGCTTCTGCCATGGTGTGATGAACACCGACAACATGTCGATCCTGGGCATCACCTTCGACTTCGGCCCCTTCGCCTTCCTCGACGACTTCGACGCCCACTTCATCTGCAACCACTCCGATGACAGTGGCCGCTACAGCTACAGCAACCAGGTGCCCATCGCCCACTGGAACCTTAGCGCCCTGGCCCAGGCATTGACGCCCTTCATCAGCGTCGAGGCGCTGAAGGAAGCGCTGGAGCTGTTCCTGCCGTTGTATGAAGCGCATTACCTGGACCTGATGCGCCGTCGACTGGGCTTGACCACCGCCGAAGAGGAAGACAAAGCGCTGATCGAACGCTTGCTGCAACGGATGCAGCCGGGCGCGGTGGACTACAACCTGTTCTTCCGCAAACTGGGCGGGCAACCAGCGGCCGAGGCACTGAACGTGGTGCGTGACGACTTCATCGACCTCCCCGGCTTCGACCGCTGGGGCGAGGACTACCTGGCCCGCTGCGCCCGCGAGCCCGGCAACGCCGAAGGCCGCCGCGAGCGCATGCATGCGGTCAACCCGCTGTATATCCTGCGCAACTACCTGGCCCAGAATGCCATCCAGGCTGCCGAGCAAGGCGACTACAGCGAAGTGCAGCGGCTGCACGAGGTACTGAGCAAGCCCTTCGAGGAGCAACCTGGGATGCAGGCCTATGCCCAGCGACCGCCGGACTGGGGCAAGCATTTGGAGATCAGTTGCTCGTCGTGAGCATTGGGCGCGTGTGCCGGGCCGCCAATTTTCTGATCAGGCGCTAGCCAGAAGAGATCCGTAAGGAATGCGCAAACCGTCGTGGGGATCACGCGCTGCGCTCCAGCAGCTTGTGCAACTCCACGAACTGCAACGTCAGCTTGTGCCGCGGCTCCAGGTGGATCAGCGGCAGGCTGGCATGGTGCGATTCGCGCATCTTCACCGAGGCGCCCAGGTAGACCGGCAACACAGGCAAGCCTTCGGCCACTAGTTCGTCGAGCATCTGCTGGGGCAGGCTGGCGCGTGACTGGAACTGGTTGACCACGATGCCTTCGACCTGCAGGCCTTCGTTGTGGTCGTCCTTGAGCTCTTCGATCTCGGCCAGCAGGCCATACAACGCCTGGCGCGAGAAGCTGTCGCAGTCGAAGGGGATCAATACACGGTCAGCGGCAATCAGTGCCGACACCGCATAGAAATTAAGCGCAGGGGGCGTGTCGATGTAGATGCGATCGTAGTCGTCGTCCAGTTCATCGAGCAGTTTGCGCAGCTTGTTGATCTTGTGCTTGGCCTCGAGCTTGGGCTGCAGGTCGGCAAGTTCGGCGGTCGCCGTGACCACATGGAGGTTGTCGAACGGGGTTTCGTAGATATCGACCTTGCGCTTCTTCGAGAACGGCCCGCTGGACAGGGACTGCTTGAAGAAGTCGGCGATGCCCATGGGAATGTCGTCTCCCGCGAGGCCCGTCAGGTACTGGGTCGAATTGGCCTGTGCATCCAGGTCGATCAGCAGGGTCCGGTAACCCTCACTGGCACTGACCGCCGCCAGGTTACAGGCAATGCTCGACTTGCCCACCCCACCTTTCTGGTTGAACACCACGCGCCGCATGGAAACACCTCCGTGTATCAGGGAAAACGGAGTATGTGGTCCGGGTCGCGGTTTAGCTAGCACCATCCGGCCCTTCATGCCCGGCCAGTAGCGAGACGAAGGCATTGCCCATCGCCGAGGTCGAGGCCTGGCGCCGCACCAGCCAGACAGCCGTCATCGCGCCCTCGTCCAGCAGCGTCCTGTACACCACGCCATCGATGCGCATACGCTGGAACGAGGCCGGCAGCACCGAGACGCCCAACCCCGCCGACACCAGGCCGATGATGGTCATGGCCTCCCCTGCCTCCTGAGCGAAATGCGGGTTGAAGCCCGCCTGGCGCGCCAGGCTCAGCAGTTGGGCGTGCAGCCCGCTGCCATAGTTGCGGGCAAAGAACACGAATGGCTCATGGGCCAGGGACGCCAGGTGCAGACCTTGCTCGCTGCCCTCGGCCAGCGGATGCGAGGCATTGATCACGGCCACCAGCGGCTCGCGGAACAGCTCGGTGGCTACCAGCCCCTCCGGCAGCGGCATGGGGCGCATCAAACCCACTTCGATGGTCTCGTCATAGACGGACTCGGCCACGTCGCGGCTGCTCATCTCCTTGAGGTTCAGGTGCACGGCTGGGAAGCGCTGGCGAAAGGCGTGGATCGCCTTGGGAATACTGGAATTGAAGGGTGCCGAGGAGGTGAAGCCGATCTTCATCTCGCCCAGTTCGCCCAACTGTGCGCGGCGAGCCACGTCCGCCGCCTTCTCGACCTGGGCCAGCACCTGACGCGCTTCTTCCAGAAACAGGCGCCCGGCCTCGCTGAGCTCGACCCGACGATTGGTTCGGTCGAACAGCCGCGCGCCCAGTTCCTGTTCCAGGGCTTGGATCTGCTGGCTGAGGGGCGGCTGGGAAATGCCCAGTTGCTGCGCAGCACGGCCAAAGTGCAGTTCCTCGGCTACGGCGATGAAGTAACGCAAGTGGCGCAATTCCACGGCTGACTCCAATTAGGTCGCTAAGGCTATCAAACAGGTCGAACAATATATTGGAACTTATCATTAGCCAGCTATATGCTTTTTCCATTGCATGACCGGCCGCCGAGCCAAGGTACCCCCTGTGAAAACTGCTGTAGCCCCGCTCTGCGCAGAATCTGAGCCTGCCATGAGCGCTGTCCCGAACGATACCTGGATCGAAAAAGGCACCCCCGCCTTCATGAAGACCGTACTGGCCCTGTTCAGCGGCGGCTTCGCCACCTTTGCCCTGCTCTACTGCGTCCAGCCGATGATGCCGCTGCTGTCGCGGGAGTTCGGCATCAATGCCACGCAGAGCAGCCTGGTACTGTCGGTATCCACCGGCCTGCTGGCCTTCGGCCTGTTGATCACCGGGCCAATTTCCGACCGCATCGGGCGCAAGCCGGTGATGGTCTTCGCCTTGGTCTGCGCGGCGCTGAGCACGCTGGCCAGCGCAGTGATGCCGACCTGGGAACTGGTGCTGGCGACCCGCGCGCTGGTCGGCTTGTCACTCAGCGGTCTGGCAGCGGTAGCCATGACCTACCTGAGCGAAGAGATCCATCCCCAGCACATCGGCCTGGCCATGGGCCTGTACATTGGCGGCAATGCCATTGGCGGCATGAGCGGGCGCCTGATCACCGGGGTACTGATCGATTTCGTCAGCTGGCACACGGCGATGCTGGTGATCGGTGGCCTTGCCTTGGTCGCGGCGCTGGTGTTCTGGAAGGTACTGCCCGAATCGCGCAACTTCCGTCCACAACCGCTGAATCCACGCAGCCTGCTCGACGGCTTCACCCAGCATTTTCGCGATGCCGGCCTGCCATGGCTGTTCCTCGAAGCCTTCCTGCTGATGGGTGCCTTCGTCACCCTGTTCAACTACATCGGCTATCGCCTGCTGGCCGAGCCCTATCACATGAACCAGGCCCTGGTCGGCCTGCTGTCGGTGGTCTACCTGGCGGGCATCTACAGCTCCGCCCAGGTCGGCGCCCTGGCCGACAAGCTAGGCCGGCGCAAGGTGTTCTGGGCGAGCATCCTGGTCATGGCCGGCGGCCTGCTGATGACCCTCGCCACGCCATTGGCGCTGGTGGTTCCCGGCATGCTGGTATTCACTTTCGGCTTCTTCGGCGCACACTCGGTGGCCAGCAGCTGGATCGGCCGCCGCGCGCTGACGGCCAAGGGGCAGGCGTCGTCGCTGTACCTGTTCTGCTATTACGCCGGATCGAGTGTCGCCGGTACCGCGGGTGGGGTGTTCTGGCACCACGGTGGCTGGAACGGCATCGGGCTGTTCATCTCCAGCCTGCTGACGGTGGCGTTGCTGGTGGCCTTGCACCTGAGCCGGTTGCCGCCGAAGACCTGACGACACCGATTTCGCAGCGGTCCCAATTCCGTGTAGGAGCTCGCCCAGCCCGCTGGGCTGCGCTGTCGCGCAGATAACAAAGCCTGCAAACGCGGCGCAATACTCTGTGGGAGCGGGCTTGCCCGCGAAGCAGGCACCGCGGTGTATGGCACCGGCTTCGCCGGTGTTCGCGGGCAAGCCCGCTCCCACAGGGTTCAGCTAAATCAATGAGTTAGCGTGTGTTCTATGAGAGCCCACCCGCCGCCTTGGCGCCGCGCTGTCGCGCAGCAAACTGACGATGCACGAGTTTACCT
>JAEWGL010000260.1 GCA_023388335.1 Pseudomonadota bacterium | reverse complement strand
CGGTTGCAGGAGATGATCAGGTCGTCGGTCAGCGGCCGTACCACCGCATGCACATGCTCAACCAGCGGCCGGCCTTGCCACTGGACCAGGCCCTTGTCACGGCCGCCCATGCGCTGGCCTCGGCCGCCAGCGAGAATGAGGATGGAGCAGGGAGGGAGAGGGGCGGGCATGAAAAAGGGTTCCTGGCGCTAAGGCCAGGAACCCTCCCATGTCGACGGGCGCTTGTCCAGTCAGCCTTCGCGCAAGGTGGCCTGAGGTTCGGTGGCCTTGGCCGCGCCCCGCCCCGCCAGGCGCATCACCAGCACAAAGAACACCGGCACGAACACCACCGCGAGGGTGGCGCTGAGCATGCCGCCGATCACCCCGGTACCGATCGCTTGCTGGCTGGCCGAGCTGGCGCCGCTGGCGATGGCCAGGGGCACCACGCCAAGGATGAACGTCAGCGAGGTCATGACGATCGGCCGCAGCCGCAGGCGTGCGGCCTGGATGGCGGCATCGACCAGATCGTGGCCCTCGTCCACCAGGTGCTTGGCGAACTCGATGATGAGGATCGCGTTCTTCGCCGACAGGCCGATCAGGGTGATCAGGCCGACCTTGAAGAACACGTCGTTGGGCATCCCACGCAGGGTCACGGCCAGCACCGCCCCGAGCACGCCCAGCGGCACCACCAGCAGCACGGCGGTGGGGATAGACCAGCTCTCGTACAGCGCCGCCAGGCACAGGAACACCACCAGCAGCGACAGGGCCATGAGGATCGGTGCCTGGCTGCCGGACAGGCGTTCCTGCAGCGACAGGCCGGTCCATTCCAGGCCGGCGCCGGCCGGCAGCTGGTCGACCAGGCGCTGGATTTCAGCCATGGCCTCGCCCGAGCTGTAGCCGGCCGCCGGTTCCCCGGAAATGGACACGGCGGGATATCCATTGTAGCGGGTCAGTTGCACCGGGCCGCTGACCCACCTGGCCTGGACGAAGGCGCCCAAGGGCACCATCTTGCCGCTACTGTTGCGCACGTGGATCTTCAACAGGTCCTCGACCTGGCTGCGCTGGTCGCCCTCGGCCTGCACCACCACGCGCTGCATGCGCCCCTGGTTGGGAAAGTCGTTGACGTAGTTGGACCCCACGGCTGTGTCGAGCACAGCGCCGATGTCGGCAAAGGACACGCCCAGGGCGTTGGCCTGGCGCCGGTCGATCTCCAGTTGCACCTGCGGGCTCTCGGCCAGCGAAGCCTCACGCACATTGACCAGCATCGCGCTCTTGCCGGCGTTGGCCAGCAAGGCGTCACGGGCGGCCATTAGCGCCGCATGGCCCATGCCGGCGCGGTCCTGCAGGCGGAACTCGAAACCGGTCGAGGTTCCCAGGCCATCCACTGGCGGCGGCAGCACCGAGTAGGCCACCGCATCCTTGAGCTGAGAGAAGGCCTGGTTGGCGCGCTCGGCGATCGCCTGGGCACTGTCGTCGGCGCCACGCGCGGACCAGTCCTTGAGCGTGGTGAAAGCGAGCGCGGCGTTCTGCCCGCTGCCGGAGAAACTGAAGCCAAGGATCATGGTGGTGTTGCCCTCCCCTGGCTCCTGGGCATTGTGTTCCTCGATCTGCGCCGCCACTTGCTCGGTGCGCACGCGGCTGGCACCGGGCGGCAGCTGGATGTCGGTGATGGTGTAGCCTTGGTCTTCAGTGGGCAGGAAGGAGAAGGGCAACTGGCTGAGACCATAGCCGAGCACCGCCACCAGTACGGCGTAGACCAGTAGATAACGGCCGCTGCGCGTGAGCGCGTGGACCACCCAGCGCTGGTAGCCATTGCTCATGCGCTCGAAACGCCGATTGAACCAGCCGAAGAAGCCGCCCCGTTGCTGGTGCTCGCCTTTGGTGACTGGCTTGAGCAGGGTCGCGCACAAGGCCGGGGTCAGGCTCAAGGCGAGGAAGGCCGAGAACAGGATCGACACTGCCATCGACAGTGAGAACTGCTGGTAGATGACGCCCACCGAGCCCTTCATGAAGGCCATGGGCAGGAATACGGTCACCAGCACCAGCGTGATGCCGACGATGGCGCTGCTGATCTGGACCATGGCCTTGCGCGTGGCCTCCTTGGGCGACAGGCCTTCCTCGGACATGATCCGCTCGACGTTCTCCACCACCACGATGGCATCGTCGACCAGGATGCCGATCGCCAGGACCATGCCGAACAAGGTCAGCACGTTGACCGAAAAGCCCATCGCCTGCATCACCGCGAACGTCCCCATCAGTGCCACCGGCACCACCAGGGTGGGGATCAGCGTGTAGCGCACGTTCTGCAGGAACAGGAACATCACCGCGAAGACCAGCAGCATGGCTTCGAGCAGGGTATTGAGCACCTGCTGGATCGAGACCTTGACGAAGGGCGAGGTGTCGTAAGGGATGTCGTAACGGGCACCGGCGGGGAAGTGACTCGACAGCTCATCGAGCTTGTCCTTGACCAGGGCGGCGGTCTCCATGGCGTTGGCGCCCGGCGCCAGTTGGACGCTGAAGGCACTCGAGGGCTTGCCGTTGAGGCGAGTGCCGTACTGGTACTCCTGGCTGCCGATCTGCACCCGTGCGACGTCGCCGAGGGTCACGCTGGAGCCGTCCGGGTTGGCACGCAGGACGATGTCGGCGAATTCCAGCGGGGTGCTCAGTTGGCCCTTGACCACCACGTTGGCGGTAATCTCCTGGGTCGGCTTGCCGGGTAGATCACCGATACTGCCTGGCGTGATCTGGGCGTTCTGCGCGGCGATGGCTTCGGCGACATCGTTGGGCGTGAGGTTGAACCCGGTCAGCTTCTGCGGATCGATCCAGATGCGCATGGCCCGTTCCGAGCCATACAGCTGGGCCTTGCCGACGCCCTTCAGACGGCGGATATGGTTCATCACGTTGCGCGCCAGGAAATCGCTCAGGGCCGTCTCGTCGAGGCTGTCGTCCTCGGCGGTGAGGGTCACCAGCAAGAGAAAGCCGGTGGATACCTTCGTCACCTGCAGGCCCTGCTGGGTGACCGGGCGCGGCAGGCGCGATTCGACCACCTTCAGGCGGTTCTGCACATCGACCTGGGCCAGGTCTGGGTGGGTGCCCGGCTCGAAGGTGGCGGTAATGGTGGCGCTGCCCAGGCTGCTCTGCGACTCGAAATACAGCAGGTTGTCGGCACCGTTGAGCTCTTGCTCGATCAGGCTGATCACGCTCTCGTCCATGATCGCCGCCGAGGCGCCGGGATAAACCGCATAGATTTCGACCTGCGGCGGTGCCACGTTGGGATATTGGGCCACCGGCAACTGCGGGATGGCCAGGGCGCCGCCAAGCAGGATGAACAGGGCGACCACCCAGGCGAACACTGGGCGCTCTATGAAAAACTGCGGCATGACTCAGGCCCTCACTGGCCGGTGTGCTTGACGATGGGATTGTTTTGGTCGACAGGCTCGACCCGGACCTGGTCGCCTGCCTTGACATGCTGCAGGCCCTCGATCACCACCCGCTCGCCTGGGACCAGGCCCTCGTAGACGATCCAGCGCTCGCCCTGGGCACTGCCCAGCGCCACCTGCCGTTCGCTGACCTGTTGCCGATCATCGACCAGCAGCACCTTCGGCACCCCCGCACTGTCGCGCAGTATGGCGCGCTGGGGCACGCTGATGCCCTGCGGCTGCACCGCCTGTTCCAGGCGCACGCGGATAAAACTGCCCGGCAGCAGGTCAAGGTCAGGGTTGGCGAACTCGCTGCGCAGGGTAATCTGCCCGGTGCTCGGATCGACGCTGATATCGGAGAACAGCAGCTTGCCCGGCAGCGGGTAAGGCGTGCCGTCGTCCTGGATCAGAGTGGCCCTGGCCTGGTCGCGGCCAACCTCCTGCAGCTCACCGGCACGCAGGGCACGGCGCAGGGCATTGAGTTCGCGGGTCGACTGGGTGACGTCGGCGTGGATCGGGTCGAGCTGCTGGATGATCGCCAGCGGCGTGCTCTCGTTCTGCCCGACCAGCGCCCCCTCGGTGACCAGGGCCCGGCCGATGCGGCCGGTGATCGGCGCGGTCACGGTGGCGTAGCCCAGGTTCAGCCGGGCCCGCTCCAGTGCGGCCTTGGCGGCGGCGACCTCGGCATCGGCCTGGAGGAACGCGGCACGGGCGTTGTCGTGCTCCTGGCGGCTGACGGCGTTGATCGCGATCAGTTCGCGATAGCGCTCATCCTGCAGGCGGGCCTGGAAACGCGTGACCTCGGCCTTGGCCAGTGCGGCGCGAGCGCTGTCGTGATCGGCCTTGAACGGCGCCGGATCGATCAGAAACAGCACATCGCCCTGGTTCACATCGCTGCCCTCCTGATACACCCGCTTGAGCACCACCCCAGCCACCCGGGCGCGGACTTCGGCGGTACGTGGTGCAAGGATCCGGCCGCTGAGCTCGGTGCTGATGGCCAGCGGCTGCATGCGTACGGTTTCGACCCGGACCTGGGTCGCTGGCGGTGGTGCATCCGGGGCCGCCGCCTCGTCGCAGCCGGCAAGGCCGAGGATCAGGAGTACCAGAAGCGCCAGGGAGCGCAGGCGAAAGGGAATTGAGATAGGCATACGGACCTTCCGGAAATGACCGGACGTATGCTAAGGCAGCGGGCGTCGCAGCGGTTGTTAAGAGCTGTAGGGCGAGTGTGAAAATATGTGAAGAATCACCCTGTCTAGGCGTAGGATTCTTTATCCTGCCTGACTTTCCTAGGCTGTCAAACTGCCCATGCCCACCATTCTCCTGGTTGAAGACGATAGCGCCCTGGCGGAGTTGATCGCCAGTTACCTGCAGCGCAATGACTTCCATGTCCGCGTGATCGCCCGTGGCGATCATGCACTGGAAGAGGCGCGGCGACACAGGCCGGACCTGGTCATCCTCGACCTCATGCTGCCAGGGCTGGATGGCCTGCCGATCCTCATGCTGACGGCCCGAGATGATAGCCACGACCAGGTGCTGGGCCTGGAGATGGGCGCCGACGACTACGTGACCAAGCCGTGCGTGCCGCGGGTACTGCTGGCCCGGATACGCACCCTGTTGCGCCGCAGCAGCATCAACGAGCCGCGCCTGGACAGCGACCTCATCGTGGTCGGCGGGCTGCGCATCGACCTGACCGAGCGCACGGTGACGTGGCGGGGCGAGGAGGTGGAGTTGTCCAGCGGCGAGTACAACCTGCTGGTGGTGCTGGCGCGCAATGCCGGCGTGGTGCTCAGCCGCGACCGCATCCTCCAGCAACTGCGTGGTATCGAGTTCAACGGCACCGACCGCTCGGTGGATGTCGCCATTTCCAAGCTGCGACGCAAGCTCGACGACAGCGCCGGCGAGGCGCGCAAGATCAAGACGGTCTGGGGCAAGGGCTACCTCTTCAGCCGCGTCGAGTGGGAGTTCTGAGCGCGCCATGCTGAAGATCCTCGTGCGCCTGTACCTGGTGATCATCGTTGCCTACGCAGGGGCCTTGCTGTTGATTCCCGACGCCATCGTCGGAGCGTTCCACGGGCGCTTCGTGGCCTACAACCTGGACCAGGCCAAGGGCGTGCAGTCGCTGATCATCCGCCAGTTCCACCAGGTGCCGCCAGCACAATGGCCCGAGGTCGAACAACAACTGGCCGGCACCTTCGCGCCCTTGCAGGTGCGACTGCTGCACATGGACGAGGCTGAGCTGTCCCTGGCGGAACGGGCGCGCCTGGAGCATGGCCTGAATGTCATCCGCATCGGCGACTGGGGTTACTACCAGAGCGCCCTAGCGCCGCTGGACAAGGATTGGCTGGTGCTGCTGCACAATCCGCCGGACCCGCTGGACATCAACCTGCTGCCCTGGGGCGTGACCGTGCTGATCGGTGCTGCCATGCTCGGCTGCCTTCTGATCTGGGTATGGCCGCACTGGCGCGACCTGGAGCGCCTGAGGGAGACTGCGCGGCGTCTGGGGCAGGGTCAACTCAGCGAGCGCACGCACATCTCCCCGCGCTCGAACATCGGTGAACTGGCCGCGGTCTTCGACACCATGGCCGGTGACCTGGAGCGCCACCTCAATAACCAGCATGAGCTGCTCAACGCCGTCTCCCATGAGTTGCGCACGCCGTTGACCCGGCTCGACTTCGGCCTGGTGCTGCTATTCGACGAGGTGCCCCCGGCCAGTCGCAAGCGCCTGATCGAGCTGGTCGGGCATGTGCGCGAGCTGGACGAACTGGTGCTCGAACTGCTCTCCTACAGCCGCCTGCAGAACCCCGACCAGGCCCGCGAGCGGGTCGAGGTGTCGCTGTTGGAACTGGTCGACAGCGTCATCGGGGGCTTCGCCGAAGAGCTCGACAACCGCGACATCCGCTGGGAAGTGAGGGCCGACAGCGAGCTGCCGCGCTTTATCCTCGATCCGCGCCTGACTGCCCGAGCGGTACAGAACCTGGTGCGC
Source organism: Pseudomonadota bacterium (assembly GCA_023388335.1). GTDB lineage: Bacteria > Pseudomonadota > Gammaproteobacteria > Pseudomonadales > Pseudomonadaceae > Aquipseudomonas. The sequence goes on along the minus strand of JAEWGL010000260.1, from coordinate 39,689 downwards.
AATGCCATGCGCTATTGCGATGAGAGCCTGCTGTTGCGCCTCGCGCTGGAAGAGGACGGCGCCTGTCTGCTGACCGTGGAAGACGACGGTATCGGCATTCCTGGGCCGGAGCGCGAGCGGATCTTCCAGCCGTTCTATCGCCTGGACCGCAGCCGCGACCGCAATACCGGAGGTTTCGGCCTGGGCCTGGCCATCAGCCGGCGGGCCATCGAGGGGCAGGGCGGGACCTTGAGCGTGGCGCAATCGGCGTTGGGTGGGGCGCAGTTCCGTATCCGTCTGCCTGCGACCTAGGTGCTGTAGGCATTCGTTAGTGTTCTGGCCAGCGTCTTGACGTGCGCTAAGGCGCTGGGCTAAGTTGATGCCCATGAACACATTCGCTCAGTCGCGCGCCGCCAGCATTATTATTACCGCCATTATCGGATTGGCGGGCTAGCGCGCACTGGCACCGAACCCGCCCTGGAGGCGGGTTTTTTCTTTCCGACTCCTGGGCCCCTTCGAAAGCCGCTTTGAGCACACTTCGAACACCACCAGGAGTCATGATGACCAGTCTTGCCGTCCCCCCTCGCAGCACCAGCCCTCAGCAACTGCTCTCGGAGCAGGTTCGGCGCATTCTTGCCGCGCCCGTCTATGATCTGGCCATCGAGACCCCGCTGCAGGCGGCGGCAGCGCTGTCGGCGGCCTTGGACAATCAGGTACTGCTCAAACGGGAAGACCTGCAACCGACCTTTTCCTTCAAGATCCGCGGCGCTTATACCCGCCTTTCGCGGCTCAGCCGTGAGCAGCGCGAGCGCGGAGTGATCACCGCCTCGGCGGGCAACCACGCCCAGGGCGTGGCTCTGGCGGCTGCCAAGCTGGACATGGACGCGACCATCGTCATGCCTACCACCACCCCCGAGCTTAAGATCGAAGGCGTGCGCTCGCGCGGTGGCCAGGTGGTACTGCATGGCGAGAGCTTCCCGCATGCGCTGGCCCATGCCCTCAAGCTGGCCGACAGCATGGGCGCGACCTTCGTGCCGCCATTCGACGACCCGGATGTGATCGCCGGGCAAGGCACCGTGGCCATGGAAATCCTGCGCCAGCAGCCTGGCGCGCTGGATGCGATCTTCGTGCCCGTCGGCGGCGGCGGCCTGATCGCCGGCATCGCCGCCTACGTCAAGTACCTGCGCCCGGAGGTCAAGGTCATTGGCGTTGAGCCGCAGGACTCCAATTGCCTGCAAGCGGCCATGGCCGCCGGCGAACGCGTGGTGCTGCCCCAGGTCGGCAGCTTCGCTGACGGCGTCGCCGTGGCCCAGGTCGGCGCCCACTGCTTCGAACTGTGCCGGCACTATGTGGATGAAGTGCTGACCGTCAGCAACGACGAGCTGTGCGCGGCAATCAAGGACATCTACGACGACACGCGCTCGATCACCGAGCCGTCCGGGGCTCTGGCCGTGGCCGGAATCAAGAAATACGTGGCCCGCGAGGGGGTCACCGGACAGACCCTGGTGGCCATCGATTCGGGCGCCAACATCAACTTCGACCGCCTGCGCCACGTCGCCGAGCGTGCCGAGCTGGGCGAGCAGCGCGAGGCGATCATCGCCGTGACCATCCCCGAGCAGCCCGGCAGCTTCCACGCCTTTTGCCAGGCACTGGGCAAGCGCCAGATCACCGAGTTCAACTACCGCTACTACCCCGGCAAGCAAGCGCGCTTGTTCGTCGGTGTGCAGACCCACCCCCAGCACGATCCCCGCGACCGCCTGCTGGCCAGCATGGCCGAGCAGGGCTATCAGGTGCTCGACCTGACCGACAATGAACTGGCCAAGCTGCACGTACGCCATACCGTCGGCGGGCATGCCGCCCCAGGTGCCCGCGAGCGGGTGCTGCGTTTCGAATTCCCCGAGCGGCCCGGCGCCTTGCTCGGATTCCTGGAGCGGCTGGGCAAGCGCTGGAACATCAGCCTGTTCCACTACCGCAACCACGGCGCGGCCGCGGCGCGGGTCTTCGCCGCCCTGGAAGTGCCTGACGAGGAGCTGGCAGCGCTGCCCCAGGCGTTGGACGAGATGGGGTATCGCTACTGGGATGAGACCGATAATCCGGCGTATCGGTTGTTCCTGGGGTGAGTGGATGACACCTGCCAACTGCGGCGCTGCTTCATTAAAAGGAGGGCACCCAGCCCTTTCGGCGGTGCAATGGCAGGGGCCTCGCCCCTGTTCGCGGCGGTCTGGCGTCCCGGTAAACCCGCTCCCACCCGTCCTGCTAAATCAGTAAGTTGTATTTTCCCGGCCACGCATGAAAAACCCCGCCACATATTTGCGGAAAGTGTCCAGGCTCTTGAAGTCGGCGTAGCGCTTGAAGTTCTCGGTGTCTGGCTCCGGGCCCATCGGCTGCTCGGTGAGCGACACCGAGAGCACGCGGTCCTGGTCGGAGGTCAGTACCAGCTCATCCATCACCTGGCCCCCGATCACCGGGCGGCGCATCAGTACCTTGACGCCCTTGCTGGCCATCCAGTCGATCAGCGAAACGAGCATCTTCAGTGGCTCGCGCTCTTCATCGCGGTATACCGGGAACAGGTGCCCGCGTGACAGCACCGGCACGCTGGCAACGTGGATCAGCTCGTAGTAATGGCTACCGGCCGTGGTGGGCGAATACAGCGCCAGGGCCAGTAGCGGACCGGGTGTCTTGCTGCCGCCCCAGAACAGGTGGTGACCCTGGAAGTCGAAGCCGTCCTCGCTGCGCGCATTGAACAGCTTGCGCCCCTTGATCTGCTCGACACAATCGAGCAGCAGGCCATGCCGGCGATGGCTGCCGAACACCGTCGACTCGCGCAGGCGCGCCTTGAGCATCATCATGTGCTTCATGTCGAGGCGGGTTTCCAGGTAGTTGCTGGCCGGGACCCGTTCGATCAGGGGATAACGGCCGGCGACGCCGCGCAGTTCGGCGAACTGGCCAGTAAGGTCCTTCTTCAGGTGGGTGGCGTAGAGGTTCAGGCCGCTGGTCTCGATCAGCGTCAGCAGCAATGACAGCAAGCGCTGCTGCTCGCGCCGTCCGGCACCATCCCCCGCGCCGTTTGCAGGGCCCGGCGAGGCGCGGGCAAAGTCGCCGATCAGGCGCAGCGGCGTATCCGGAGGCAACCACGCCGGGGGCGGCGAGGGGTCGGCATCGCGTTCGGCGGTTTCGCGTTCGTCCTTGGTAAAGGCACAGCCAGGCGCATGCTCGACCGTGCCGGGGTTGTTCTTGAGGAACAGCGTGCCGGTGTGGCCGTTGAGGGTCACGTTGAGTACGGGCAGGGCATCGTTGCGGCAGTCGCAGGCCAGCCAGTGGCCGGCGCTGCGGACCTTCATCAGCAACTGGTTGGCCTGCAGCAGGCGCGGGCCGACCAGGGTACCGAGAGCAAAGCCCTGCAGCAATTCTTCTTCGGCGGGGGTGAGAGTGCGCACCAAGGCTGCATTCTTTTCGATGATTCGCATAAACCAGCTCCAAGCGCCAAGCTTCGAGTCCCCAGCTTCAAGCAAAGCCGCAGAGCTTTCAACTTGAAGCTGTGGGGCGAAGCTTGGCGCTCAGGTGCCGCCGAACAGCTTCGCCGCACGTTCGCGGATTTCCTCGACCGAGAGGTCTTCCTTATGGGTCGCCATGAACCACAGGTTGCCGAACGGATCCTTCAGCGAGCCGGAGCGGTCGCCATAGAACTGATCCTTGACCGGGCTGACCTCGACGGCCCCGGCGGCGATGGCCTGGGCGAAGCGCGCATCGACATCCTCCACGTACAGGTGCAAGCCAACGGCGACGCCATTGAGCGACTGGCTCGCCGCCAGCCCCCCGGCTTCACCGCAGGGTTCGGCCAGCATCAACGAGGAGTCGCCGATTTTCAGCTCGGCATGGCCAACTCGGCCATCGGGACCATCAAGGCGGAACATCTCTACGGCGCCAAAGGCCTTCTTGTAAAAGTCGATGGCCCTGGCCGCGTCCTGGATGCCGAGGTAGGGGGTGATGCTGTGTTGCCCTTCGGGAATGGGTTTGACTGCCATTTTATTGTTCCTCCGGTGAGGGCGTGCAGCGCCAGCGAACCGCGCTGCTAACGCATAAATGCCGATGGGTTTTGCACTGCATTGGGTCGCAGGTCCAGGCGACCCTCTACAGCTTCCACGCTTTTGCCCTCAGTGCAACTGCCATTTCCCCATTAGCGAGCCGCCGGCTAGAAGATGTAGTCCGTGGTCAGGAAACTCGACTGCCGATTACGGATGATCTCGCTGATCAGCGTCTTGTTGGCCTCCTGGAACTTGGTCGCCACCAGGGTGCGGATGGAGAACACGCGCAAGGCGTCATGCACCGACAACGTGCCTTCGGCGCTGTTCTTGCGGCCGTTGAACGGATAGGTGTCCGGACCGCGCTGGCACTGGGCGTTGAGGTTGATGCGCCCGACCTGGTTGGCGAACGTGTCGACGAGCCTGCCGACGGTCTGCGGGTCGGTGCCGAAGATACTCAGCTGCTGGCCGAAGTCGGAGTCCAGCACGTACTCGATCACCGTCTCCAGGTCGCGGTAAGGCACCACTGGCACCACCGGCCCGAACTGCTCCTCCTGGTACACGCGCATGTCGGCGCTGACCGGGTAGAGCAGGGCGGGGTAGAAGAACGAGCCGCGGCTCTGCCCGCCACCCGCGTTGAGCACTCGGGCGCCCTTGGCCACGGCATCGGCGACCAGGCCGTCGAGGTAGTCGACCTTGCCTTGCTCGGGCAGCGGCGTCAGGGCGACCCCGGGCTCCCAGGGCATCCCCGGCTTGAGCGCGGCCAGCTTCTGCTGGAATTTATCGAGGAAGCTGTCGACCACCGTTTCGTGGACGAACAGGATCTTCAGCGCGGTGCAGCGCTGACCATTGAACGACAAGGCGCCGGTCACTGCCTCGCTGACGGCGTTATCCAGGTCGACGTCGGGCAGGACGATGCCCGGGTTCTTGGCATCCAGGCCCAGAGCGGCGCGCAGGCGGTGCGGGCGCGGGTGGAGTTTCTTCAGGTCGCTGGCTGCCTTGTTGGTACCGATGAAGGCGAACACATCGATCTTGCCACTGGCCATCAACGCGCTGACGGTTTCGCGGCCGCGGCCGTAAATGACGTTGATCACCCCGGCCGGGAAGCTGTCACGGAAGGCTTCGAGCAACGGGCGGATCAGCAGCACGCCGAACTTGGCCGGCTTGAATACCACCGTGTTGCCCATGATCAGCGCTGGGATCAAGGTGGTGAAGGTTTCGTTCAGCGGATAGTTGTACGGCCCCATGCACAGGGCCACGCCCAGCGGCGCACGGCGGATCTGGCCGAGGGTGTCCTGTTCCAGCTCGAAGCGGCTGGAGCGCCGGTCGAGGTCCTTGAGGGCATTGATGGTGTCGACGATGTAATCGCAGGTGCGGTCGAACTCCTTCTCCGAGTCCTTGAGGTTCTTGCCGATCTCCCACATCAGCAGCTTGACCACCGCCGTACGCTGTTCGCGCATGCGCGCCAGAAAGCTCTCGACGTGCTGAATACGTTCGCCCACGCGCATCGTCGGCCAGGCGCCGCGGCCTTTGTCGTAGGCGTGCACGGCGGCGTCCAGCGCGGTGAGGGCGGTGTTGGCGTCGAGCAGGGGAGCGCTGCCGAGGATCACTTGCCGCTCGCTGTCGCCCTCCTTGACCCACACCGGGCTGCGCACGGTGGCGAGGGGGCCGTCCCAGCGGCGCAGTTCGCCACCCACCAGGTAGTGACGTTGCTCAAGCGGCTCGCCCAGGCGCCAGGCCTCGGGGATATCGTTGGCGGTTGGAAACAGCGAATCGAGCAGACGGTCCATGCGCGCAGCACCTCGTTGTCTTGAGCAGTAATGAAACGATTCAGTCCGAGGATAACCCCGTCCTGAGGAAAAAGGCCAGTCTGGCCCACTATTGCCCTAAGCGCGCTGATCCAAGTTCAATCGCCCCTGATCGCAGGCCCATGAGGTCCCCATTCAGCTGATCAGTGCCGACGGCCGACTTCCTGCGCAACGCCGGCTGCGATCAGGGCCAGGGCTTGCTCATGGCCCGGCCGATGCCGCCCAGGCGTTGCAGCGCTGGTTGGCATCGGCCGGACACGGCGCCGCCACCCGCGCGGTAGCCGCTTCAAAGCCTCAGCTGCAGCAGCTCGACGGCCGGATTGGCCAAAGCGTAAGCGCGAAAGGCCGGGTTGGCCTCCATGAGCTGAAGTCGCAGCCACAGCTCGGCATGCGCTTGCTCTGGGTGATCGAGGTAGACGTCGGTGTCGAGCAGCGCTCGCAGATTGCGGCGGTACTGCAACGGCAGGTGCATCCAGATCTGCCATTGCGCCATGTCGGTGTCCTCCAGCAGCTCCTCGTAATCGCTGTCGGCCACCAGCAGGTCTACCCCATGTTGCGCGTAGTAGGCCTCGATCTGCTCATGTACGTTCGCTGGCAACCAGGGACTTTCAAGGCGCATGGCCTGCGCAGCGTCATTGGATAGCTGCAAGGACTGCGGGAGTGCGCTGAACTGATTGTCGGAAAGATCAAGGGCCGAAGGCTCCACCATCACCTGCAGGCCTTCGGGCAGCTGGGTCAGGCTGCAGTTGGACAGGTGCAGGCTGTGCAGCCGGGGCAGGGCGCTGAGGTTCGGAGCGCGCAGCAGCGGGTTGTCGGACAGATCCAACACCCGCAATGCTGGATAACTGTCCAATGCCGCCTGGGCCTGATCGTCCCAGGTAATGCGGTTTTCCTGCAGGTCGATCCACTCCAGCGCGCTCGGGTTGTTGACCAGCGGGACATGGTCCAGGCGGCAACCACTGAGGTACAGCTGCCGTAGCTCGGCGAAGCGCTGCAGGAACGAGGCCGGCAACAGGTCCAGTTGCCGGTTGCGGCTGAGGTTGAGGATGCGCACATGGGCAAAATCGTCAGGCAGTGTCAGTGATGTCAAGTCATGGTTTTCCAGTTCGAGGCCATCGAGGTTCAGCGACTGGATCTGGCGGCCATCGGCCAGGCTCAAGGTATCGTCTTGACGCCAAGCGTTGATGATGGCGCGCGCGGCACGCTGGCGGCGAATGGTCTGGCCGGACCAGTTGGCGAGGGACTCACGCAACTGGCGCAGGCGTTCTTCGCGGTGGCGCAGTTCGACTTCCGGGGTCCTGAGCTCGCGCCGCCATTGCGCTAGGTCGTGCTCGATCTGCTGGTCGGAAGCCGCTGGATAGAGACGCCGATAACGGGCGCTCAGGGAAGCGCGCTGCGGTGACAGGGGTGGATAATCGGTCGGTGCGCCGCCACGCAGCAGGCCCCTGGAGCGCACGTTGCGCATGGCCGGCCGAGCCAGCTGGCGCGCCAATGCCGGACGTGATTGATCAGCCCGGGCCTGCACCAGCCTGCGCAGCCCGGCGGCATCATCCACAGCCAGTGCCCAGGCCTGGCGCTGCTCGGGCGGCAGTGCCTGGAGCACTGCCCGGCACACGTCACGGTGGCGCGGCGCGGGCGCCGGGCGCTCGCCGAGGTCAGCCTCGTAGCCTTCGGCGGAGCGAATCACGATGCGCAGCGTCGTCGCCCGTGTCGGCCCGGCGCTGAACACCGTCGGGCCTTGGGGGCTGCCCTCGCGCAGCTCCAGGCGCAGGTCGTTCGACCATTCGGGCATCTGCTCAAGGCAGGCAAGCACCAGACGCTCGCTGTCTTCGCCGGCCAACCGAGGCAGGTGCAGCCCCTCCAAGGCGCGGACCAACGGCAGTTGGTCGAGTACCTGGGCGATGTCTTGTCCCACAAAGGCCGGCAGTATCCCCTCGCTCGTCCAGGCCTGGCGCTGCCCACCGGCCAACGGGCGTAACAGGCGATCGGCCAAGGGCGGTGACAGGCGCGGGTACTGCTGGCAAAGGCGCCGCGTGGCGTCATCAGCCAAAAGCCGACCTTCGTAAGCCTGGGTGAACATGCCAGCGCCGTCGTCTTGCGGGGCGATCGCCAGCCGCGCCTCGACCTCACGCTCTGCGGCCAGGCGCGCCAGGGTATCGGCCAGCAAGGCTGGGGTCGGCTGGTTGCGCAGGTGTATCTGTTGCAGCCGCGTCTTGCCTACGCCACTGATCTGTCCTGCCAGGTGCAGGTCGTCATCGTCGAGCGTGGGCCAGTCGCCGCCCAGGCGACGTATCATCTGCGGGTAGGTCCAGGCTTGTGGCTGCTCGTGCTCGCCACGCCAGGCACCTTCATCGTTGTGCTCCAGCGGGGGCGCATAGGCCTCGGAGTCCTGCGGATGAACGACGCGCCATTGCCCCGTATGGCTATCGAAACGCTGCTCGTACAGCTCGCCATCAAGGCGGATAAAGGCGCGGCCTTCATGCAGGTATTGGCCCTTGGCGTTGGCACTCAGGTCGGCAGGTAGCTGCATCTCGCTGCGATAGGGCGTCAGCGCTGGCTGCCACAGGCGGTGGCTGCCATCGTCCAGGGGCACCTCGTCCAGCGATTCCAGCAACGGGCTGGCGAACAGCCTGGGCACGAGCTTGCCAGCCACGTGCAGCCCGCCGAGCAATGCCAGATTCAGCCCGATTGCCTCCAGGTGGCGCAGGGCCAGATGACGGTCGCCGATACGCCACGCCGCATAGCCATCGTAGACTTCGCCGAGCAGTTGGTAGGCCGTGACCGCCAGCATCAGGCTGCCCACGGCGGGGATAAAGAAGCCGGCCAGGGTCAACAGGTTCATGCCGACATTTTCCCACTGCGCCAGGCGCTGTTGCCGTGCCTGCTCGTCGGCATCGGCTGTGGGCACGGCCAGCAAGCGAGCCTGTGCCTTGAGGCGGCCCAGGTAATCGTCCTGCAGGAAGTCGAATAGCCCAGGCCCGATAGGAATACGCTGCAGATGCAGGTCGTCACCGAGGTTCTGCTGCAGCAGCTGGGAGAAATCCGCCAGCCGGTCAAGTGGCAGGTAGGTCATGAAGTCTTGACGAAAAGCAGGGTCGCACAAGTCATTGGTCAGCGCCGCATGCAAGGCGGCCAGGCTAGGGAACAGGCGCAGCGCGGCGGCGTTGCCTGGCAGATACAGCAGCAGGCCCGCTGCTGTGGCGTCGATGATCAGCGCCTCGTGCAGGACGATACCGAATAGACTCACTTGCCAGCAGGGTTGTGGTTGGCCGTCGAGCAGCGCCTGCACCGCGTCCCAGGCCACGCCGTTGAGGTGATGGCGCAGGTAGCCAAGGTCTGCCGCCACACGCAGTCGCTGCCGATGCACGGCAATGGCCTGCCCGCGCACCGTCGCCTGGTTGGCTGGCGATTCGAAGATGTGTTGCAGGTGCGCCTGGTAGCACTGGCCCAGGTCCAGTTGGCGGCAGGTCGCGGCGAACGCGGCCGGTGACAGCGGCAGGGGGGTCACCTGGTAAGTCTCCGAGGGCAGCTGGATCTGCGCCGCCGGGACGTCCGGGCTGATGAATACCGAGCCTTCCACGGTGATCGGCAGCACCTTGATGTCATCGCGCAGGGCCACGGCACTCTGTGTATCGAAGACGGCGTCTTCGGCGAAGTTCTGCAGCGCTGCTTGCAACAGGTCTTGACGTTGATGGCTGTGGAGATAGCGCGCGCCTTGCCAGTGCCAGGTCTGCTGCACGCGCAGCAGCTCGCAGTCGTCCAGCGGCGCCGTGAACGCGTGCTCGGCCAGCAACCGCGCCTTGAGCAGCGGTTCGGCGAACTCCGTGATCTGCTGCAGGCCTTTGAGCGACCGCGCCAAGTCCTGTTGCGCCCGGCGCAGTGCCACCTGGCTGGCCAGTACCGCCTCGCGCAGGTCGGGCGCGGCGTTGGCGAACCAGTCGGCTTCAGCGCCGGGCAGGCCTTGCGCTGGGACATGGCTGTCACGCAGGGATTGCCAGTGCTCGGGCAGGGCCCGGCGTGTCCAGGTGGGCAGGCGCCGTTCGATCAGGTCCCGGTGCGGGTGGTCAGGTTCTGGGTAAGGCATGGTGAATGCTCCTGTTTCGAGGGGCATTCAGCAGGCCTCAGGTCCTGGGCGCCGCGGCGGTAGATAGCTGTTGCCACTGGCGACGCTGTGTGCGGCCTTGTGTCGCGATCGAGGGCGAACCGAGGAAAATCTTCAGACTTTCCTTATTTCTTGTAGTCCATTTCCCAAGCATACTTTTACCGCCTTTTTGCCATTGCAGTGGTTCCGTCGGCGCTCTAGTCTCGACCGGTCGTTGTCAATTTCAACGACCGGCTTTGACAGGCCGTCACAGCAAAGTAACCATCTGTACATGCTTTTATGGCAGTTGTACGTGGGGCACCTCGTGTGCGCCGGGTTTTCCTTTGCTACCGGTCTGTCAACCCGCGTACAGCTGCCACCCTCTGTTTGACAGCGGTGCGTGGCAGCTCCACTGAGCAAAGGAGTTTCCATGTTGAAGATCGTCCCAGACCCACCGCTTCACGGCAAAGACGCCAACCCCTCCCTCGAAGACATCCTCATCCAGACCTCGGAATACCTGGCCTGCGCCCAGACCCTGGCGCAACAGGCCGTCGCGGTCCATCCCAAGTCCCCGGGGCAGGTCCTGACCCTGGCCACGATGCATGAAATCGATAGCGCCCACAGGCTGGTTGAAATGGCCCTGAGCAGGGTGCAGTTGCGGCACTAGGACTACCTGGAGGTAATGTATGAGCAATGATTCAGCGAACACCCCCCAAAAACACCTGAAAACCTGCGGCGTCGGCACCTTCGGCGAAGGCATCGGCGGACGCATCGCCGACCGCTTGTTCAAGGTCACCCCAGGCCATGACGCGGAATACGCCCTGGAGCAGGCGTCCGTGCTGATGAGCTGCGTCTACAAGATCACCCTGGAGGCCGGGATCGAGCGAGACGATAACCTCGTGTGGGCCGCCCACTACCTCAGCGGCATGGCCAAGGCACTGGTCGAGGACGTGGCCCATGGCATGATGACGGGGCCAGTACGCAGAAGCTGAGGCCCGGTGCAGACCAAGAGGTCACTGCCCGTTGCTGCGCAATGACCTCTTGGCGTCAGGCTTCAGGCCAGTACCGGCCCTGCCACCACCCCATACCCCACCCGCGGCACGCCGGCCAGGTGGTGCTCCACCAGCGCTTTCAGCGACTCGCCACTGGCCAGATAGGCATCGCCAAAATCATGCCCGCCCAGGGCACTGGGGTGCGCCACCACCTCCAGGACGCCGTGCCGTGGGGCCAGCCCGGCGCGCAGGTCGGCGGGGGTGCAGACATGATCAGCGGTGGCGCCGCTCAATTGGCGCAGGCGCTGGTTGAGCAGGGTCTTGAATACGCGCTTGGCCAGGCCAATGTTGTGCCCGACGTTGCGCGCCAGGCGCACCGGAACGCCCTGGGTGGCGGCAAAGCGGGCGACGATCTCGCCAATCGGCCAGATATTGTGCACATGCTGATGCGAATCCAGATGACTAGGCGTGAGCCCCTGGTCCAGGCAATGCTGCCACTGGGCCTGCAGCTCCTGCTCGACGGCCTCGCGCTCGCGGCGCCCCAGGCGCAGGGTGCGGCGCTTGATGCCGAGCTCGAACAGGCCGTCCGCCGTGCAGAAGCGTGGTTCGGCGAGGATCGCCTGGCTCAGCGGGCGGCCGTAGGTGAGGTTGAAATGCAGGCCGATGCGCCCGCGCAGCGCCGGCTGTTGGGCCAATACGCAAGCGCTGGAGAAAGCCGGCATGTTGGCCATGGCCGTGGCCGAGCTGATCAGCCCTGCCTGGAAGGCATGCAGGATCACGGCATTGGTGTGGGCGTTCAGCCCGAAATCGTCAGCGTTGACTATGACCTGGGATGGCATCCGGACGCTCCTGTGTCGGGGTAGGGGTAATGCTTTGGGCGACGGCGGCACGGCGCTGGCGCAGGCGCGGCTTGAGCCAGTGCCAGCAGCGCAGGGCCAGGCCTAGGGCGAGGCCGTCGGGACGCCAGCTGTAATAGCTCAGGCGCCACTGCTCGAGATGTTCGGTCATGCGTTCGTGCAGTTGATGGCTGGAGTTCTCAAGGCTTACCCGCGAGGCGTCGATCCAGCGCCAGCCGTCGTCGAGCCCCCAATGAATCCACTCCTCCAGCAACACCCGGCCACTGCCCAGGTCCCGGTAGGCGGGCTCGAAGGCCAGGTTGTAGTCATAGACCCGGCCGCGCTCGACCAGGCCCAGGCGGTAACTGATGCAGCGCCCGTCGAGCTCCAGCAGCACCAGGCACACCAGGCCTTCGGCCGCCAGCGCGGTGAAGGCCTGATACATCCACTGCTGGCGCTGCTCGCCGGAGAAGATGCCGACGTCGTCGTCGCCTTTCCAGCTCGCCGCTTCAACGGCGCTGATGGCATCCAGCAGGCTCTTGATGTTTTCGGACGTGGCCATTACCCGACGCACCTGCGCGCCGCAGTTGGCGATGCGCTTGCGCGCCCGGCGCAGCTTGTAGCGCGGATCGCCGCTGACCTCCTGGCGGTCGCTCTCACAGATGCGGTGCACCGGCACCTTGCAGGTCAGGTGCTGTTCATGGGTGGAGCTATGTCCCGCCCAACGCTCTAGCCAGCCGCCAACCTCAGCGTCGCCGGGCACTTCGCTCAGTTGCAGCACGGCGTGGGGCAGGCGCTTGCGGATAGCGCCCAGGACCTGTGCGGCATCCCCCTCCGGCAGGTCGATGAGCAGGGCGATGCGGTCGCTCAGGGGGTAACCCAGGTGGCGCACCACAGGCAGGCGTACCGGACCGAAGGCTTCGCGTTCACGCACCAGCGGCAGGCACAGGCACAGCCGGCCGTGCTGGCGACCCAGCAGGACTTGCAACCGCTGGCCGGGCAGCAACGCCTGCTCGGCAGCGCGCAGCCAGCCCAAGTGGTTGAAGGGTGTGCTACCGGGCAGGCGGCGGCGCAGTTGCTCGTATTCGACGACGGGGAAGTCATCACCGTTGAGGGAATCACACCAGGTCAGATGCAGGGTCATGGTCAGGACACCGTGGCTGTGGTGGCTTGGGTTTCAGGCTTGCGCAGGGCATCAAGCCGTGAACCGCTGTAGCGTGTTTCGCGAAAGAACTTCCAGCGTCCGAACAGGCAGTACACATTCATGATCCGTCCTTGCTCCTTATAGCCGGTGCGCAGGTGCAGCTTGAGCGCGGGAATATTGTGGTTCTCGCAGACATCCACCACTTTGTCGCAACCTTGTGCAGCCATGACCTTCCAGATGGCCAGCTGCATGTCCAGGGACAGCTGTGTGCCCCAGTACCTGCGGGCCACTTCGCCGCCGAACTCGAAGAACTCGCCGGGACCCACGGGAAACCAGCAGCCATAGTAATGACGGTCGTGGTAGTGCCGCGTGCTGCCCCAGATGAACGCCACCACATCGCCTGCGTCATCGAGGAACATCAAGCCGGTGTGGCCCTCGGCGGCCAGCTCGCGCATGGTCTCTACCCTGTCCCCGAAGTGGCGGGCGAAGGCCTTCACGTTGTTTACCGTTATGGGCTCCGTGCGCAGCGCCGGGTAGGGCTTGAGCCGGTGTGGCGGGACGGGGCTGACCAGGTCGCGCTCCATCCACAGCAACTCCCAATGGTAAAAGACGAAACGCTTGTAGGCGCTTTTCAAGGTATTACGCAGTCCTTTGCGTTTGATGCGGTCCCGGATCTTGCTCAATGCACTCATGGTGCCTCCTGTTTGGGGCAGGTCGAGGCGTCTCATGACGCGCTCCAGGTCAGGGCAAACAAAGTCTGTCCTGGCAGTTGAAAATGAATCTGGCCGTGTTCGCAGGCAAAATCGCTACGCCGGGGTAGGTTGTCCGGACCGAACAATTCCAGCTGGCCGCTCGGGCAGCCTTCCAGGGCCAGGCTCACCTGCTGCACGCGCTCGGCCTTGTTGACCCCGAGCAGGCTGCGTTGGGCGCCGCGGGCCATGGCCAGGGCATCGACCTCGAAGGCGTCGTTGTCCAACGCCAGCACCTGGTCCAGCCAGTGGCGCTGGATGAACTGCTGGGCCAGGCCCACGGGCTTGAGCTCGAAGCGTTCCTCGCCCAGCACGCGGATCATGCCCTTGGGCCACTCTGGCTCATCGGCCACGTGGAACCAGTTGAGCATGTCGAGCAGGCCGTCACTGGAGGCGTTGATCACCACCGAGGTCCACCACAGCCCGGCGTAATGGGTGTTCTGGTCATAGGGGCTCAGGCTCGAGCCGCTGGACATGTTGGTCTGGTCCAACAGCAGCGCCTTGCGGGGACGGCCCTGGGCATCCAGGCCGACCAGTTCGGCGGCCTGGCGCACGCTGTCGCGGTAGCTGCGCGTGGCCAGCAGGTCGCGGACCATCCATTCATGCCAGGCCAGCGCATCGATCTGGGTGCCTTGCTCCTGCATCAGGCGCTGCGCCCAGTCGATGCCGCGACGGCCTTTGCCGCGTTCGTGGAAGGGCCCATTGACCAGGCGCGAGGAGGCCGGCATGGCGATGCGTACCCCGGCTTCACGGGCCCCAGGGTAGGCCTGCACGCGGGCGGCCATGGCCTTGAAGAAATCGCGGTAGCTGGCGTAGTCGGGGTAGTTGAGGTTGGGTTCGTCGGCGAAGGCCAGGTAGTGCAGCGCCTTGCCGTCCAGCGCGTGGGTGGCGGCGAGCCAGGCGTCGAGGCCGTCGTGGCTGGTCTTGTCGGCGGCAAGGTCCGCGCGCCGGCCAGTGCCAGCCAGCAGGGTGATGTCCTGGCGGATGGCGAAGCGGTCCTGGTAGAGGCGCCGCCAGGCATCTTCGTAATGCGGCTTGCGCTCGAGGATGTCCATCAGGCTGTAGAAACCAGCCGCCTGCGGGCGCAGGGCGTCGAGTGCGGCGAAGCTTGAGGGTGGCGGCAACACATAGGGAAGGGCCACGCCCAGGTCGGGCGTACGGCCGAGCACTTGGGTGCCGGCCTTGAGCTTTACCTGCCCTGGCGCGCTAGGCAGTGGGCCGAGCTGGTTGGGGCGCTGGGCAAACAGGTTGGCCGTACCGTCGAGCCAGAAGGCCGCCTTGCCGCGGCCCTGCAGGCGCAGGCGCCAGGTTTCGTCGCCGGTGCTGGTGGGCAGGGGCAGCTGGTCGAACTGCCAATAGCCGGCATACGGCTTGAGCGCCAGTTGCAGCACCTTGCCGTCGCTCAGCCGCTCGACCTGCAGCGCGCGCACGCCGCCGTGGTACTTGCCGGCCACGATGGCCTGCTCGCCGACGGCGACACGAAAATACAACTCGGTGCGCGGCCCGACTTCGGCGCTGAAGTGCACCTTGGCCGGCGCGAACAGGGCGCGCGTGCTGTCGCTGTGCGCGATGCGGTAGCGACGGAAGCTGTAGCCGGGGATTTCCAGGCGGTAGGCCGTCGTGCTCGCGGCCAGCGGCCAGCGCTGCTCGCCCCGCGTTTCACTGGCGGCGATGGCGCGGTCCGCTTGCAGGCGGCCACGGCCGTCGAGCAGGTACAGGTGCTCGGTGTTGGCCTCTGCCTGCCAGGCGGGCAGCCACTGCACGCGCAGCGCGTCCGCCTGGCCTGGCACCAGGTACAGGCTGCCGTCGCGAATATCACCCCACTCCAGGCTGGCCGCCTGGGCCAGAGGGCTGAGCAACGCAGCCATCAGCAGCAGGCCTCTCATGCCGGCCTCCGTTGCAGCATCTGCCGCAGCGGAGCGAAATCGCTGGGCAGGATGATCAGGGTGTGCAGCAGCGGCACGCCGCTCAAGCGGCAGTACAGCACCAGCATGGCGATGGTCACGACCAGGTAGGCAATGGACGAGGCGGCCGCGGCGCCGACGATGCCCCAGGTGGGAATCAGCACGATGTTGAGCATCAGGTTGAGCGCAGCGCCGGCGCCCATCATCAGCGACACCGTGCCGGGGCGGTTCTTGCCCAGCAGGTCCAGGCGCAGGATGCTCGCGTAGCACAGGCCGAGCAGGCCAGGCAGCAGTGCAAGCAATGCCGGGTAGGCCGGCTGGTACTCGGCACCGAACAAGGTGACGATCAGCCATTGGCCGATCAGCGCCATGCTCAGGCAGGCGCCGAGCATCACCGTGGCGGTCAGGCGCAGGGCCAGTGGGGTGATCTTGTCCATGCCGTCGTCCTGCTGTAGCAGGCGTTTCATCAAGGGCGTGGTCACTGCCTCTGGCACGATCAGCAACAGCTCGGCGGCGGCGCTGGCCATGGCGTAATGGCCCAGCGCGGTGCTGCCGAGCAGGGCGCCGATGAACAGGTAGTCCGAGCGCAGGATCAGTTGCTGGAACAGCAGATCAGGGTGGCTCCTGGCGCTGAAGGTCAGCAGCTCGCGCTGGCCGCTGCGGTCCCACTGCAGGCGGATCGAGTGTTGCCGTCGCAGCCACCACAGCCCCAGCAGCACCACCAGGGCGATACCCGCGAGCCAGCTGATCAGCGCCGCTTCCAGCGCCTGGTCACGCCACATCCAGAACAGCCCGAGGAACAGCAACAGCGGCGCCAACGACTCGAACAGGCGCAGGGCATTGAAGGCGCCGACGCCGCCGCTGGCGTTGTGCAGGGTCAGCAGACCGCTCTTGAGCACGGTCAGGGGCACGGCCAACAGCAGCAGCCAGGCGAGCAGGCCCAGCTGCAGGGTGACTTCCAGGTTGGCGCCGAACTCGCGCACCAGGAACACGCACGCCAGGGTCAGCACCGCCGCCAGCAGCGAGCCGTAGACCAGCACCTGGGTCAACAGCAGGCCCATCGAGCGCTGCTTCGCCGCCTGGTAGCCGACCGCGCTGTTCAGGCCGCCGCTGGTGGCGGCGCTGATCAGGTCGGGCAAAGTGCTGAGCAAGGCGAACAGGCCGCGCTCGCTGGGGCCCAGGATGCGCGCCAGCAGCACGTTGCGCAGCAGGCGCAGGGCGATCATCGCAAGCTTGGTGCCCATGCTCAGCAACAAGTGGCGCATATAGTTGTTGCGGCTCATGCCCGGCCTCCGCGGCTGATGCGCCAGGCCAGCAACGAAGGGCGGCAGGCATTGCGTTGGCTGACGCCGATGCGTGGCAGGGCGAGGGGATCATCGTGGCCATGGCAAATGCCGACGCGGGTGCTCAGGGCAAATGGATAGCGGTGCGCGGCCAGGTGCGCGCGCACCCGGTCATCGTGGTCGCCATTGGGGTAGCAGTACACGGGCAGCGGCTGCCGGCAGCCTTGTTGCAGGGCCTGGTGGCTGCGCTGCAGCTCCTCGTCCAGGCGCCGGTCGTCAAGCCCCGGCAACAGCGCGTGGCTGGCACCATGGGGGCCGAAGCTGATTAGCCCGGAGTCCTCGAGCTCGCGCACCTGTTGCCAGTCCAGGGCCTGGGGCAGCGATTCGGTCGGGCAACTGTCGGTCAGCATGTGCAGGGCCTTGGGGGGCAAGGTCTTGAGACTCTGCAGGTAGTGAGCCAGGGCCAGGCTGCGGGCCATGGGCCGGTCGTTCATGAAGTAGGCGGCGGGCAGCGGCCGGCCGATCTTGCGCAATTGCTCGATGACCTGGTGCCGCGCCGCTTCGCCATGACTGCCCCAGAGGGTCTCGCCCAGGCTCTCCCACCAGAAACGCTGGCGGCTGCCGATGTAGTCGGTGGACAGGAAAATGCTCGCCGGCACCTGGTGGCGCTGCAGCAGCGGAAAGGCGTTCAGGGCGTTGTCGCGCCAGCCATCATCGAAGGTCAGGGCAACCTTGGGTCGCGCGTTGCCACGAGGCTGTTCATGGGCCTTGAGCAGGTCCATCAGGCTGACGCAGTCGAAATGCCGAGGCAGCCAGCGCAGCAGGCTTTCGAAGGCCTTGGGGCCCACGCACAGTTCATTGCGATGGGGCAGGGCCGCGCTGGCGTCATCGGCCAGCACGCGGTGCAGCATGAGGATGACCCCGGCGCCGCGCAGATTGGCACGGCCCTTGGGGCTCTTGAAGTACAACCAACCGCTGGCCTGTTTGATACGTGTCTTGATCGGCATATCCATCGCTCATCGGTTCTGGTCGGGATTCCATTGGCTGTAGCTTTGCCCGCGCAGGAATTGCCACAGGCCGACGCTCATGCCCGCCAAGGTGACCAGGATGAAAGCGGCCAGGCGGAACGGCTTGGGCAAGCGGCGGCGGGCATCGAGCAGGCCGGCGATAGCCACGGCGTAGGCCAGCAGCTGGGCGGCCAGCGTCAGGCGATAGAACCCAGGTTCGGCGGCCAGCCAGAGGTTGGCCAGCAGCAACGGCAGCAGCAGCACCGGCGCCAGGCGGCGGATCAGCTTGTGGCTGATCAGGGCGATGGCGTAGAACCCGTGGCGCAGCGGGTTGAGCAGCTCGCGCCGGGCGGCGAGGCTGAGCAGGCCACCCACGGTGACCCGCTGCCGGCGGCGGAACTGCTTGTTGGCTTCGTCCACGCCCTGGTCGAGGACCACGGCCTCGGGGACATAGACGATGCGCTGGCCCGCCGCGGGCGCGCAGGTACTGATGAAGAAATCATCGTTGACCTGCGCCGGGATCGGCTGGTAGAGCGCGCGACGCAAGGACAGCAAGGCCCCATCGGCCGAGACCATGCAGCCGGTGCGGTTCTCCACCTTGCGCAGCCAGGCCTCGTAGTGGCGGTACAGGCTGTCGCCCAGGCTCAGACCCTTGCCCGGGTTGGGGATGATCATGTGCCCGGCCGTACCGCCCACGCGAGGGTCCGCCAGCGGTGCCAGGAGCAGGCCGAGGGTGTCGGTGGCCCACTGGTTGTCGGCGTCGGTGAACACCAGGACGTCGCCTTCGCAGTAGTTGACCGCGGTATTCAGCGCGCCGGCCTTGCCCAGCCGTGGCAGGTCCAGCACCGTCACGCGCGGGTCATCAAGGCTGCGCGCCAGGGCCACGGTGCGATCGCTGGAACCATCGCTGGCCACCACCACCCGTAGCTGCTGGGCGACGTAGTCCTGGCCCAGCACGCTGCGCAATTTCTCCTCGATGTGACGTTCTTCATTGTGCGCGGCGATCACCACGTCGACGCGCTGGGCAGGCAGGGCTGTTGGCGCGTGGCGGGGAAAGAACGGCGCGGCCAGGGTCAGCAACAGTGGGTAGCCCAGCCAGGCGTAAAGCGGCAACAGCAGGCACGACCAAAAGATGAACTCAGCCACGGGCGGGCCTCCTTGCGGTGCGGTTGAACAGGCTGAGCACGAAGGCCGTACCCGCCAGGTGCAGGCGGACCCAATGCAGCCCCCAGAGTTGCAGGACGAACAGGGGGTCGCGGTGTTTGAGCGTCTGGCGCAGGCTCAGGCCAAGGGCGGGCAGGGCGCCGACCAGCAGCAGGAACAGCGCGCCACGGGCATTGCCGGCCAGCAGCAGTGACATGGCCAGAGCATCGAACAGCCAGACCGCCAGCGATAGCAGCGGGAAGCGCAACAGGCGCAGGCTCAGGCCGTTGCTGCGCAGCAATTGCAGGTGACTGCCCTGGCGCCACAACTCCTTGCCCAGCCATTCCGACCAGCTGCCCTCGAAGCCCCAGTGCAGCACCACCGGCTGACGCAGCACGCACAGACGGGCACCGGCCTGGGCCAGGCGCAGGGTAAAGTCCTTGTCCTCGCCAGTGCGCAGGCGTTCGTCGAAGCCGCCGACCTGCTCGAACCAGCGGCGTTGCATCAGCAGGTTGGGCGTCGGCAGCCACTGGCTTTGCTGCAAGGGGTGGCCGGCGCGCAGGGTGCGGCGCTGCCAGGCGTAGGCGAACCAGGGCGCCTGGCGCGGCGTGTCGCAATCCAGGGCGAAGACATCGCCTTCACCCTGGCGGTGCAGCTCGAGCAAGCGGCTGAGCCAGTCCTGCGGGACCTCGATGTCGGCGTCCAGAAACGCCAGCCAATGGCCCTGGCAGGCTTGGGCACCTTTATTGCGCAGTGCGCCGATGGCCAGACCCGGCAGACGCAGCACCCGCGCGCCGTGCTCGCGGGCAATCCGCGGGCCGTCGTCGCTGGAGCCGTTGTCCACCACCACCAGCTCGCAGGCCATGCGCGCATGCTCGGCGGCCTCACGGGCGGCGAGCAAGGTACGGCCGATGTGCCGGGCTTCGTTGAACATGGGGATGACGATACTCACCAAACTCATGCTTTTACCCCCAGGGTGCGTGTTTCGGCGGCTTGCCGGTAGGCCACGCTGGACAGCGCCAGCATCAGCCAAAGGTATTTGTGGGTCGGCGCGCTGAGGAACATCAGGAACAGCCCGATGGCCAGCATGCTCATGGTCAGGTGGGTCATCAGGTCGGCCTGGTCCTGATTACCGGCCGCCTGCCAGGCCGCCCGGGCCTGCCAGAAGTTGCGCAGGGCCAGGGCAATCATGCCGACGAACAGCAAGCCGGCGGGCAAGCCGGTTTCACTGAAGATCTCAAGATAAGTGTTGTGGGCCCGGCGATAGAGGTCGGTAGACTTGCTGTTGACCGGGGCGAATGCCTTGGAGAAACCGGTCTGGGCATAGTGCAGCGGGAAGGTCCCTGGGCCGGTGCCGAGCAGCGGGCTGTCGCTGATCATTTCCTTGCCCACCACCAGGTAGGAAGAGCGGCGGCCGAGGGATTCGTCCTTGTACGCGCTGACCCCGGACTTGAGCAGCACCAGTGACTGGATACGTTCGACGTAGCCCGCGGGCATCAGCGCGGCGCCCAGTGGCACGAGGATAGCCAGGCCGAGCATGGCGAAGCCTAGATGACGGGGTCGTATGTGCGCCAGCTGCTCGCGGTAGTTGTAGAGCACGATGCCCAGGCTGATCATCAGCACCACCAGCCCGGAACGCGATTCGGTCTTGGTCATGCCGGCCAGCAGCAGCATGCAGCAGGCGGCCCAGAACAGCTTGACCAGCACCTGCCGACTCTTGATCGCCAGCCACAGCGCCAGTGGGGTAGCCACGGTGATCAGCATGGCGAAGGAGTTGGGGTCGAGCATCGCCGAGGCGCGGCCCTGTTCCTGGTACTTGGTGGAGAACATGGCAAACAAGCAGGTCACGCAGACACTGACCGTCACCAGGCGTGCCAGCATCGCCAGGTTCAGTTCACGGCCGATCAGCAAGGTGATAACGAATACCACCAGGCCGACGATGAATTCACGCAGGTGACCCACCGAAAGCAGCGAGCTGTCGCTGGTCCACAGGCTCAGCAGGTAGAGCACCAAAAACGGCACCAGCAGACGCCAGTGGCTGCTGGCCAGGCGTTCGCTGGGCAGCTGGCGGACCGCCAGTTGCAAGGTCAGGATCAGTGCCAGGCCAATCCCGACCAGCTTGGCCCCGGACAGCAGGCCGTCCTTGAGCAGCCCTTCCAGTGGCACCAGGGCAGCGATCGCCAGCAAGCCCCAGGCCGGCCGACGGTACAGCACCAGCGCACCGGCCAGGCCCAGTACCGCCCCAGGGGCCAGGTACGGATAGGGGCTGGCCAGCAGCCCGACGCACAGCAGTGCGACCAGGCTCACCAGCGACAGTGGAATGATCATGCAACAACCTCCTGGGCGGCGCCCCGGTAGACCTGTGCCCAGCGTTGAGCCAGGGTCGGCAGGTGGTAGCGTTCCTGTTGGGTGCGGCGGGCACGAGCCACCAGTTCGGCGGCCTGTGCCGGGTCCTCGAGCAGGGCCAGCAGGTGCTGACCGAGCTCGTCCACCGCCAGTGGCAGGGCCAGCAGGCCACTGCAGCCGTGTTCGATGACATCGGGTATGCCGCCGACGCCGAAGGCCACCACCGGCACACCATCCTGCATCGCTTCGAGCAGGATCATCGGCGTGCCTTCGGTGCGCGAGCTGATCACCAGGGCATCCAGGCGCGACATCCAACTGCGCATGTCACGCTGAAAACCCGGCAGGGTGATGCGCTCGGTCAGCCCCGCGGCATCGATGCGCGCCTGCAGTGCGGCGCGCTCGGGGCCTTCGCCGAGCATCACCGCACGCACCTGCGGGCGCTTCTGACACAGCGGGATCAAGGTGTCGAGAAACAGGTCGGGGCCTTTTTCACTGCTCAGGCGCCCGACGTAGCCGGCCAGCCAATGCGTGGCAACCGGCGCCCGCTGGGCCAGTGCCGGGGCCGGCGGCAGGCCATTGGGGATGACCTGCAGCTTGCTCGCCCGCACGCCGGCCTCGCGGTGCAGGCGGGCGATGCTTTCGGCCACGCAGACCACCCGGTCCACGGTGGGCGTGCGGCACAGCTGCAAGCTCAGCCAGGTGTAGAAGCGTTGCTTGGGGCCGCGTGGCGTAAAGCCGTGCTGGGTGATCACCAGCGGCAGACGCCACAAGGTCGCGCCCAGCCAGCCGAACACCAGGCCCTTGAAATTGTGCGTATTGATCAGCGGCCGTTCCCCGCGCTGCGGGCGTAGCAGCCCCAGCAGTTGGCCCACGCCGTGGCAGGCCTGGCAATCGACGCCGGCCTCGCGAAAGCGCTCGACAAGCTCGGCCGGGGCATCGAGGAACAGCACCCGATGCTCGCCCGGCGTTGCCTGGCAGTGGTCCAGCAACATGCGCTCGGCGCCATAGAAACCGCCACTGCTGAGCAGGTGCAGGATCGGCCGGCGAGCGCCAGGAACGGCGGCGTTCAATTGCGCACCCAGTGCATCAGGCGTGGCAGCGTCCAGGTCTGGTGCGGGTTAGGCAATGCCGGGGTCTGATCGTTGATCACCAGCAGTACAGGCAGGCCAAGCTGATGAGTGATCTGGGCAGGGTGCTTGAAGCGGCGGTCGAAGAACTCTTTGACGTAGACCAGGGCAATCGACAGCAGCAAGCCGGTCAACAGGCCGAACGGAATGATCAGACCAGGTTTGGGGAAGGCTGCGGTGGCCGGCTCGTACGGCGCGCTGAGGATCCGCGCGTTGGACTGGCTGCCGTCGAACAGGCCCTGGCCACGGCTTTCTTCATAACGCTGGGCGTAGGTAGAGAAGGCCTTGTGCAGGGCATCGATCTCGGTGTCCAGCTGGCGGGTCTTGCTCTGGGTCTCGCGCAACTGATGGATGCGCTCCTTGTAATCGGCGATGCGCTGGGTCTTCTGGTCGATCACCTGCTGGGTCACCGCCAGGTCCTGGCGACGTTCGCGGATGCGGTTGTCGACGACCTTGAGGAACTGCCCGCGCAGACGGCTGATCTGTTCACGCGCCAGCATCATGGGCTCGGAACTGGACTGGAAGACCGTCATGTCGGCGCTGTAGCGGGCCACCTGGGCGGTCAGCTGCTCGCCGAGCTGCTTGATCTCGCGGTCCTCGAAGGCAACGTTGTCGACCGTGGTGGTGAAGGTGTAGGGGAAGCTGTAGTCAGCCACTTTCGCCTTGTTCGCCGTCGCCAGGTTGGTCTGCAGGTAGTCGAGCCATTGCTGGTTCTGCAACTGGCGATCGCGAAACAGGTTCAGCGCCTGTTCCTCGGTGTTGATGGCGTTCAGGCGGAAGGTGATCTCTTCGCGCGGATCCGACGAGCCGCTTGCCTGTAGCAGGTCAAGGCGCTGACCTTCCAGGTCACCCAGGCGGGCCTGGTAGTGCAGCTTTTTCTGTTCATAGAAGGTTTCTGGCAGTTCGTTGGACTGCAGGTCCTGGCGGTTCTTGAGGAAGTTGTCCAGCAGCTTGGTGACGAACAGCGTGCCCAGTTTCGAGTCCTCGGCGCTGTAGATCACCGAAATCACGTTGGAGCCGGGAAGGGTCTCGACCTTGAGGTTCTTGATGGCCTGGTCGGTCAGTCCATCGAGCTCAGTGTCGCGCTCCTCGGCCACCGGGTTGCCGAACAGGCGCTTGAGAGGATTGACCACGCTTTCTTGTAGCGGCATGAACACCGTGCGTTGCAGCAGGCTCGGCTCCTGCAGGTAATGGCCCTCCTGACGCAGCTGGTTGATGGTCTGGCGGATCAGCGTGGGCGAACGCAGGATGTTGCTTTCGGTCTCCATGTCGGCCAGTGACGGCGGGATAAACTGGTCCGCCTCCTGGGTCAGGGCCGAGCTGGTGTCGCTCTGCGAGAGCTTCTTGGACTGCACGATCACTTCGGCGGTGATGTCGAAGCTCTGCTTGAGCGCCAGCGGCACCAACAGAGCGATCACTGCGAAGAGCAGGAACACGCGTTTGACCAGTTGGCGGTTGGCGAAGAAGATCCGGAAGAACTCATGCACATAGTTCTCTTTTGGCTGCGTAATCATGGACCTGTCCCCGTTCATTGGGCAGCAGCGGCTGGAGTGCCGGAGCCGTCGTTGTTTCCATTGTTGCTGCCGCCGTCATCCTTGCTGTCCAGGCGGTAGCCAAAGCTGACACCAATGCCCTGGAACAGAATCACGTCAGCCAGTTGGCGCGACAGTTCGCCAGCGCTGGCCAGCTTGGTCTTGGGCACATAGAGCATGTCTTCGGGCTGCAGGTAGGCGATCTTCTGGCTCTGTCCGGCAAGCGCCTTGTCGACGTCGTAATTCACCGCCTGAACCATATTGCCGTTGCGGCGCATAATCACCACCGAACCGAGCTGGGCCTTGAGCGTCGGACCGCGGGCCAGGGTCAGCGCTTCCAGGACGGAGACCGGACGGCGGATCGTGAAGGCGCCGGGCTGGCCAACCTCGCCCAGTACATAGATTTCGTTGGCCGCGGTGCTCTTGAGCAGCACGTCCACGCTCATGCCACCGGGCAACTGGGCGTAGCGCTCGTTGAGCTGGTCGCGCAGCTGGTTGACGGTAAGCCCCTGCAACGGCACCGAACCGATCTCGGGGAAGGTCGCGCGGCCGTCGTTGCCAACGGTGATATCGCGGCTCATGCCGGTACCGGGATGGGTCAAGGCGGTTTTTTTCTCGGAACCGGGGTTCAGGACCCGCAGGGTGACCTGGTCGCGGTTGTTCTGGAAAATCCGCTTGTTGCGATAGCTTTGGCGGATCGCCTCTTCGGCCTCGGCGGTGGTCATGCCCTCGACCCGCACGGCGGAGTTGGTGCTGGGCAGGGTGATGCTGCCGTCGGGTTGTACCAGCTGGGTGCCATTGAGGGCGCTGGCTGCCATGAAGCTGAGGTCGATGGTGTCGCCAGACTGGATGCGGTACATCCCTTGGGTCTGGCCGCTGACGTGGAAGATGACTTCCAGCACGTCTTGCGGGCGCAGTACCTGTTCACGGCGGGTGAACTCGGTGTTCTGCGCTTCGGCCGGGGCCGCGGTGAGGATCTGCACCGGCATTTCGCGGGTCTCTTGGCTGGCGCAACCGGCCAGGGCCAGCAGGCACAGGGTAATCGTTGGATATTTCATGGTGTGCGTCCTGTGCTGGCCTCAGAGGTTGTTGTACAGCCACTTGGGCATGTAGTACTTGCGCCGGTTGAAGACGCTGCCGATCAGTTGCGCGCCGGCCTGGGTCAGGCGCTGGGCCGCGGCCTGGGCCACTTCCCAGCGGGTCTCCTCAGCGCAGACCACCAGGATCACGCCATCGACCAAGGTGCCGATCACCAGGCTGTCGGCGTTGGCATAGACCGCCTCGCCATCGATCACCACGAAGCGGTAGTAATCGCCCAAATGCGTGAGCAGCACGCGCAGCAGTTCCGGGTTGAGGCGGTCGCGGCCGCGCTTGAAGGTACCGCCGGGCAGCACGTCGAAAGGCTGGTCGGACAGGCGCACAATGCAGTCCTGGGCCAAGGGCGGGGTGTCATGGTTGAACAGCAGGTCGGTGAACCCTCGCAGTTTGTGCAGGCCCAGCTGCTGACTGAGGTTGTTGGCGCTGCCGCTGCTGTCGATCAGCAGCACGGGACCGGCGCACATCTGGGCCAGTTGATTGGCAAAGGCCAGGGCGCTGGTGCTGGTGCCGCTGCCGGTGTTGGCGGCGGTCAGCAACAGCGTGCGCTGCTCAAGGTCGAGCACCGTGGCGGTAAGGTTGGCTTCGCTCGGGGTCGCGATGCTCAGGCTTCTCGAAGTAGAACCGTCCATTCAACTTGCTCCGTGGCCGCTGAAGACTTTGAAGGGGGTCTTGAAGAGGATCTTCAGATCCAGCATCAAGCTCTGTTCATTGATGTAGCTAAGGTCCAGTTCGACGCGCTGGTCAAAGTCGATGTCGCTGCGCCCGGAGATCTGCCACAGACCGGTCATGCCTGGGTAGATGCTCAGGCGTGCCAGGTGATTGTCCTTGTAGCGGTAGGCGTTGAAGGACGTGGGTCTTGGACCGACCAGGCGCATGTCGCCGGTAACCACGTTGAGAAGGTTGGGCAGTTCGTCGAGGCTGCTGCGACGCAACCAACTGCCGATGCGGGTGACGCGTGGATCCTTGTCGATCTTGAAATCGATGGCGTCGGCTCCATGCTTGTTCAGGTGGCGCACCGAGTCCTTCAAGGCCTCGGCGTTGGCGACCATGGTGCGGAACTTGAACATGCCGAAGGCGCGGCCGCGGTAGCCGGTGCGCTTCTGAATGAAGAACACCGGGCCCGGGCTACTGCGCTTGACCAGGATCGCCAGTACCAGCAGCAGCGGTGAAATCAGCAGCAGTATTGCCAGGGCACCCAGGCAGGACACCACCCGGTTGGTCCGTGACAGGGTCCAGGACCTGCCGCCGATGCGGCCGGTCAGCCAGCCGCGGCCTTGCATATGAATGGCTGCATCGATGCGTTGGCGGTGCGCCGGGTCCATGCGTTTGTCCTGGTACAGACCCTGCAGGTCTGCACTTCTGGGTTGTCCTGTCATATCGCCCTCCTTTCATGCCTGCGCTCGCCGACCGGACTGGCCTTGGTAGAGCGCGAGTAGTACCGATGAAACCAGGCGACGAACCGCCCGAGCCCTTCATCCAGGGAAACCTGTGGGACGAAGCCGGTGACCCGCTCCAGCGTGCTGGTGTCGGCGCAGGTGGCCAGCACATCGCCCGGCTGCAGAGGTAGCAGCTCGACATCGGCCTTGCGTCTGAGGTGCTTTTCCAGCAGGGCCAGGTAGTCGGTCAGTTCCACCGGGCGCTGCCCGCCGATGTTGTACAGCCGCCAGGGTGCGTGACTGCTCGAGGCGTCGGGTTGCTCGCGGTCCCAGTCGGGATCAACCAGCGGTGGCAGTGGGATCAACCGCACCAGGCTTTCGACGATGTCGTCGATGTAGGTGAAGTCGCGCTGGTGTCGGCCGTGGTTGAACAGCTGAATCGGGCGACCCTCGGTGATCGCCTGAGCGAACTGGATCGGCGACATGTCCGGGCGGCCCCAGGGGCCGTACACCGTGAAAAAGCGCAAGCCGCTGCTCGGAATGCCGAACAGATGGCTGTAGCTGTGGGCCATGGCCTCGTTGGCTTTCTTGGTCGCGGCGTACAGCGACAGCGGATGATCCACCGCGTCCTGGACCCGGTACGGGGTACGCTGGTTGGCGCCGTACACCGAGCTTGAAGAGGCGTACAGCAGATGGCGCACCGGGTAGCGGCGGCAACCCTCGAGGATATTGAGGAAACCGCACAGGTTGCTGTCGATGTAGGCATGGGGGTTGTCCAGCGAGTAGCGCACCCCGGCCTGCGCTGCCAGGTGTACCACCACGTCGGGGCGCTCCTGGGCAAACAACCGTGCCATGCCTTCGCGATCACCCAGGTCCATGCAGTGCAGGGCGAAGGGACCGGTCTGGTCCTCGAGCCAGCGCACCCGAGCGCGCTTGAGGGCTGGGTCGTAGTAGCCGTTGAAGTTGTCCAGGCCCAGTACCTGATGGCCGTCGCGGATCAGGCGCAGGCTGGTATGAGCACCGATGAAACCAGCCGCGCCGGTGACCAGCACTTTCATGACGACGTTACCTGGGGTGGGACCTGCAGCAAGCCGATACCGGTGTAGCTCAAGCCATGACCTGCGACGATTTCGGGGCTGTACAGGTTGCGTCCGTCGATGATCAGCTTGGCGCGCAGCTTGTCCGCCAGGAGGGTGAAGTCGACCACGCGAAAATTCTTCCACTCGGTGCAGATGACCAGGGCATCGGCATCCTGCAGGGTGTCATCACGGGTGGCGCACAGCTGCAGGTCGTCGCGGTAGCCGTACAGGCGCCGGCATTCGTCCATGGCCTCGGGATCGTAGGCGCGTACCATGGCGCCTTCGGCCCACAGCGCTTCCATCAGATAGCGGCTCGGCGCCTCGCGCATGTCATCGGTGTTGGGCTTGAACGCCAGGCCCCAGAGGGCAATGGACTTGCCCTGTAGCGCGCCGTGCAGGCGCTCCTTGAGCTTGCCGAAGAGGATCTGCCGTTGGCGGTCGTTGACCTCGCTGACGCTTTGCAGCAGGCGCAGGGGCATGCCGCTGTGTTCGGCGGTGTGCAGCAAGGCGCGCAGGTCCTTGGGGAAGCAGGAGCCACCGTAGCCGCAGCCGGGATAGATGAAGTGGTAACCGATGCGCGGGTCGGAGCCGATGCCCTTGCGCACGGCCTCAATGTCGGCCCCCAGATGCTCGCTGAGATTGGCCAGCTCGTTCATGAAGCTGATACGCGTGGCAAGCATGGCGTTGGCGGCGTACTTGGTCAGCTCGGCACTGCGGTTGTCCATGAACATGAGCTTTTCATGGTTGCGGCAGAAGGGCGCGTAGAGCTCGGCCATCTGGTCGTGGGCGATGTCGTCACGGGTACCGATGATGATGCGGTCCGGGCGCATGCAATCGGCCAGCGCGCTGCCCTCCTTGAGGAACTCCGGGTTGGAGACCACCCGGACCTGCAGGTTGTCCTTGGCCAGGCGCAGTAACTCTTCGCGTGCCAGGGCGATGACTTTGTCGGCGGTGCCCACCGGCACGGTCGACTTGATGATCAGCGTGCGGTCCTCTTCCATCAACCCGGCGATCTGCCGCGTGACGTTGAGCACATGGGAGAGGTCGGCCGAGCCGTCCTCGTCCGGCGGTGTACCGACCGCGATGAAGATCAGCTCGGCATGGGCGACGGCATCGCTGGCCTGCGTGCTGAACGACAGACGGCCTTCCTTGATGTTCTCTTCGAGCATGCTTGACAGGCCAGGCTCGCTGATCGGTGGAACGCCTTGACGCAATTGATTGATCTTGTGCGTATCGACATCCACGCACAGAACACGGTGACCCACATCTGCCAGAGCAGCGGCTTGTACAAGACCGACATAGCCGGTGCCAAATACGCTCACATCCATGCCGGCGTGCCTCGTATGAAGTAGTAAGGGGGATGAAACAGCGGTGTGTTTTTCGGTATAGCTCAGCCTTGTGAATTTGCGTCAAAGCAATGGCATGTTTCGTCGCATTTACAAACGCCAAACATCCCGGCCTTTTGCCATCAACCCTTTTTGAATCCGTACGTTAGCGTGAAAAGCTGCTGGCACTTCGCCGAACCTTTAGCCGATGAATGGTCAAAGTCCCTGTAAAACGGGGGCTGTAGCCGATAGGTAGTTCCCTAGGGAAGGCTTGAAAAGCGCCAAAATAAGGCGATGTGATATCGTCAGAAAGTTGACATTTCGTGGCTTGTGCTTTGTGACAACCCTGCTACGGTTGGAGAGAAAATCGATGACCATGGCGAGGGAAATCATGCGCGGATATATCAAATTAATACTGTTGGTCATCTACCTGGCTAGCTTTCAGGACTATTACCTGGAGCGCCTCCAGGCGCTTGGCGCCAGTTTTTCGTTGCTCTTGTACGTCGGGATGTTTGCAGCGCTGGCGGTCGCGCTGTTGCTCAGCGCCTGGATCCGTCCGGGTGTCGTGCGCTGGACGGTGGCGCTGATGTTCGCGGTGAGTGCGCTGTTCTTCGATGCCTATGCGCGCATCACCGACGCGTACCTGACCTACAGCGCGTTCGTCTCCATGGTCTATTCCGGTGGCTTTATCCAAGAGGCGCTGGAGCAGTATCACTATGCGATCACCCTGGCGCTGGCCAAAGCCGTACTCCTGCTGCTGGGCATCGGCTTGCGGCCGGCGCCCCCGGTGCGCCTGGCGCGCGTGCTGTCGCCGTCGTTGACAGTGTCCGCGCCAGTGCTGGCGCTGCTCTTGCTGATCGGCATCCTCTTCGTCCGCGCAGGCGAGGGCGCCCGCGGCCTACCGGTGATGTACACGCCACTGGCCTACCTGAGCCTGTTCGGCTACGAGACGTTGCATGACCGCGTAGGTCCCCGCCAGCCGGTGAGCCTCGCCCGTTCGGCGCCTGCGCTGGCCAAGGACATCGTCCTGGTGATCGACGAGAGCATTGGGGGCAACTACCTGGATGTGAATACCCCCGCAGGCGTCACCACCCACCTGATGTCACCGCCGCCGGGGGTGAGCGTGATCAACTACGGCTACGCCGCCTCCATCGCCAACTGCAGCGCCGACACCAATGTCACCTTGCGTTACGGCGGCACCCGCGATGACTACCTGCGCATCAACTCGACCCAGCCATCGATCTGGCAATACGCCAAGAAGGCTGGTCTTGGCACGGTGTACATCGATGGCCAGCGCACGCGCGGCAACCTGCAGAACCTGATGACCGAGACAGAAAAGCGCGACATCGACACGTTTATCCAGTTCGACGATACCCCCGTGATACAGCGCGACATGGCCGCGCTCGCCAAGCTGGTCGAGCTGCTCAAGGATGACCAGCCGCAGCTGATCGTGATCAACAAGGTCGGCGCGCATTTCCCCGTGCACGACAAGTACCCGGATGCATTCATGCGCTACCAGCCAGCGCTGCCGCGCGGGCGTTTCGCCGATGTTGCCGATACCGGTACTCGCGAAGGCTTCGACGGCCGTCCGCAGGATTGGGAGCTGTACCGTAACGCCTACCGCAACACGCTGTCATGGAGCGTCGGCGAGTTCTTCCGCCGTCTGTTCGCCGAGGGCGACCTGAGCCAGGCCGTGGTGATCTACACCTCCGACCATGGCCAGGACCTGCACGAGCGTGGCAATCCCGGTTTGAACACCCATTGCGACAGCGATCCGGTGGCTGAGGAGGGCCTGGTACCGCTGCTGGTTATCCAGGGACAGGCGCTCAAGACCCTCGATTGGCAGGCGCAGCTGGCAACCAATCGCAATGCCTCAAGCCACTACAACATCTTCCCCACGCTGTTGCGTTTGATGGGGTATGACGCTGCGGCGATCACACCGCTGTACGGCCATGCGCTGGATGTGCCCACCGAAGACCCGTTCAGCTTCAACGTGCGCTTCAATGCGCGGCTGGGGGCCAAGCCGGATTTCCGGCGTATCGACCTGGGGCAGGTGGTGACGCCCGTCGAGCGGGTGATTGCGCCTGCTACGGTGTTGGGCGGTAACGAGCATGCG
The DNA here is from genome assembly GCA_023388335.1 of Pseudomonadota bacterium. Classification (GTDB taxonomy): domain Bacteria; phylum Pseudomonadota; class Gammaproteobacteria; order Pseudomonadales; family Pseudomonadaceae; genus Aquipseudomonas. The sequence goes on along the minus strand of JAEWGL010000260.1, from coordinate 8,742 downwards.
GTGAAATAGGGCATCGATCGCGGCGTTGAGTCGATCGCATCAAGCAGTCTGCAATGCACTCTGCGCCCTCTCCCTCCGGGAGAGGGCTGGGGTGAGGGTGGCGGCCGCCGCAGGTCTCACAGGGCACAGGCTCACGGGTTTTGCTCCACCATGCCCAAAGGATGCAAGGCCCGGAAGTCCTGCGCTTCCTCCACCAGCCAGTCGTGCACCGCCCGCGCGCCTGGCTGGTTGAGCCCTCCAGGCGGATACAGCAGTACATAGCGCTTGTGGTTGGGAATGGCCACGCCAAACGGCACGATCAATGCGCCGCGTTCCAGTTCGTCGTTGAGCAAGGTGCGCCGGGCAATGGCCACACCGATACCGGCAATGGCCGCTTCGATGGTCAGGTGATTGCGGTTGAAGGTGTGGCCACGGCGCACGTCCTGGCCGCCAGCGCCGATGCCGTCCAGGTAGAACTCCCATTCGGCGTACTCGGAACTGCCGCGCCAGGCGGTGATGTCGTGCAGCAAGGGATAGTGCACCAGATCGGCTGGGCCATGCAGGGGCGGGCGGCCACGCAGCAGGCTCGGCGAGCACACCGGGAAGATCTGCTCATCCAGCAGGGGCGTGGACAGCATCCCGGGGTAGCTGCCGTCGTTGAGGTCGATGGCCAGGTCGAAGTCGCCTTCGTTCAGCGCCTGGTTACTGTCCTCGGCGACCAGGCGCAGCTGAATGTCCGGGTAGCGCTGCTGCAGACGCGGCAGGCGGGGCGTCAGCCACTTGGCGAGAAACGAGGGGATCGAGCGCAGGCGCAGGGTGCCGCGGATTTCGCCGGCATCCAGGCGGCGCAACTCGGCGTCGATGTTGCCGTAGGCATCGCTGACCGTCTGCGCCAGGCGCTGGCCTTCGGCACTGAGCTCGACACCCCTGGCCCGGCGCAGGAACAGACGAAAGCCCAGGCGCTCCTCGAGCTGGCGGATCTGCTGGCTCACCGCGCCTGGGGTGATGTGCAGCTCCTCGGCGCTGCGGGTGAACGACAGGTGCCGTGCCGCGCAGGAGAACACGTGCAGCCACACATACATCTGGCCATTCATTTGCCGTCGCATCGTTTAGCCCTGCTAAAGCCTTGCTTAGAAAGTTTCGTTGGTCAGCGTTGCCGCCAGGGATCAGTATCTCTCAATAGGAAGGAATCCTTCAACCGAAGGACCAGTACCCACCGCCAGCGAGGTATTAGCATGGCTATCAGCGTATTCGACCTCTTCAAGATCGGCATCGGACCGTCCAGCTCCCATACGGTCGGACCGATGCGGGCCGCGGCTACCTTTGCCCAAGCCCTGCGCGAACAGGGCCTGCTGGCGCGGGTGAGGCGTGTGCAAGTGCGGCTGTACGGCTCGCTGTCGGCCACCGGCGTCGGCCACGCCACCGACCGCGCCTGTTTGCTCGGGCTGATGGGCCAGTGGCCAGACCGTATCGACCCGCGCAGCATCGAGTCGCGCATCCAGCAGGTGCTCGGCGAGCAGTGCCTGATCCTCGATGGCAGCCAACCGATCGCCTTCGATCAGCACCGCGACCTGCTGTTGCTGGACGAGAGCCTGCCCTATCACCCCAACGCCATGACCCTGGAAGCCTTTGGCGAGGCGGGCAGCCTATTGCACCAGACCTACTACTCGGTGGGCGGCGGTTTCATCATCGAGGCCAAGGAACTGGACGGCCAGGCGCCCGCCGCCGACACCGTGCAGTTGCCCTACGAGTTCTCCAGTGCCGCCGAACTCCTGCAGCTGTGCAAGACCCACGGCCTGAGTGTCGGCCAGCTGATGATGGCCAACGAATGCGCGTGGCGCCCTGAGGCCGAAGTCCGTGCCGGGCTGCTCAAGCTCTGGGCGGCCATGCGCGAGTGTGTCGACAACGGCCTGCGCAACGAAGGCATCCTGCCGGGGGGACTGAACGTCAAGCGCCGTGCCGCGCGCCTGCACCGCAGCTTGCAAGAGTTGGGCAAGCCCAACGTGATCGGCTCGACCTTGAGCGCCATGGAGTGGGTCAACCTGTTTGCCCTGGCAGTCAACGAAGAGAACGCCGCGGGCGGGCGCATGGTCACCGCACCGACCAATGGTGCCGCGGGCATCATCCCGGCAGTGCTGCATTACTACATGAAATTCAGCCCTGAAGCCTGTGACGACGACGTCGTGACCTTCCTGCTCAGCGCTGCTGCCGTGGGCATCCTGTGCAAGAAGAACGCTTCGATCTCCGGAGCCGAAGTCGGCTGCCAGGGCGAGGTCGGCTCGGCGTGCGCCATGGCTGCGGCCGGTCTTGCGCAAGTGCTGGGAGCGACCCCGCCACAATTGGAGAACGCTGCCGAGATCGCCCTGGAGCACAACCTCGGGCTGACCTGCGACCCGGTGGGCGGCTTGGTCCAGGTGCCCTGCATCGAGCGCAACGCGATTGCCGCCGTCAAGGCCATCAACGCCGTGCAGATGGCCTTGCGTGGCGACGGCGAGCACTTTATCTCCCTCGACCGGGTGATCCGCACCATGCGCGACACCGGTGCCGACATGCACGCCAACTACAAAGAGACCTCGCGCGGCGGCCTGGCCGTGGCTTTCGTCGAGTGCTGAGGCCTGCTGCTACTGCGCCTTGCGCTTGAGTGCCTCGAGGCTCTTGCGCATGTCGCTGGCCCAGCCGTCGAGCACGGGCTTGACGTCGTCCAGGGTCAGTTGCTGAGTATCGTTCTCCAAGTCCTTGCCGCTGCCTTTGCGGACCACCTGGGCTAGCACCTTCTGGCTGCCACCATCGAGGATGGCGGCCTCGACCGCGATCTCCACCGCCTGGTCCCGTCCGCCGGACGCGGTATTGACCGCCGCAGCTACTAAAGCGATGGGCACGACTTCATAGGGCTTGAGGCCCTCGGCGTGGGTCGCAACGGCAGTGATCGCCGGGCGAACCACCAGGGTCTGCGGGCCTGGCCCTTGCGCCAGGGGCATGACACCGCCCAATTCGCGCCTGAGTGCTTCGTTGAAGTAGTGGCTGATGGCCTGAAGGGTCTGCGCCGAGATCACCGCGGTCGGTTGCGGCTTCGGGTAGAACTGGCTGGGCTCGATGAACACCTGGCTGTAGTTCGCCTGAAGGTCCGGATCGATCCAGCGCATCACCGGTGCCCCGGAGATGCTCGTTGCCGGCTGCAGACGGCTGTAGTCCTTCAGGAATCCGGAATACTGGCTTGGATCGACGCGGCTGCTGGAGCACGCGGCAAGGGTGAGCAACGCATAGCACAGCAGGGCAGAGCGCAGGGCGAGCTTCATGATCGCAGACTCCATGAGTGGGCATCCATCAACGCTAGCAGCTCCCGGCGACCTGGCTAGGGGGCGCGGCGTCAGCACCGCTTATGCCGAAAAAATGACGCTTTTATCCCGCTTGCTGTCCGTTTATCGGTCTCCATCTCAAACCACGATTAAAAGGTCGTTTTTTTGACTTGTTAGCCTGGCGAAACATCAAAACATGCCTACAACTAGGAAAATGGCACATTGCCTTGATGGATTCGCTCGCCACTCTCAAAGGGAAGCCCAGGCGCATGAGTCGTGACATGAGTCGTGAGAAATACCGTTCGGACATCGATGGCTTGCGCGCGGTGGCGGTGATCGCCGTTTTCGTGCACCACCTCAACAGCACGCTGTTGCCGGGTGGTTTCGTGGGGGTGGATATCTTTTTCGTAATCTCAGGCTTTCTGATCACCTCGCAGGTGTTCGTCGAGGTGCGCGAGGGCCGGTTTTCCCTCAAGCAGTTCTACCAGCGCCGCATCAACCGCATCGTCCCGGCCCTGGTCACGGTGCTGCTGGCCTGTGTGATCGTGGGGGCCTTCGTGCTGTCCCCAGCCGACCTGATGCGCCTCAATGCCAGTGCGCTGTACTCACTGATGGGGGTCTCCAACCTCTACATCTGGGTAAAGTATGGCAACTACTTTGCCGCCGATGCCAGCGAGGCTCCGCTGCTGCACACTTGGTCGCTGGGCATCGAAGAGCAGTTCTACGTGATCTGGCCGTTGCTGGTGCTGCTGGTGTACCGGGTGGCGCCGCGTCACCTGCTGCTGACCCTGGGCCTGGGCGTGCTGCTGGCCGTCGGGCTCTCCGAGTATGCCACCGGCGTGTTCGCCACCGCTTCCTACTACCTGCTGCCAACCCGCTTCTTCGAGCTGATGCTCGGCGGCTGGCTGGGCATCTACCTGCAGCAACCTAGGCGCATCGGCGCCTTGCAAGCGGCAGTGTGCTCGGCGGCGGGGTACCTGCTGATCGGCCATTCGCTGGTGACGCTCGGCGCGGATGCGCCGTTCCCAGGGCCCAACGCGTTGTGGCCATGCCTGGGCGCGGCACTGCTGATCTATGCCGGCGCAGGCCAGACACGTTCGCGGCTGTTGAGCTGCCGACCGATGGTCTTTGTCGGCCTGATCTCCTATTCCCTGTACCTGTGGCATTGGCCGCTGATCGCCTACCTCAACTACCTTGAAGTGCCAATGACCGTGGGATTCGCGTGCGCGGTGGTGGCACTGGCGGTGGGGCTGGCCTGGTTGTCGTGGCGCTTCGTCGAGGTGCCGTGGCGGCGCAGTGGCGTGCAGCTGGGCTTCGCGCGGGTGTTCAGCCGGCGCTTCGCCGTCCCGGCCCTGGGCCTGGCGTTGCTGGCAGGTGTGACCCATCAGCTCGAAGGATTCCCGCAACGCTTCAGCCCCAAGGTCGAGCGCCTGGAGGCCATGACCTTGAACAAGCCGGCCGAGATCCGACACGGCTGTCACGTGGCCAATGCCTTGTACAGCGCCGAGCCCGACAACGACTGTCGCCTGGGCGCTGATAAAACCGCGATCGACGGCATCCTGGTCGGCGACTCCTTCGCCAACCATTTCACCGGCATGGTGGATATCCTGGCGCGGCCGGACAACATCAGTCTGATGGACTACACCATCGACTACTGCCTGCCGGTGCTGGGATACAGCGGCGGCATGCCAGCGGTATATGCCGATCACTGCGCCTCGCGCAATGCCAAGGTATTCAACCTGATCGAACAAAACCGCTACCGCTACGTCGTGCTGGCCGGCAGCTGGCCGCGCGACGAAGCCGCCGAAGGGATCATCGAGGCCAGCATTCGCCTTGCTGTGGAGCACAGCGGCCAGGTGATCGTCATCCTCAACAACCAGCCCATCGACAAGGCCGCGACCTGCCCCGTCCGCCGCCTCATGTTCGACTTCGAGCGCCCCTGCGACACTACTGAAAGCAGCCGCCCGCAGTACTGGACCCAGATCCGCGCCAAGTTCCCGCAAGTGCGATTCATCGACCCCAATAAAGTCATCTGCCAAGGCCACCGCTGCAGCCCCTTGATCGATGACAAGCTGCTGTACCTGGATAATGCCCACCTCAACGAGGTTGGCTCACGGTTTATCGGGCAGACGTTGCTGGACCGGGGGTATTCGCTGCTGAAGGATCCGGCGGGACGGTCATGATTGAGCTGCCTGCGAAATCGTGCGCCGACGCTGAACTGTAGGGGATCGCTCAGCCCGCTGGGCTGCGCTGTCGCGCAGAGAACAAAGCCTGCAAGCGCGGCGCAATACTCTGTGCGGGCTTGCCCGCGAAGCAGGCACCGCGGTGTATGGCACCGGCTTCGCCGGTGTTCGCGGGCAAGTCGGAGCGCCGAACCGCCGCCCCCACAGGGTTCTGCTAAATCAAAGAGTTAGCGTTTGATAGGAGCGGGTTTGTCCCGCGATCGGGCGCGCAGCGGCCGTAAGGCCAGCGACTTCGAACAACCTGGAGACAACGCGGTTGACGGGGTTAGGGCCGGTGCGCAGCCCATCGCGGTCGGTCCGGCATTTCGCCAAGGTGTGCTCCCACAGGGATTTGCGGCGGTCGCATAATCGACACGGGTCTACAGGCGATCACCCCAGCACCTCCCGCAACCGATACCACAACATCCCCAGCGCCAGCAGCGGCGAGCGCAACGCCTTGCCGCCCGGGAAGGTCAGGTGCGGCACGGCGCTGAACACGTCCAGGCCGCGGCTCTGGCCGACGGCGATGGCTTCGGCCAGCAGCCTGGCGGTCCAGTGGGTGACGTTCAGGCCGTGGCCTGAATAGCCTTGGGCGTAGAACACGTTGGGATACTGGGCGAGGCGGCCGACCTGGGGGAAGCGGTTGGCGGTGATGCCGATCATGCCGCCCCACTGGTAGTCGATACGCACGTGCGCCAACTGCGGGAACACCTTGAGCACCGTGGGCCGCATGTAGGCGCCGATGTCGTGCGGGTCGCGCCCGGAGTAGTGGCAGGCACCGCCGAACAGCAGCCGGCGGTCGGCAGTCAGGCGATAGTAGTCAAGGCCCACCTTCTGGTCGCACAGGGCCATGTTCTGCGGGATCAGTTCACGGGCCACGGCCTCGGGCAGGGGTTCGGTCGCGACCACGTAGCTGCCGGCCGGCAGCACCTTGCCGGTCAGGCGTGGTTCCAGTTCGTCGAGGTGGGCGTTGCAGCCGAGCACCAGGCTGCCGGCGCGCACCCGGCCCTGGGCGCAGTGCAGGGTCACGGTGCTGCCGTGCTCGATGCGCAGCACCGGGCTTTGCTCGAAAATGCGCACGCCCAGGCCCTGTGCCGCGCGTGCCTCGCCCTGGACCAGGTCGAGCGGGTGCAGGTGCCCGGAGCCCATGTCCACCAGGCCGCCGGCATAGTTGTCGCTGGCCACCACTTCACGCATGCGCTCGGCGCCGACCAGGCGGGTCGCGTGGCCATAGTCAAGCTCGGCCAGTTCCTCCTGCTCGGCCTTGAAGGCCGCGAACTGCGCAGGAGTATTGGCCAGTTCGCAGAAGCCCCAGCGCAGGTCGCAGGCAATGCTGTAGGTGGCGATGCGCTGGGCAACCAGCGCCACCGAGTCGATGCCAGCCTGCTTGAGGTAGCGCACGCCGTCCGCGCCGACATAGCGGGCAAAGCCGCTGACGTCATGGCCGATGCCGCGGATCAGCTGGCCACCGTTGCGCCCGCTGGCGCCCCAGCCAATGCGCCGGCCTTCCAGAAGAATCACCGAGAGCCCACGCTGGGCCAGCTCCAGCGCGGTATTGACCCCGGTCAGGCCGCCGCCGACCACGCACACATCGGCGCTCAGGTCTTCGTCGAGCATGGGGTAGGGCGCCGTGTCGCGCGCCGTGGCGGCATAGTAGGAGGCGGTGTGTTGAGTACTTTGGGCCATGGGGTGTGCTCGGCTTATCGGGTGGACTTGATCTTGCTCCAGGAGCGGGTCATCAAGCGCATGGTCTTGGGTGTCTGGGTACTGGAGATATACAGCTTGTCCAGCACCTCCTGGGGAGGATAGACCTCGGGGTTGGCCACCAGCTCCTGGGCCATGAAGGCCTTGGCATCGGGGTTGGCGTTGGCGTAGCCGACCGTGGTGCTGACCTTGGCGATCACCTTGGGCTCGAGCAGGTAGTCGAGGAAGGCGTGGGCCTGGTCGGGGTTGCCGGCATCGGCGGGGATGGCCAGCAGGTCGAACCACAGGTTGCTGCCTTCCTTGGGAATGCTATAAGCGATCTTCACGCCGTTGTTGGCTTCCACGGCGCGGTTGGCGGCCTGGAAGACGTCGCCGGAGTAACCGAACGCGACGCACACCTCGCCATTGGCCAGGTCCGAGACGTACTTGGAGGAGTGGAAGTAGGTGATGTACGGGCGCAGTTGCAGCAGCAGTTTTTCCGCCTCTGCGTAGTCCTCGGGCTTTTCGCTGCGCGGATCCTTGCCCAGGTAGTGGAGTACCGCCGGGAACAGTTCATCGGGCGAATCCATGAAGGCCACGCCGCATTGCTGGAGCTTTTTCAGGTTCTCGGGCTTGAACAGCACGTCCCAGGAGTCTACCCGCTCGATGCCCAACACCTGCTTGACCTTGTCGATGTTGTAGCCGATGCCATTGGTGCCCCAGAGGTAGGGCACCGAGTAACGGTTGCCGGGATCGTTCTGCTCCAGCAGCTTGAGCAGCGCCGGGTCCAGGTGCTTCCAGTTCGGCAGCTTGTCGCGGTCCAGCGGCATGAAGGCACCGGCCTGGGCCTGGCGGGCGAGGAAGTGGTTGGACGGTACCACCACGTCGTAGCCGCTGCGGCCGGCCAGCAGCTTGCCCTCCAGGGTCTCGTTGGAATCGAACACGTCATACACCACCTTGATCCCGCTGCCGGCCTGGAAGTCGGCCAGGGTGGTGTCACCGATGTAGTCGGTCCAGTTGTACACGCTGACATTGGGCTGGGCCTGCGCGGCAGCACTGAACACCAGCGTAAGGGCAACGGCAGACAGGGAATGTGGAAGACGCATGTCGACACCTCGTGAATTGTTGTTATGGCGATGTGATGGACGCGTTGCGGGTCAGACGCTGAGCAGCAGGAACTCACGTTCCCAGGAGCTGATCACGCGCTTGAAGTTCTCGTGTTCGGCACGCTTGACGGCCACATAGCCCTGCACGAACTGGCGGCCCAGGTAGCGTTGAACGGTGTCGCAGTCCTCCATGTGCTGCAGGGCGTCTTCGATGGTGATCGGCAGGCGCAGGTTGCGTCGTTCATAGGCGCGGCCCTGGACCGGCGCGCTCGGCGCGATCTTCTCGATCATGCCCAGGTAGCCACACAGCAGGCTGGCGGCGATCGCCAGGTAGGGGTTGGCATCGGCGCCGGGCAGGCGGTTTTCCACGCGCATGGCCTCGGGGCTGGCGGTGGGCACGCGCAGGCCGACGGTGCGGTTTTCCTCGCCCCACTCGACGTTCACCGGTGCCGAGGT
>JAEWGL010000257.1 GCA_023388335.1 Pseudomonadota bacterium | reverse complement strand
CGTCAAGAAGATCCTCACCTCGCGCGTCTACGACGTTGCGGTCGAAACCCCGCTGCATGCCGCTGGACAGTTGAGCCAGCGCCTTGGCAACCAGGTCCTGCTCAAGCGCGAGGACCTGCAGCCGGTGTTTTCCTTCAAGATCCGTGGGGCGTACAACAAGCTGGCGCAGCTGAGCCGCGAGGAACTGGCCCGGGGCGTGGTCACCGCCTCTGCCGGCAACCATGCCCAGGGCGTGGCCTTGGCGGCGCGCGAGCTGGGTATCAAGGCCACTATCGTGATGCCCAAGACCACGCCTGAGATCAAGGTCGAGGGCGTGCGCTCGCGGGGCGGCAAAGTGGTGCTGCATGGCGACTCGTTCCCCGAGGCGCTGGCCTACTCGCTCAAGCTGGTGGAAGAAAAGGGCTTCGTCTACATCCACCCCTACGACGATCCGCACACCATCGCCGGGCAGGGCACGGTGGCCATGGAGATCCTGCGCCAGCACCCCGGGCAGCTGGACGCGATCTTCGTGCCGGTGGGCGGCGGCGGCCTGATCGCCGGCATCGCCGCCTATGTGAAGTACCTGCGTCCCGAGATCAAGGTGATCGGTGTCGAACCGGACGATTCCAACTGCCTGCAGGCCGCCATGGCCGCGGGCGAGCGCGTGGTGCTGCCGCAGGTCGGGCTGTTCGCCGATGGCGTGGCGGTGGCACAGATCGGCCAACACACCTTCGACATCTGCAGGCATCATGTGGACGAGGTGGTCACCGTCAGCACTGACGAGATCTGCGCGGCGATCAAGGACATCTACGACGATACCCGTTCGATCACCGAACCCGCTGGCGCGCTGGGCGTGGCGGGCATCAAGAAGTACGTCGAACGCTATGGCGTGAGCGGCCAGACACTGGTGGCCATCGACTCCGGTGCCAACGTCAACTTCGACCGCCTGCGCCATGTGGCCGAGCGCGCCGAGTTGGGCGAGGGCCGTGAAGCCATCATTGCCGTGACCATTCCCGAGCGTCCGGGCAGCTTCAAGGCATTCTGCGAGGCCATCGGCAAGCGCCAGATCACCGAATTCAATTACCGCTACCACGCCGACGGTGAGGCGCACATTTTCGTCGGCGTACAAACGCACCCCGAGAACGATCCGCGCGCGGCCTTGGTGCGCCAGTTGAGCGAGCAGGGCTTTCCGGTCACGGACCTCACTGACAACGAACTGGCCAAGCTGCATATTCGGCATATGGTTGGTGGACATTCGGAAGGCGCCGTCGACGAGATCGTCCTGCGCTTCGAATTCCCCGAGCGGCCGGGCGCGTTGTTCAACTTCCTCAACAAGCTGGGTGGGCGCTGGAACATTTCGATGTTCCACTACCGTAATCATGGTGCCGCTGACGGGCGCGTGGTCGCCGGATTGCAGGTGCCGGACGACGAGCGTCATCTGGTCCCGGCGGCGCTGGAGAAGATCGGCTACCCGTACTGGGACGAGACCGACAACCCGGCCTATCGGCTGTTCCTGGGCTGAGCGGCTACGCTTGCTGCAGCCCCCGAGGAAACGCTGACATGGACTACCTGACCGCCCTCAAGACCTTGCACATTTTCGCCACCGTGCTGCTGCTCGGGGGCGGGCTTGGATTGGCGGCGTGGACCACGCGGGCGCTGCGCCAGGGCGATGTCCATGCCTATGGCAAAGTCCTGCGGCGACCCTTGCTGTTCGTCTGGGTAGTGATGGGCGTGTGCCTGGTGAGCATGCCGTTCACCGGTTGGTGGCTGGTGCACCTGATCGGCTGGCCGCTGGGGCAGACCTGGATCCTGGCTTCCAGTGTGATCTACACCCTGGGTGCGCTGAGTGCGTGGTGGTTGCTGGTGAGGCTCAACCGCCTGCGCCGCGCCGAACCCACCGGCCTGCGCCTGACCTTGGCGCTGACGGTGTTCAGCGGCGTATGCTTGCTGTCGATCGCCGGGCTGATGGGCGCCAAGCCGGTCTGAGCACACTCGTTTTGTAGCGCGAAGCGCCTAACCTCTGCGAAGCATCCCAGAATACGGACTTTTCACCTCACTGCACATAAGCTGTGGCGGGCGCGTTGCTGCGCTCGCAGGCTTTGTGGAACAATGCGGTGACATGCGTTTTCGAGGTTGCTGCCGTGATCGACCCGGATGGTTTTCGCCCAAATGTCGGGATCATTCTGACGAATGACGCCGGGCAGGTGTTATGGGCTCGGCGGATCAACCAGGATGCCTGGCAATTCCCCCAGGGGGGCATAAACCCTGAGGAATCGCCAGAGGATGCCCTGTACCGCGAGCTGAATGAAGAAGTGGGCCTGGAGCGCGAGGACGTCGAAATTCTTGCCTGCACCCGCGGCTGGTTGCGTTATCGTCTACCCCAGCGTCTGGTGCGCACGCACAGCCAACCGCTGTGTATCGGCCAGAAACAGAAGTGGTTCCTGCTGCGGCTGGTCTCCAATGAGCAGCGGGTGCGAATGGATTTGACCGGCAAGCCCGAGTTCGACGGCTGGCGTTGGGTCAGTTACTGGTATCCGCTGGGCCAGGTGGTGACATTCAAGCGCGAGGTGTACCGTCGCGCCCTAAAAGAGCTTGCCCCGCGCCTGTTGACGCGCGACTGACGACGGAGTTCGACCCCGAGCCATGCTCAATACGCTGCGCAAGATCGTCCAGGAAGTGAACTCCGCCAAAGATCTCAAGACGGCGTTGGGGATCATTGTCTTGCGCGTGAAGGAGGCCATGGGCAGCCAGGTCTGCTCGGTGTACCTGCTCGACCCCGAGAGCAATCGCTTCGTCCTGATGGCCTCCGAAGGCCTGAACAAGCGCTCGATCGGCAAGGTCAGCATGGCGCCGAACGAAGGTCTGGTCGGCCTGGTCGGTACCCGCGAAGAGCCGCTCAACCTGGAAAACGCCGCCGGTCACCCACGCTACCGCTATTTCGCCGAGACCGGCGAGGAACGCTACGCCTCCTTCCTCGGCGCACCGATCATCCACCACCGGCGGGTGGTCGGCGTACTGGTGATCCAGCAGAAGGAGCGGCGCCAGTTCGACGAGGGCGAAGAAGCCTTCCTGGTGACCATGAGCGCCCAGCTTGCCGGTGTGATTGCCCATGCCGAGGCGACCGGCTCGATCCGTGGCCTGGGGCGCCAGGGCAAGGGCATTCAGGAGGCCCGCTTCGTCGGCGTGCCGGGCGCGCCTGGGGCCGCCGTCGGCCGCGCGGTGGTCATGCTGCCGCCCGCCGACCTGGACGTGGTGCCGGACAAGATCGTCGAAGACATCGACGCCGAACTCAAGCTGTTCAACAACGCCCTCGAAGGCGTGCGCGCCGACATGCGCACGCTCTCGGCCAAGCTGGCCACCCAACTGCGCCCGGAAGAGCGCGCCCTGTTCGACGTCTACCTGATGATGCTCGAAGACGCCGCTCTGGGTGGCGAGGTGGTGCAGATCATCGAGACCGGCCAGTGGGCCCAGGGTGCCCTGCGCCAGGTGGTCGCCGAACACGTCAGCCGCTTCGAGTTGATGGACGACGACTACCTGCGCGAGCGGGCGTCGGACGTCAAGGACCTGGGCCGGCGTCTGCTGGCCTACCTGCAGGAGGCGCGCCACCTCTCGCTGGTCTATCCCGACAACACCATCCTGATCAGCGAAGAGTTGACCCCGGCCATGCTCGGCGAGGTACCGGAGGGCAAGCTGGTCGGCCTGGTTTCGGTACTCGGCTCGGGCAACTCTCACGTCGCCATCCTCGCGCGGGCCATGGGCATCCCCACGGTCATGGGCCTGGTCGACCTGCCGTACTCGAAGGTCGATGGCATCGACATGATCGTCGACGGCTACAAGGGCGAGGTCTTCACCAACCCCAGCGAGGTGCTGCGCAAGCAGTACAGCGAGGTGGTGGAGGAAGAGCGCCAGCTGGCCCAGGGCCTGGATGCGCTGCGCGAACTGCCGTGCATCACCCCGGACGGTCACCGCATGCCGTTGTGGGTCAACACTGGCCTGCTCGCCGACGTGGCCCGCGCCCAGCAGCGCGGCGCCGAAGGGGTTGGCCTGTACCGTACCGAAGTGCCGTTCATGATCAACCAGCGCTTCCCGAGCGAGAAGGAACAGCTGGCCATCTACCGCGAGCAGCTGGCGGCCTTCCATCCGCTGCCGGTGACCATGCGCAGCCTCGACATCGGTGGCGACAAGGCGCTTTCCTACTTCCCGATCAAGGAAGACAACCCCTTCCTTGGCTGGCGCGGCATTCGCGTCACCCTCGACCACCCGGAAATCTTCCTGGTGCAGACCCGCGCGATGCTCAAGGCCAGCGAAGGCTTGAACAACCTGCGCATCCTTCTGCCGATGATCTCCGGCATCCACGAGCTGGAAGAGGCGTTGCACCTGATCCACCGGGCCTGGGGCGAGGTCCGCGACGAAGGCACCGACGTGCCGATGCCGCCGGTCGGGGTGATGGTCGAGATCCCGGCGGCGGTGTACCAGACCCGCGAGTTGGCGCGCCAGGTGGACTTTCTCTCGGTCGGCTCCAACGACCTGACCCAGTACCTGCTGGCGGTCGATCGCAACAACCCGCGCGTCGCCGACCTCTACGACTACCTGCACCCGGCGGTGCTGCAGGCCCTGCAGAACGTGGTCCGCGATGCCCACGCCGAAGGCAAGCCGGTGAGCATCTGCGGCGAGATGGCTGGCGACCCGGCCGCCGCGGTGCTGCTGATGGCAATGGGCTTCGACAGCCTGTCGATGAACGCCACCAACCTGCCCAAGGTCAAGTGGATGCTGCGTCAGATCAACATGAGCAAGGCCCGGGAGCTGCTGCTCGAGGCGATGAGCCACGACAACCCGCAAGTGATCCACAGCTCGCTGCAGCTGGCCCTGAAGAACCTGGGCCTGGCGCGGATGATCGGGCCTGGCGCGGACAAGACGCTGTAGCGCCCTAGTCGAGCACCAGCTCCACCTCTCCCAGATGCCCGCCAAACGGTCCGAAGCTGCGTTCCACCAACCGGCGCCGGCCCTGGGCGTCGACGATCAGCACGGTACTGGCCCGTGTCCCGTAGTTTTGACTGGCGATGAACACGCTCGACAGCAGCCGCTCGGTCGCAAGCCCCACACCGGTGCGTGGCAGCTCGGCGTCGGCCACCTGCGCGCCATCTGCCAGCAGCTCGAGCAGGCGCGGCGGCTGCGGATCTTGCAGCGCGGCGCGCAACCCGTCACGGGCCTTGAGCAGTTTTGGCCAAGGCGTGTCCAGGCCTGCGTTCGACAGCCCGTAGACCCCAGGCTCGAGCAGCCGTGGCGCCACGTCATGGGCATTCACATAGCCCAGTTGCAGGCCATCGCCCACCAGCAGGTTGAACCCCGAGTATTGCGCACTGTGGCTGGACACCTGGTCCAGGTAGGCTTCGACCCCGAGTTCGCCGCGCAGGTAGGCCGCCACCAGCTCACCACGTGAGCGCGGGCCTTGCGGCTGCTGGGGGTCGCGGATGTTGGTCAACGCCGCAAAGCGTCCCTCTGGGCCGACGCCGAGCCAGGTGCCGCCGGCCTCAAGGTCGCGTCCGGCATGCACGCCGGGTGCATCTTCCCAGGCGGACAGGGGGTGGGTCGGGCGCGCGTAGAACTCGTCGCGGTTGGCCGCGACGACCAGCGGCAGGGCATGCCCGGGGCGCCAGGCAAAGACGATCAAGCACATAGGTTGGCCTCTGTGTTTTGCCTACTGTACCGACAGAGGCAACATCCATCCATAACCTGACGGAGTCTTCACTAGAGGCGCGGTGCTCGCTTCCGTTACCATGCCGGATTGATTTTTCGGGGAAGACGAATGGAATTCGTACTCTATCTGCTGTTGGGCGCCTGTGCCGGTGTGCTGGCCGGGCTGTTTGGCGTGGGTGGCGGCATCATCATCGTGCCAGTGCTGGTGTTCAGCTTCACCTTGCAGGGCTTCGACGCCTCGGTGCTGACGCACCTGGCGGTCGGCACCTCGCTGGCGACCATCGTCTTCACTTCGATCAACGCCATCCTCGAGCACCACCGCCGCGGCGCGGTGCAATGGCCGATCTTCGTCTGGATGACCTTGGGCATCCTGATCGGCGCTGGTGTCGGCGCCAAGACCGCTTCGCTGATCCAGGGGCCGATGCTGCAGAAGATCATCGGCGTGTTCGCCCTGGTGATTGCCGTGCAGATGACCCTGGAGCTCAAGCCCAAGGCCAACCGCGGCATTCCCGGCAAGCCTGGGCTGACCCTCGCGGGCGCGGTGGTAGGCTGGGCCTCGGCGATCTTCGGCATCGGCGGCGGCTCATTGACCGTGCCCTTCCTGACCTGGCGCAGCCTGCCGATGCAGCAGGCGGTCGCGACGTCCTCGGCCTGTGGCCTGCCGATTGCCGTGGCCAGCGCCCTGAGCTTCATGGTCCTGGGCTGGCACGATCCACACTTGCCCGCCCACAGCGTGGGCTTTGTGTACCTTCCGGCGTTGCTCGGGGTTGCCGTGACCAGCATGTTTTTCGCCCGCTTCGGCGCGCGCCTGGCGCACAAGCTGTCGCCACGCCTGCTAAAACGGCTGTTCGCCGCGCTGCTGTTCTGCGTCGGCCTGAGCTTTGTGCTTTAACGAGAGGAATCACCATGCTGCCTTACCCGCACATCGACCCCGTGGCCGTGGCCATCGGGCCGCTGAAAATCCACTGGTACGGGTTGATGTACCTGATCGGTATCGGCGGCGCCTGGCTGCTGGCCTCGCGTCGGCTCAACCGCTTCGATCCCACCTGGTCGCGCGAGAAGCTCTCGGACCTGGTGTTCTGGCTGTCCATGGGCGTGATCGTCGGTGGCCGCCTGGGCTACGTGCTGTTCTATGACTTGCACGCCTACCTGTCCAACCCGACCCTGATCTTCGAAGTGTGGAAGGGCGGCATGTCGTTCCACGGCGGATTTATCGGCGTGATGCTGGCCGCGCTGTGGTTCGGCAAGCGCAACAACAAGTCGTTCTTCGAGCTGATGGACTTCGTCGCGCCGCTGGTGCCGATCGGCCTGGGCGCTGGGCGGATCGGCAATTTCATCAATGCCGAGCTGTGGGGCAAGGCCACCGACGTGCCGTGGGCCATGGTATTCCCGCCGTTCAGCGATCCGGCCCAGCTGCCACGCCACCCCTCGCAGCTGTACCAGTTCGCTCTCGAAGGCGTGGCGCTGTTCCTGATTCTCTGGGCGTACTCGCGCAAGCCGCGGCCGACCATGGCCGTGTCCGGCATGTTCGCGCTGTTCTACGGCATCTTCCGGTTCATCGTCGAGTTCGTTCGCGTGCCGGATGCCCAGCTTGGCTACCTGGCCTTCGGCTGGCTGACCATGGGTCAGTTGCTCTGCGTGCCGATGATACTCGGTGGCCTCGGTTTGATCTGGTGGGCTTATAATCGCAAGCCGACGGCGAATCCCGCCCACTGAATTTCCCACGGCAGGGGCGATCCCCCTGCCGTCTTTGCTACAGGTAGGCCATGAAACAGTATCTAGACCTGGTCCGTGACGTTATCGAGAACGGCACCCTTCAGGGCAACCGCACCGGCATCCGCACCATCAGCCTGCCGGGCGCCATGTTGCGCTTCGACCTGCAGAAAGGCTTTCCGGCCATCACCACCCGCAGGCTGGCGTTCAAGTCGGCGATCGGCGAAATGGTCGGGTTCCTGCGCGGTGTGAAGAACGCTGGCGAGTTTCGCGACCTGGGCTGCAAGGTCTGGGACCAGAACGCCAACGAGAACGCCCAGTGGCTGGCCAACCCCTTCCGTCAGGGGCACGACGACCTTGGCGAGATCTACGGCGTGCAGTGGCGCCAGTGGCCGGGCTACAAGCGCGTTCCGCTGAGCAACCCGGCCGCCATTGCGATGGCCGAGCAGCAGGGCTTTCGCAAGATCGCCGAGGATGAAGAAGACGGCCAGGCCTTCGTCGTGCTGTACAAGGCGATCGACCAGGTGCGCCAGTGCCTGGACACCATCGCCAGTGACCCGGGTAGCCGCCGTATCCTGTTCCACGGTTGGAACTGCGCCCAGCTCGATGAAATGGCCTTGCCGCCGTGCCACCTGTTGTACCAGTTCCACCCGAATGTCGAGACCCGGGAAATCTCCCTGACCCTGTACATCCGCTCCAACGACCTGGGCCTGGGCACGCCGTTCAATCTCACCGAAGGCGCCGCGCTGCTGTCGCTGTTCGGTCGCCTGACCGGCTACACCCCGCGCTGGTTCACCTACTTCATCGGCGATGCCCATGTGTACGAGAACCACCTGGACATGCTGGGCGAGCAGCTCAAGCGTGAGCCGTTGCAAGCGCCGAAGCTGGTGATCAGCGACCGCGTGCCGGATTTTGCCAAGACGGGTGTGTACGAACCCGAGTGGCTGGAAAAGATCGAGCCGAGCGATTTCAGCCTCGAAGGTTACGAGCACCATGCGCCGATGACCGCGCCCATGGCGGTTTGAAATACGGTTTTAGAGACGATCACACTATCCGCGGTAGGCAGGGTACTGCGCTGGCTCAGTGCCCATGGCTCCTCCCGACATGCGAATGCTCCGCCTCCGGCGCGGTTACCGCGCCGTTCACTTCAAGGTGCTGCAGGATCGAGCACTGTGTCTCCTGGGCATGGCAGTGCTGACGCAGCTCGACCAGTTGCGTCTGCAACGCGAGCAACCCATCGATCCGCGCCTGGACATGCTCGATATGTTCATCGATCAAGGCATTGACACTCGCGCATTCGGCCTCGGGGCTGTCACGCAGGCGTAGCAGGCTGCGGATCTCGTCCAGCGTCATGTCCAGGGTGCGGCAGTTGCGGATAAACGTCAGCCGTTCCACATGGGCCTGTGTATACAGCCGGTAGTTACCCTCGCTGCGCGCGGGTTCGGGCAGCAATTGCTCGCGCTCGTAATAGCGGATGGTCTCCACGGCGCAGTCGGTGATTTTGGCCAGTTCTCCGATCTTCATGGCGAATTCCTACACGATGGCTTGACCCTATAGTGGCTACAGGGTGTTCACTTGGCAACAGGCACTTCCTTAGGATGAACCCATGAACAAGCCTGTCAGCCATGAGCCCCATAAACACCCGCATGTTCACGCCCATGACGGGCACGGCCACAGTCACGAGGCGCATGCGCACGCTTGCTGCTCGGCCAGTGCCGCGCCAGCGCTGGTGCAGCTGAGCGTTGCCAGCAGCGATGCAGCGCGTGTGAGCCGCTTTCGCATCGAGGCCATGGACTGCCCGACCGAGCAGACGCTGATCCAGGACAAGCTGGGCAAACTGGCCGGCATCGAGCAGCTGGAGTTCAACCTGATCAATCGGGTGCTGGGCGTACGCCACACGCTGGAGGAGACCGCCGAGATCGAGCGCGCCATCGACAGCCTTGGCATGCATGCCGAACCCTTGGCCGAAGGCGAGGACGCCACGGCCACGGCACCCGCCGCGGGCCCGACGCGTTTCTGGCCGCTGGCATTGTCCGGCGCTGGGGCGGTAGCGGCGGAGGTCCTCCATTTTGCCGCGCTGGCGCCTGAATGGGTGGTCGCGGCGCTGGCCCTGGCCGCGATCCTGGGATGCGGCCTGGGTACCTATAAAAAGGGCTGGATCGCCCTGAAGAACCGCAACCTGAACATCAATGCGCTGATGAGCATCGCGGTTACCGGCGCGGTGCTAATCGGACAGTGGCCGGAAGCGGCCATGGTGATGGTGCTGTTCACCCTGGCCGAGCTGATCGAAGCGCGCTCGCTGGACCGTGCGCGTAACGCCATCGGCGGCCTGATGAAACTCAGCCCGGACCTGGCCACGGTGCAGCAGGCCGATGGCCAGTGGCGCGAGGTCCAGGTGCGTGACGTCGCCTTGGGGGCCATGGTGAGGGTGCGTCCGGGCGAGCGCATCGGCCTGGACGGTGAAGTGCTCAGCGGGCAATCCAGCGTCGATCAGGCACCTATCACCGGCGAAAGCTTGCCGGTGGAAAAGGCCGTGGGCGACAAGCTGTTCGCCGGCACCATCAACCAGGCCGGCGCCCTGGAATACCGGGTCACCGCCGCGGCAGGGCAATCGACCCTGGCGCGCATCATCAAGGCCGTGGAGCAGGCCCAGAGCGTCCGGGCGCCGACCCAGCGCTTTGTCGACCGCTTCTCGCGGATCTATACCCCGGCGGTGTTCGCCCTGGCCCTGGTGGTGGCGATTCTGCCGCCGCTGTTCACGGCCGGCCAATGGCTGGACTGGATCTACCGCGCCCTGGTACTGCTGGTGGTCGCCTGTCCCTGCGCCCTGGTGATCTCGACCCCAGTGACCATCGTCAGTGGCCTGGCGGCAGCGGCGCGCAAGGGCATCCTGATCAAGGGCGGGGTCTACTTGGAAGGTGGGCGCAAGCTGGACTTCCTGGCCCTGGACAAGACCGGCACCCTGACCCACGGCAAGCCGGTGCAGACCGATTTCAACGTGCTGGATCCACGCCTCGAAGGCCGTGCCCAGGCACTGGCCGCCAGTCTGGCCGAGCGCTCCGATCATCCGGTGTCGCGCGCCATCGCGGTATCCGCGGCCGAGCAGGGCCTGGCCCTGAGCGAGGTTCAGGCGTTCGCGGCCCTGCCAGGACGAGGCGTGCGTGGGGATATCGACGGTCAGTCGTATCACCTGGGCAATCACCGTCTGGTGGAAGAGCTTGGGCTGTGTTCACCGGCACTCGAGGCCCAGCTTGACCCGCTGGAGCGCGAAGGCAAGACCGTTGTGCTACTGCTCGACGCGAGCGGACCCGTGGCGCTGTTCGCCGTGGCCGACACGGTCAAGGACAGCAGCCGCCAGGCGATCGCCGAACTGCATGCGCTGGGCATCAAGACCGTCATGCTCACCGGCGACAACCCGCACACGGCCCAGGCCATCGCTGCCCAGGTCGGCATCGACGAGGCCAAGGGCGACCTGCTGCCGGCCGACAAGCTGCAGACCATCGAGGACTTGTACGCTCAAGGCCACCGGGTCGGCATGGTCGGTGACGGCATCAACGACGCGCCGGCCCTGGCCCGCGCGGAAATCGGCTTCGCCATGGCCGCCGCCGGCACCGATACCGCCATCGAGACGGCCGATGTGGCCTTGATGGACGACGACCTGCGCAAAATCCCGGCCTTCATCAAGCTGTCGCGCCAGAGCGCGGCGATCCTCACCCAGAACATCGTCCTGGCGCTGGGGATCAAGGCGATTTTCCTGGCGATTACCTTCACCGGTATGGCGACCCTATGGATGGCGGTGTTCGCCGACATGGGGGTGAGCCTGCTGGTGGTGTTCAACGGCCTGCGCCTGCTGCGCAAATAGCTCAGAGCTCTTGGACCAATGCCGCCAACTGCTCCTGGCGCTGCGCCTGATTCACCCGCGCCCCCGGATTGAGCGACGACCACTGGGGGTGCGCGCGCGCCTTGCCCAGGGCCTCGGGCAGCTTGCCCTGGCGCCAGGTCTGGTCGTGCGGTGCATTCAGGCGGATGCTGTCCTGGGCGGCATGGCCACGGTTGTCGAGGGCGTGCATCAGTTGCTGCTGGCGCAAGGCAAGCAGGCGCAGCACGCCATCATCCACCGTCAGTTCGCGTTGGCCCTTGAGCTTGCCCAGCAACCTTGAGCCGTAGTTGCGCGCGGTCTGCAGCGCACCGCCGGCAATGGCCCCGGCCAGCGCGGCGGCCCCGAGGGTGATGCCGCCGACCAGCAGGTCGACGCCAGCACCGGCCGCGGCACCCGCGGCGACCCCGCTACCCAGGCGCACGCCCAGCAGTTTCAGGGTTTCGGGATTGAACAGGTCTTCGCCCCAGCGGCCGTCGAGCAACGGCAGGTCGCCGGCATTGGCATCTTCACGGCGAAAACCATACAGCGTCAGCAGGGCCTCGACACAGCGCTGCTCACGCTGACGCACATCGCGGCGCAGGGCCTCGATGGCCTTGGCTTCGGCGGCGGGCTCGGCCTCGACGCTGCGCCGGCAGGCCGCGCAGTCGAGCAGCAGTTCGGCGATCAGGTGCTTGCCGCTCTGGCGCCGCGCCAGGCGTTGGGCCTGCTGGTCATCGATCAGACGCTGCAGGGCAGGGCGGGCATTCTCCAGCAACAGCGCCAGGCTTTCGTACAGGCGGCGTTCGCCGTCTTGCGGCGGAGCGACGCTGTCGAAACGCACCAGCGCATGCAGACCCAGGCGGGCGAGGGCATCGCGCCATTGCGGCTCGCGGTGCTGGCTACTGGCAACGAAGTTGAGCACCGGCAACAGCGGCTTGCCGCAACCGGCGAGCACTTCCAGTTCGTCGCGGTACTTGGCCAGCACCGGTTCGCGGGCATCGATCACGTACAGGCCGGCGTTACTGGCCTGCAGCTGGCGCAGCACCTTGGCTTCCTGCTCGAAGCGCTGGCGCGCCTCGCTGCCCTGGAGGAAACGCTCCAGTCGCGCCGGGCCATCCAGGCGCTCGCCCGGACGTTCAAGGCGTTCCAGATAGTCGAGCAGGGCAATGGCGTCCTCCAGCCCCGGGGTGTCATAGAGTTCCAGCAGGGGCTCGCCGTCCACCGACAGGCGCGCGCCTTCGACATGACGGGTGGTGCTTGGGCGGTGCGACACCTCGCCGAAGCCGACATCGCGGGTCAGGGTGCGCAGCAGCGAGGTCTTGCCGACATTGGTGTGGCCGACCACGGCCAGCTTCAGTGGCTCAGTCATGGCCATGCTCCAGCCAGTTCATCGGTGCCGTGTCGGCATGCGGCAGGCCCATCTGGTCCAGAGCCTGGTGCCAGTCGCTCAGGCGCGCGGCATCCACTACCTGGCCGGGGACGGCCTGGAGCAGCCAGATGCGTGTGGCGCCGGCGTTGCGCGCCAGTTCCGCGAGCAACGCCAGGCTACCGCGGTCCGGCGAGCGGCGCGGGTCGCAGGCAATGGCCAGGCGCGCCGGCGGGAAGCGGCTGAGCTGCTCGAGCAGGCGGTTGCGCGATTCGCGGCTGTCGAGAAGGCCCGCATCCTTGACCGACGTGGGCAGCGCCGGTGGCCAGGGCGTTTGATCATCCAGCTCCAGGCCCACCAGGAGCGCGCCGCTGCTGCCGTTTTCGTGCGCACTGAGCTGAAACTGCGGCAGTGCGTCGGGCGCGGCATCCTGCACGCCGAGGCGTTCGCTGCTCGGCATCAAGGCCCCGCGCAGCTGGCTGTAGCCGGGCAGGCTGAGGTCCAGCAGCAGGCGCGCGCGGCCCTGGCGCCAGCGCCACAGGCACAGCAGCGCCAGCAGCAGGCGCGGCAGGATGCCGTACACCAGCAGCACGCCGATCAGCCAGCCGGCCCAGGCCTGGCGAGCCAGGTCGAGCGCGGGCAAGCTGTCGCCGCTGGCACGGATCATCGCCTCGTCCGGCACGCTGAAACCGAGCAGGGCGGGGAAGGCGCCGAGGGCCTGGGTCAGGCCGATAAAGGTGTCCGCGCCGAGGATGGTAGTCTCCCAGACGAAGCCGTAGCGGCGGGTCGCGAGCAGCGTCAGCAACATCACCAGTGCGCTGCCCAAGGCCAGCAACCAGAGGCTGTGCACCAGCAAGCCGAGCAACCAGCGGTTCAGGCGCTGGCGCTGCAACAGCACCAGCAGGGCCGGCGCCAGGTGTGCGGCCTTGGCATCGCGGGCAAAGCGTTCGCTGAGCCATAGCCACAGCCGGCCCAGCCCATTGTCGTGTTCCCCAGCCAGGAAAAAGCCGATGGCCCAGCCCAGCAGTAGCAGCAGGTTCAGGCCGAGCAGGCTGCCCAGCGCCCAGAACACGTTCACCGAATGTTGGCCATCGCCCAGCGCGGCGAAGGCCAGCCCCGCGCCGCTGAGCAGCGCGAGCAGCAGCAGGATCAGGATGGCGAGGCGGGCGCCTTGTTTCCAGTGATGCAAGGCAAGCACCATGCCGTCGCGTTCAGCCAGCCATAGCGCCCGGTGTTCGATACGCGCCGCCAGGTCGCCGCCGTGCTGACGGGCGTGGCGGTTGGCTTCCTGGTCTTCCAGCGGGCCGGCGTGCTCCTCGCGCAGGCGCACCGCTTCGGTGAGCCAGTGCGTGTCGAGTTCAGTCAGTCCAGTCACAGGGTCTTCCGTTGAGCAGTCCAAGGCACAGCATAACCCAGGCATTGCCGGGCAGCCTTTGCTATCCTCGCCGGCATGAATACATCGCTCTCCCTTAGCCTGATCGCCGCGCTCGCCGAGAACCGCGTGATCGGTATCGACAACAGCATGCCCTGGCACCTGCCGGGGGATTTCAAGTACTTCAAGGCCACCACGCTGGGCAAGCCGATCATCATGGGTCGCAAGACCTGGGATTCGCTTGGCCGCCCGTTGCCGGGCCGATTGAACCTGGTGGTCAGCCGCCAACCGGGCTTGCAGCTCGACGGCGCCGAGGTTTTCGCATCGCTGGAGGGTGCCCTGGCCAGGGCCGAGCAGTGGGCGCGCGAGCACGGCATCGATGAACTGATGCTCATTGGCGGCGCGCAGTTGTATGGCCAGGCGCTGGCGAGCGGGCTGGTCAGCCGCATGTACCTGACCCGGGTGGAACTGAGCCCGGAAGGCGACGCCTGGTTCCCCGCCTTCGACCAGGACGCGTGGACGCTGGTGTCCAGTGAGCCGCAGGCGGCTGACGGGGACCGGCCGGTGTATCACTTCGAGGTTTGGGACAAGGTCTGAATTCACGCCCTGTGCGGTCCTGCTAGAGATCGCACAGCCTCTGCAAGGCTGCGCGATCGCTCATGCCTATCAGGCGCCAGCCATTCAGGAGTGACTCAGCTCGGCATGGCCCTCGGTGACCAACACGTGCTTGTCCGTCTGCTTGAGCAACTGGCTGGTCACCACGCCGGCGGTCATCGCGCCGTTCACGTTCAATGCGGTGCGACCCATGTCGATCAACGGCTCGACCGAGATCAGCAGCGCCACCAACTCTACCGGCAAGCCCATGGCCGGCAGCACGATCAGCGCGGCGAAGGTCGCGCCACCGCCGACACCGGCCACGCCCGCCGAACTCAGGGTGACGATGGCCACCAGGGTGGCGATCCACAGTGGGTCGAACGGGTCGATACCGACCGCCGGAGCCACCATCACCGCCAACATTGCCGGGTACAGGCCGGCGCAGCCGTTCTGGCCGATGGTGGCGCCAAACGACGCAGAGAAACTGGCGATCGACGGCGGCACACCCAGGCGCAAGGTCTGCGCCTCGATGCTCAGCGGAATGCTCGCGGCGCTGGAGCGGCTGGTGAAGGCGAAGGTCAGCACCGGCCAGACCTTGCGCAAGAACCGCAGCGGGCTGACGCCGGTGGCCGCGATGATCAGCGCGTGGACCACGAACATCAGCCCCAGGCCGAGGTAGGACACCACCACGAAACTGCCCAGCTTGAGGATGTCTTCAAGGTTGGAACTGGCCACGACCTTGGTCATCAGCGCCAGCACACCGTAAGGCGTCAGCTTCATCACCAGGCGCACCAGACGCATGACCCAGGCCTGCAAGGTGTCGATGGCGAGGAGGACGCGGTTACCCTTTTCGGCATCGTCCTTGAGCAGCTGCAAGGCGGCGAGACCCAGGAACACGGCGAAGATCACCACGCTGATGATCGAGGTCGGCTTGGCCCGGGCAAGATCCCCCACCGGGTTGCTGGGCAGGAACGACAGCAGCAACTGCGGGACGTTGAGGCCGGAGACCTTGCCCGCATAGTCGCTCTGGATGGCCTGCATGCGGGCCATTTCCTGGGTCCCGGCGACCAGGCCCTCGGCGCTCAGGCCGAACAGGTTGGTCAGCACGATGCCGATCAGGGCAGCGATGGCGGTGGTCAGCAACAGCGTGCCGATGGTCAGCACACTGATCCGCCCCAGTGACGAGGCATTGTGCAGGCGCGCCACGGCACTGAGGATCGAGGCGAAGATCAGCGGCATGACGATCATCTGCAACAGCTGCACGTAACCCATGCCAACCAGGTCGAGCCAGCCGATAGTGGCCTTGAGCACCGGATGCCCGGCACCGTAAATCGCATGCAGAACCACGCCGAACAGGACGCCCAGGACCAGGCCCAGCAGGACCTTCTTGGCCAGGCTCCAGTCAGGGCGGGGAATTTTTGCCAGGCCCAGCAACAAGGCCAGGAACGCCAGCAGATTGAGTGACAACGGCAGGTTCATTGAAGCTCCGAAAAACAATAAAGATAAGCATCGCCTCTGTGCGCGATTGCGAACCGAAATGCTAACAGGCTGAAAACAAACGAATTTATATCTAAATGGAATGTGCTTAGGTGGTTATGGAATAACATGTTGGTGTTATTGGCAATCAACAGAGTGTTTCGCGCTTTTCCTGGGACCTCTTCGCAGGTAAATCCGCTCTTTATAGAACAAAGGCTAACCTTTTGATTTAGCTGATGGGCCGCGACCGGGCGCGCAGCGGCCGCAACCCTGCAACCGCGCTCCCACAGGGTGGACTGCCGCCGCGCTTGCAGGCTTTGTTCTCTCGCGACAGCGCAGCCCAGCGGGCTGGACGATCTTCCACAGGGACCGCTTCGTTCACACGCTCTGCGGGCTCCAGCGACCAAAAAAAACCGGCGCACTCGGCGCCGGTTTTCATCGCTGCAGCGAAGGCTCAGAGCCCTTCGAGCATCGCCTTGTTGCGTACGGCGCCTTTGTCGGCGCTGGTCGCCAGCAGGGCGTAAGCCTTGAGGGCGGTGGTGACCTTGCGCGGACGGACTTCGACAGGCTTCCAGCCTTTCTTGTCCTGCTCGATACGGCGATGCGACAGCTCTTCATCGCTGACCAGCAGGTTGATGGTGCGGTTAGGGATGTCGATCAGTACCTTGTCACCGTCACGCACCAGGCCGATCGCGCCACCGGCTGCGGCTTCTGGCGAAGCATGGCCGATCGACAGGCCCGAGGTGCCGCCGGAGAAGCGTCCGTCGGTGAGCAGGGCGCAAGCCTTGCCCAGGCCCTTGGATTTCAGGTACGAGGTCGGATAGAGCATTTCCTGCATGCCCGGGCCACCTTTCGGACCCTCATAACGGATGATGACGATATCACCGGCCTTCACTTCGTCGGCGAGGATGCCGCGTACCGCGCTGTCCTGGCTTTCGAAGATCTTCGCGTTGCCTTCGAACACCAGGATCGACTCGTCGACACCGGCGGTCTTTACCACGCAACCGTCCAGGGCGATATTGCCGTACAGCACGGCCAGGCCGCCTTCCTTGGAGTAGGCGTGTTCGACGCTGCGGATGCAGCCGTTTTCACGGTCGTCATCCAGGGTGTCCCAGCGGGTCGACTGGCTGAAAGCAGTCTGGGTCGGGATCCCGGCCGGGCCTGCCTTGAAGAAGTGATGCACGGCTTCGTCGGTGGTCTGGGTGATGTCCCACTTGGCGATGGCCTCTTCCATGCTCGGACTGTGCACGGTCGGCAGGTCGGTGTGCAGCAGGCCGCCACGGGCCAGCGAGCCGAGGATGCTGAAGATGCCGCCAGCGCGGTGCACGTCTTCCATGTGGTATTTCTGGATGTTCGGCGCGACCTTGCACAGCTGCGGAACGCTGCGCGACAGGCGGTCGATATCGCGCAGGTCGAACTCGATCTCGGCTTCCTGGGCGGCGGCCAGCAAATGCAGGATGGTGTTGGTCGAACCGCCCATGGCGATGTCCAGCATCATGGCGTTCTCGAACGCCTTGAAGTTGGCGATATTGCGCGGCAGCACCGACTCGTCGTTCTCGCCGTAGTAGCGCTTGCACAGCTCGACGATGGTACGGCCAGCCTGCAGGAACAGCTGCTCGCGGTCGCTGTGGGTGGCCAGGGTCGAGCCGTTGCCCGGCAGGGCCAGACCCAGGGCTTCGGTCAGGCAGTTCATCGAGTTGGCGGTGAACATGCCGGAGCACGAGCCGCAGGTCGGGCACGCGCTGCGCTCGTACTCGGCAACCTTCTCGTCGCTGGCCGAGGAGTCGGCGGCGATGACCATGGCATCGACCAGGTCCAGGCCATGGCTGGCCAGCTTGGTCTTGCCGGCTTCCATCGGGCCGCCGGAGACGAAGATGACCGGGACGTTCAGGCGCAGGGCAGCCATCAGCATGCCGGGGGTGATCTTGTCGCAGTTGGAGATGCACACGATGGCATCGGCGCAATGGGCGTTGACCATGTATTCCACGGCATCGGCGATGATCTCGCGGCTCGGCAGGGAATAGAGCATGCCGTCATGGCCCATGGCGATGCCGTCATCGACCGCGATGGTGTTGAATTCCTTGGCCACGCCACCGGCGCGTTCGATCTCGCGGGCGACCAGCTGGCCCAGGTCCTTCAGGTGCACGTGGCCTGGGACGAACTGGGTGAAGGAGTTGGCGATGGCGATGATCGGCTTCTTGAAGTCGTCGTCCTTCATCCCGGTGGCACGCCACAGGGCACGGGCACCGGCCATGTTGCGACCGTGGGTGGATGTTTTCGAGCGGTAATCAGGCATGAAGCACTCCTGGCGGCTATATCAGGTTCTAAAGGGGAAGTGAGCTTCTCTTGTCCTTTGTGCCGAAGGCCGGTAGCCGCTGGCACGGATGAGGTCGAAGGCACCACGGGATCGCCGCGTGTTCGACCAGAGCTCCTAAACCCGCCGGGGATGTCTGGCGATGAATAGCCCGATTCTACACCGCTGGCGCGGCGAGGGAATGGCGATGTGGATGGCTGGCCGCTTTACGGCGGCGGATCATTGCTGGCTTCACTATTGCCCTGGCGCTGTAGGACCTTTCTGAAATGACGTTCGACGGGATCATTCCGGCTGACGCGCCCTGTTTGGCTGCCTATTATCTGCCCGCCGCATGTGCGGCTTCACGAGAAACCCCTTAATGGACCTTCCCAGTTTCAGTTCGACACGAACCTGCAAATTGGCACTGAGCGCACCGTCGCCAGGGCTGTCGACGGCTTGAGCCCACGAGGCTGAGGTCTGTGGGCGCCTGGCTCGGCGCCTGGAGAACCTCATGCACTATATTTCCGACCAGCTCGCCTGCAACACTGACCTGCGCCAACAGGCCCAGGCCCGCCGCGATCATTTGTTGCAACCCGAGCGCTACGCTCAGGGTACCGCCGGTGCCTTGATGAGCAGTGAATACTCGAGCCTGGACAGCGGCCTCAGCGCCAGCCAGGCCATCGACATGCTGCGCCGCGAAGCGGCGGACGCCGAGACCATCTATCAATCCTACGTCCTGGACGGGCAGCGCAACCTGCTCGGTACCCTGTCGCTGCGCGAACTGATCCTCGCCGCGCCCGGGCTTGCGATCGAGCAACTGATGGAGCGCGAGGTCATCAGCGTACGCACCGACACGTCCCAGGAAGCGGTGGCCAGCCTGATCCGCGAGCACGACTTGCTGGCGGTGCCCGTGCTGGATGCCGAAGGCCGCCTGATGGGCATCGTCACCTGTGACGAGGCCCTGGATGTGGTGGTCGAGGAGGCCACCGAGGACTTCCACAAGGGCGCACTGATCGGCACCCATATCGGCAACTTGAAAGACGCGACCATCGGCCTGCTGTACCGCAAACGCGTGCTCTGGCTGGTGCTGCTGGTGTTCGGCAACCTGTTCTCCGGTGCCGGCATCGCCGCTTTCGAAGAGACCATCGCCGCCCACATTGCCCTGGTGTTCTTCCTGCCCTTGCTGGTCGACAGCGGCGGCAACGCCGGTGCCCAGTCGGCGACATTGATGGTGCGTGGCCTGGCCACCGGTGAAGTGGCGTTGCGCGACTGGATGACCCTGCTGGCCCGCGAGTGCGGCGTGGCCTTGGCCCTGGGCGGCACCATGGCGGTGGCTGTCGCCTCGCTGGGCCTGCTGCGCGGCGGCCCGGACATCGCGGTGATCGTTGCCAGCAGCATGCTGGTGATCGTGTTGATCGGCAGCCTCATCGGCATGAGCCTGCCGTTCATCCTCAGCCGCCTGAAGCTCGATCCCGCCACCGCCAGCGGCCCGCTGGTGACCTCCATCGCCGATGCCGCCGGGGTACTGGTGTACTTCGGCATCGCCGCGCAGGTGCTGGATATCTGAGCGGCGCCGCTAGGCGATCAGCGGCTGGCTGCGCGAAAGCCCTATCAGCAGCAGCCCGCCGCACAAGCTCATGCCGATGAAGCCCGCCGCCAGGCTCATCGGCAGCGTCGCTTTGGCCACGGCTACCAGAGCGCTGGCCACCCCGCTAGTGTCCTGTCTCGGAAATAAGCTGTTCACTTTTGGCGGCGTCTTGCGCGCCCGGCCGGCGTTGCCACTCCTCGCCATAGCCCTGCTATGACTCGTCGCGGCGCCTTGGCCGAACACCCAAGCCACTCGCCAAAAG
>JAEWGL010000251.1 GCA_023388335.1 Pseudomonadota bacterium | reverse complement strand
GCCGCGCTTGCAGGCTTTGTTCTCTGCGCGACAGCGCAGCCCAGCGGGCTGGGCGATCTCCCACAGGGAGAGGGACTGAACGCGGTGTCGCATGGATCGCGTCTCAGCCCTTGGCCGCCATCGCGGTCACTTCCACACGCATGCCTTCGGTGGCGAGTGATGCTACGCCAACAGCCGCGCGCACCGGCCAAGGCTTGGCGAAGAATCGCGTGTAGACCTCGTTGAACGCTGCCCGGTCAGCCATGTCGGTCAGGTAGATGGTCAGGTGCAAGACCCGGTCCATGGAGCTGCCAGCCTTTTCCAGCGCGACCTTGAGCGCCTGCAGGGTGCATTCGGACTGCTCGACGATGCCGCCCAGCTCCAGGCTGCCATCGGCCCGTGTCGGGATCTGGGTGGAGACCAGCAGGCCGCCGAAGCCGGCGACGTCGGAGGAAATGGACTCGGCGTCCGGGTCGGGGATGAAGGTGATGTCCTGGTTTGCCATGGGCTCTCCTGCAATGAGTCATCGAAAGTGGCCAGTGTACCGGCTCGACCGTTGGTCTGCGCAGCTTTCGGGCCACCTGAACGGGTTTGCGATAGGGCCTCTCTGAAATTTTGACAGCCGCGCATCCTGCGTCGGCGGTGCGCTTGGAGCGACCCTATGAACAGACCTCGCAACGCGGCAATCCTGTTGTCGTTGATGACCCTTGGCTGTGCCGCGATCCTTACTGGCTGCGCCCGTGACCCCGAGAAACGCAGCGTCTCGGAACTCGCCGTCAGCGGCACGAAAAGCCTGTTCCGCACCGACAGCGACATGCAAAAAGTCCTCAACAAATTCACCAGTTTCGACGCCAAGGCCGTGGAGAAGACCACGCCCACCGAAGCCCGCCAGCAACCCACCATTGCCGATGCGGTCAAGGGTGTGCTGCAAGACCAGAACAAGGACCTATCGCCCGAGGCGCTGGTCCCTGGCGTGAGCACACGCGAGATCAACCTGCCGGGCGCGGCGGGAAGCCTGCCGGCGACGGTGTATACCCCCAGCGGTGCAGGCCCGCTGCCCGTGGTGCTGTATTTTCATGGCGGCGGTTGGGTCTTCGCCGACCGCAAGGTGTATGACGGTGGCGCACGGGGTCTGGCCAAGCAGGCCAATGCGATCGTAGTCTCGGTCGACTACCGGTTGGCACCCGAGCACAAGTTCCCCGCCGCCCATGACGACGCCCTGGCGGCCTACCGTTGGCTGACCCGCAACGCTCAGAACCTGGGCGGTAATCCCCAGCGCCTGGGTCTGGCCGGGGAAAGTGCCGGTGGCAACCTGGCGGTCGCGACTGCCGTGGCGGCCCATGAGCAGAAGCTTCAGGCGCCACGCCATGTGCTGGCCGTGTACCCGGTGGCACAGGCCAATACCCGGACCGAATCCTACCTCAAATATGCCGATGCCATGCCCTTGAACCGCCCGATGATGCTCTGGTTCATCGCCCAGGTTACCAGCGACGAAGCACAAGTACGCGATCCTCGCATCGATCTGGTCAATGCCGACCTCAAGGGCCTGCCGCCCGTGACCCTGATCAATGCCGAGATCGATCCGCTGCGCGACGACGGCGCCTTGCTCGAGCAGGCGTTGCGCCGGCAGGGTGTGGCGGTGGAACGCAAGCTGTATGAGGGCGTGACGCATGAGTTCTTTGGCACCGCCGCCGTAGTGCAGAAGGCTGAACAGGCCCAGGCCTATGCCGGCCAGCGCCTGCGCGCCGATCTTGCGCGCTGAACTGATCCAGTGAGGGACCTCAGTCGCCCCTCTGTACCTCAACCCCCATCCGGTCACCCTCGACGAGGTAGCCGGTATCGATACTGACGACCACCGACATCCCCGGACGCAAGCGCCGCGCCAGGGGCTGCTCGGCGTCGACGGTGATGCGCACGGGGATGCGCTGGGCGATCTTGACGAAGTTGCCGGTGGCGTTGTCCGCTTGCAACAGGGCGAATTCCGAGCCGGTGGCGGGCGAGATGCGTTGTACATGGCCGCGCAACTTGAGGTGGTCGAGGGCGTCGACGGTGAAGGTCACTGGCTGGCCGATGCGCACGTTGTGCATCTGGGTTTCCTTCATGTTGGCGATCACCCAGAGCGTGTCGGGAACCAACGCCATCATCTGGGCCCCAGAGTTGACGTAGGCACCCAGGCGCACGCCAATCTGCCCCAGCTGGCCGTCACGCGGCGCCGTGACCCGGGTATTGTCCAGGTCGATGCGCGCCAGTTCGACGGCGGCCTTGGCGTTTTCCACCGCCGCTTCCAGCGAGTCGCGGTTGACGATCACCGTTTGCAGGTCTTGCCGGGCGATTTCCAACGCGGCCTTGGCCTGGGCCAGTGCCGCGACTTCCTTGGCATGGGCCGCCCGGGTGAGGTCCAGCTCGCTGCGCGACACCGAACCGTCACGGACCAGCTCCTCGTTGCGGCGCAGGTCGGCCAGGCTCTTTTTCACCTGGGCTTCGTTGTCGGCAATGGCCGCCTGGCGTTGCACGATGGTAGCCTCGGCGCTCCTGCGCTGCTGCAGGTTATTGGCCAGGGCGGCTTTCTGCTGTTCGAGCTGGGCCAGGGACTGCTGCAGGCGTTGCTTGTAGATGCGGTCGTCCAGGCGCACCAGCAGGTCACCGGCCTTGACGAACTGAAAATCCTGCACCGGCACTTCATGCACATAGCCACTGAGTTGCGGGCCGATCAGCGTGACCTGGCCACGCACCAGGGCGTTCTCGGTGGTTTCGATGGCGCTGGTGAAAGGCGGCAGCTGCCAGGCATAGAGCACCACCAGCACACCGACGACGGCGACGCTGGCGAAAATCAGCGAAGACAGAACGCGCGTGCGCAACGGCCGCTCGCCGCGCTGCGAGGCGGGTGGTGCAAGCCCTTCAGGGGTTTCGGCGATGGCGGTGGTGGTCGTGGTAGTCGGTTCGGTCATTGGGCAGAGGCGCCACGGCTAGGGTCGGAGGGGGCAGCCGTGCGGTCGGTGCGAGCGCAGTACCACAGCCAGCTGCCACGGATGGAAATCCAGATCATGGTGAGTATGGCGATGCTGCCAATCAAGGTGAAGACATCGTTGTAGGCCATGATGTTCGCCTCGCGGGTCGCCGCGTTGCTCAGCACGCGGATGCCGACATCGGCGCGCAGCGACGGGTCGGCGATGATCCCGGAGTAGGCCGCGCCGCCGCTCTGCACGCGGCCTTGCACCAAGGGGTTGAGCAAGGTCAGCTGCTCGACGATGTGACTGGAATGGAATTTCTCCCGCACGATCTGGTAGGTGCCGAGCAAGGCGGCCCCGAGCAGGCCGCCAAGGTTGTTGCAGATGCCGAACATCACCGAGAAGCTTACCAGGTTGCCTGGGTTGGTCCTTACGTGGCTGATGCCCAGGACCATGGTGGGCCCGAGGAAGAATGTGCTACCGAAGGCCAGGAGAAACTGGCTGAGGTACATCTGCGCTGGCCGTGTGAGGTTGCTGGAGGTGGTGTCCATGAATGCCCCCGTGGCCATCATGGCCAGCGAGATGAACAGCGGCAGCACCAGGTGCTGGGGATTGATCGTCAGCGCGCTGACCGCAAGCCCCGCCACCGCGCCCACCAGCATCACCAGATAAAGGCTGCGCATTTGCTCGCTGCTCATGTTGAGCGCCTGCAGGAAACCTACAGCGCCGGTAGACTGCTCGGAAGTCACCATGCGGATGAGGATGACGCACAAGGCCAGGCGCAACGCCACGCCGCTGCCCAGCCAGCGCGTCATCAGCAGCGGATTGCTGCGGTTGTGCTCGGTGGCAAGGCCCGCCAGGATCAGGGCGATGGAGCCGGCGAGGGCGACACCGATCCACGGTGTGTCCAACCACCAGTCGATGCGCCCCAGCGACAGCACCGCGCAGAGCAGCGCGACACCGCTGGCCAGAATGGCGAAGGTCAGGAAGTCCAAGGGTTCGAAGGTCTTGAAGCGGTCGCCGGGGGGCAGCTTGAGCAGCAATACGCAGCCCAGCGCCGTCAGTGCCAGGCCCAGTTCGAACAGGTACAGGCCACGCCATTCGGCAATCTGCAGCAAGTCTTCGGAGAATATCCGCGCCAGCGGCAGTGCCAACTGCGAAGCGCCCAGCCCAAGCACCAGTGCCTTGAGCCGCCATTTGGCCGGAAACGCCTGGATCATGTAGTACAGGCCCAGCGAGCTCAGCGCCGCACCGACCATGCCGTGCGCCGCGCGTACGGCCACCGCCGAGTTCAGGTCGTTGACGAACAGATGAGCGAAGGTCACCAGGGCATAGAGCACCAGGAAGATCTCGGTGAAGGCGCGCAGGCCGAATTCCTGGCGGAACTTGACCAGCAGCAGGTTCATCGACACGTTGGTCATGACGAAGGCCGCCGGCAGCCAGGCCATTTCCGCGGAAGTGGCGCCGAGCGCGCCTTGCAGGAATTGCAGGTTGGCCGTGACCAGCGCGTTGCCCAGCCCACCGGTGATCGCCACCAGCAGCCCGACAATGCCAAAGGCCAGGCGCTTGGGCGTGGCATGCAAGGGCGTCGACGGCGAGCCTGGCAACGTGGGCTTTTCGTGGGGGAGCCAATCGCGCGAGGCGTATTTGTCCATGTTGGTTCCGTGTCTCAAAGCTGCGTGCACCCTTGGAGTCGGACGCCGCGAAGCGGTTCCACAAGGTAGAGCGTGTGAAACGCCACGTATTACCTGCGCTCGGAGCGCAGCCTGCGCCACAGTGTCGATCGGCTGATGCCAAGTTTGCGCGCGGCTTCATCCAGGTTGCCTTGGCACGCCTCCAGCGTCTGCCGCACATGCTGCACTTGCGCTGCTTTGCTTATAGAGCGTAGGTCACTCTCAGTCTGCGCAGGGGTTGAGACCGCAGTTTCGCGATGCTCGAACAGTTCGGGGATCAGGCGCGCCAGGCGAGCTTCGTCGATCGCGCCATGGCGCGTCAGATCCCTGGCCGAGAGCAACGCGCGCTCGAGGATGTTCTCCAGTTCGCGCACGTTACCCGGCCACGGGTAGGCCGTGAGATAGGGCAGCAACAGCGCGGGCAGCTCGCCAGCCCCTTGTGGCTGGCCGTTGATCAGCAGGCGTTGGACGATGCCGCGGGCGATCATGGCGATATCCTCCGGTCGTTCGCGCAAGGGCATGGTCTGCAGGCGAAGAATATTCAGGCGGTAGTACAGGTCGGTGCGAAAACGTCCGGCCTTTATGGCCTCGGGCAAATCCTGATGCGTGGCGGCGACGATACGCACGTCGATGGAGATCGGCTCGGTGCCGCCAAGGCGCAGCACTTCGCGCTCCTGCAGCACACGTAGCAGGCGAGTCTGCAGCGGTACCGGCATGTCGCCGACCTCGTCGAGGAACAAGGTGCCGCGATGCGCCGCCTCGAACAGACCGGGCTTGCCACCCTTGCGCGAACCGCTGAAGGCACCTTCCTCGTAGCCGAACAGCTCGCTCTCGAGCAGCGTCTCGGGAAACGCCGCGCAGTTGATCGCGACGAAGGGGCCGTTCGGGCGGCGGCTGGCGTTATGAATGCCCTGGGCCAGCAGTTCCTTGCCGGTGCCGCTTTCGCCGGTGATCAGGACGGTCGAATCGGTCATCGCAAAGCGTTCGGCCAAACGCAGCATTTCGCGATTGGCCAGGCTGTTGCCGCTGATCTGTTCGAGCCGGTACTTGGCAGTGAAGGCGCCCGGGCGCCGCGAGGAGCGAATACGCTGGTCGGCACGCTGTACCGCCGAGGTGTCCTGGCAGGTCAGCACCATGCCCGTGCGCTGACCGTTTTCCAGGATCGGTAGCAAGTTGCTGACGACCGAGTGTGCGCCGAGGCGGATGACGCGGTTTTCCTCGCCGGTGCCATCGCGCAGGGCTTGTTCCAGGTCCAGCTCCGGACAAAGTTCCTGCAGTGACCGGCCCAGCGCGGCGCTCGCCGGCAGGTCCAGCAGCACGGCCAGTGCCGGGTTGAGTGACTGCACGATGCCGTGATTGTCCACCGCCGCCACGCCGGCCGGGATGTGCCGCAGCACCGCATTGAGGTGCTGGCGCTTGGCGATTTCGATACGTTGGCTGTGCAGGATCCCCAACGCTTCTTCCAGTGCCTTGCGCACGGTATCGGTACTGAGCGACAGCACTCCGTGCAGGCCAGCCTGCTCGGCGAGTTCCACGACCGTGGAAGAGCCGATGATGCTGCGGCAACCGAGCCCGGCCGCGTGTTCTACCGCCAGTCGCGCCTCTTCCAGCGTGGTGTAGGACGCTTGGTGGACCTTCACGGTGAACAGCGCGGACATGGCTTGCAGGTCTGTGTTGATGCGGTTGTAGCTGAGGACCGCTACCTGCGAGGACTGCGTTCGCGCCTGCCCCAATGCGCGCAGCAGGTCGCCGCCACCGATGCGCATCGATAGCACCGGCTGGGTCAGGTGCCTGCGCAGGTAGGCGGCGGTGGCACCGGCGCAGATAAAAACGTCGACCTCGCCACGCTGCTCCAGCTCTCGGGCGACCTGAAGCGCCTCGTGCACCGAGGTGTCGAGCACCTGTATGTGGGTCTGGTCGGCGTAGTGCGCTATCACCCCGCTGACGAGCGCAGCCAGGCGGCTTTGCTGTTCTGGGCACTGCAGATGGCTGATGAGCACGACCACATG
>JAEWGL010000190.1 GCA_023388335.1 Pseudomonadota bacterium | reverse complement strand
TCGGCAACCAGAGCATCGGCTTTGTCGTCGACCAGCTGGTTGGCCAGGAAGAAGTGGTCATCAAGCCCCTGGGCAAGGGACTGCAAGGCACTCCTGGCATCTCCGGCGCGACCATCACCGGCGATGGGCGCATTGCGCTGATCCTCGATGTCCCGAGCATGCTCAAGCGTTACGCCGCCCGGCGTATTTGATTTCGGTGGCGCGCCCTGGCGGTCGCGCCGCCTAACGGAGTGTTTATGGCAGTCAAGGTCCTGGTGGTGGATGATTCCGGTTTCTTCCGCCGCCGTGTCTCGGAAATTCTTTCGGCAGACCCGACGATCCAGGTCGTCGGTACCGCGACCAATGGCAAGGAAGCGATCGACCAGGCCCTGGCGCTCAAACCTGACGTCATCACCATGGACTACGAAATGCCCATGATGGATGGCATTACCGCCGTGCGGCACATCATGCAGCGTTGCCCGACGCCTGTGCTGATGTTCTCGTCGCTGACCCACGAAGGCGCTCGTGTCACCCTCGATGCGCTGGATGCCGGTGCGGTCGATTATCTGCCGAAGAACTTCGAGGACATCTCGCGCAACCCCGACAAGGTCAAGCAATTGCTGTGCGAGAAGGTCCACACGCTCTCGCGCAGCAATCGCCGCTTCGGCAATTTATCGACCTCGGGCCATGCCCCGGCGCCGAGCAGCCCGGCAGCGGCCAGCGGCGTAGTCGGCAGCGCGCCAGCGCCCAGTTTGCGCAGCGTCACTGCCGCGCCGGCACCCAGCGGCCGCAGCGTGGCGGGTGCGCCGTCGCATGGCTCGTCTGCGCCCAAGCGCAAGCCCTACAAGCTGGTGGCCATCGGCACGTCCACCGGCGGCCCAGTGGCCTTGCAGCGGGTCCTGACCCAATTGCCGGCCAGCTTCCCGGCACCGATCGTGCTGATCCAGCACATGCCCGCGGCCTTCACCAAGGCGTTCGCCGAACGCCTCGACAAACTGTGCCGGATCCGTGTCAAGGAAGCCGAGGACGGCGACGTCCTGCGCCCGGGCCTGGCCCTGCTGGCGCCAGGCGGTAAGCAGATGATGGTCGACGGCCGCGGCACGGTGAAGATTCTGCCGGGCGATGAGCGTCTGAACTACAAGCCGTGCGTGGACATCACCTTTGGTTCTGCGGCCAAGTCCTACGGCGACAAGGTGCTGTCGGTGGTACTCACCGGCATGGGCGCCGACGGCCGCGAGGGGGCTCGTCTGCTCAAGCAGGGCGGCAGCACGGTCTGGGCCCAGGATGAAGCCAGCTGCGTGATCTATGGCATGCCCATGGCCATCGTCAAGGCCAACCTGGCGGACGCGGTCTACAGCCTGGACGAGATCGGCAAGCACCTGGTCGAGGCCTGTGTCTGATGGATGTCCTGAGCCTGATCGGCATCATTCTCGCCTTCGTCGCCATCGTTGGCGGCAACTTCCTCGAAGGCGGGCATATCTCGGCGCTGATCAACGGCCCGGCGGCGCTGATCGTGCTCGGCGGCACCCTGGCGGCGTCGCTGCTGCAGTCACCCTTGCATGCCTTCAAGCGGGCCCTGCAGATCCTTGTGTGGATTTTCTTTCCACCGCGCGTGGACCTGGCCGGCGGCATCGATCGGGTCGTGAACTGGAGCCTGACGGCGCGCAAGGAAGGCCTGCTGGGCCTGGAGGGGGTTGCCGACGTCGAACCCGATCCCTACGCCCGCAAGGGCCTGCAACTGCTGGTCGACGGCGCCGAGCCCGAGGCCATCCGCAGCATCCTCGAAGTGGATTTCCTGACCCAGGAAAGCCGCGATATCCAAGCCGCCAAGGTGTACGAGAGCATGGGGGGCTACGCCCCGACCATCGGCATCATCGGAGCGGTGATGGGGCTGATCCATGTGATGGGCAACCTGGCCGACCCCTCGCAGCTGGGCACTGGCATTGCCGTGGCCTTCGTGGCCACCATCTACGGCGTGGCCAGTGCCAACCTGATCCTGCTGCCGATCGCCAGCAAGCTCAAGGCGGTCGCGATGCGCCAGTCGCGTTACCGCGAGATGTTGCTCGAAGGCCTGTTGTCGATTGCCGAAGGGGAAAATCCGCGCTCTATCGAGTTGAAGCTGCAAGGCTTCATGGAGTAGGTCATGGCGCGCCGTCGTAAAGTCGAGGAAGCTGAGAATCACGAACGCTGGCTGGTGTCCTACGCGGATTTCATCACCTTGCTGTTCGCTTTTTTCGTGGTCATGTATTCCATTTCCTCGGTCAACGAGGGCAAGTATAAGGTCGTCTCTGAAGCGCTGCTCGGGGCCTTCAGCGACCCGGAGCGCAGCATGAAGGCGATTCCCATCGGCGAAGAGCGGCCCCTGAGCATCAAACCAGCCGAGCCGTTGATCAAGGACAGCGAGCAGCTCGAGGCCGGACTTGGGCAGACCCGCAACGACCCGCTGACGACCATCACCGACGATGTGCGTGACGCCTTCGGCGACCTTATCCAGTCCAATCAGATGACCGTGCGCGGCAACGAGCTGTGGCTGGAAATCGAGCTGAGCTCGGCGCTGTTGTTCGGCAGCGGCGACGCCATGCCCAGTGACGTGGCCTTCACCATCATCGAGAAGGTGGCGAACATCCTCAAGCCGTTCGCCAACCCGGTGCACGTCGAAGGCTTTACCGACAACCTGCCGATCCGCACCGCGCAGTACCCGACCAATTGGGAGCTGTCGTCGGCCCGGGCGGCGAGCATCGTCCGCCTGCTGGCCATGGAAGGGGTCAATCCGGCGCGCATGGCCTCGGTCGGCTATGGGGAATACCAGCCGGTGGCTGGCAACGACACCGCCGAGGGCCGCGCGCGCAATCGCCGGGTGGTGCTGGTGATCTCGCGCAACCTTGAAGTACGCCGCAGCCTGACCGGTACCGGCTCGGCCAACGCGATGCCGGATGCGGCATTGAAGCGGGCTGGCACACAAACTGCACCGGCATCGGCAGTACCGACGGCTGGGGGCAATCCCGTCAATTCCCCGTCACCGAACTTTTAACCCGTTCCCGGCAGGGCAGGCGGCCCAACCGGGAGGAAGCAACGCACGATGAGAGTCTGGGCAGTAGCCAATCAAAAAGGTGGCGTCGGCAAGACCACCACTTCGATCGCCCTGGCCGGGCTGCTGGCCGAGGCGGGCAAGCGCGTGGTCGTGGTCGACCTTGACCCGCACGGGTCCATGACCAGCTACTTCGGGCATAACCCCGATACCCTGGAACACAGCTGCTACGACCTGTTCCTGCACAAGGGCGCGGTGCCCGAGGGCCTGCCGGGGCAGTTGCTGCTGCCGACCAGCCACGAGCGCATCTCGCTGCTGCCCTCGAGCACGGCGCTGGCGGTGCTGGAGCGCCAGTCGCCGGGGCAGAGTGGCCTGGGCCTGGTGATCGCCAAGAGTCTGGCGCAGCTGTGGCAGGATTTCGACTACGCCTTGATCGACAGCCCGCCACTGCTCGGCGTGCTGATGGTCAACGCCCTGGCCGCCAGCCAGCAGCTGGTGATCCCGGTGCAGACCGAGTACCTGGCGGTCAAGGGCCTGGAGCGCATGGTCAGCACCTTGGCGATGGTCAACCGCTCGCGCAAGCAGGCCTTGCCGTACCACATCGTGCCGACTCTGTTCGATCGCCGCACCCAGGCGTCGCTGGGCACGTTGAAGGTGCTGCGCGAGTCCTACCCCGAGCATCTGTGGCAGGGCTACATCCCCGTCGACACGCGCCTGCGGGACGCCAGCCGCGCCGGTGTCACGCCGTCGCAGTTCGATGGCAAGAGCCGCGGCGTGATTGCCTACCGGGCGCTGCTCAAGCAGCTGCTGACCCACAACAGCACGATGCAGGTGGCCTGATGATCCGTGATCCGCATACAACCACGCGACCGCAACTGGCGTTGCAGTCCTACCTCGATGGGCTGTTGCAAGAGGCCACCGAGGAGCTTGAAGCGGTCGATCAAGCGCGGCCCGCTGCGGCGCCTGCCGAGCTCGCGCCGAGTGACGAGTTCGAGGCTGCGGTGCTCGAGGAGCAGGTGCGTGATGCACGCACCCCGAGCCCGCGCAAGGCTTCGCCTCAGGCAGCGGCACGTGCCTTTGCCGAGCCGCCCGCCAGGGTCGTGCCGAGCGTGCTGCCGGTAGCCGAACCCGTGGTTGCCGTGGCCGAGGCTGAAGGGGTCGCCCACGCTCGCCTTCCCGTGCCGGTCAACCCGCCGTTCTCGGAGCGGGCCGAGCCGCTGGTCGAGCTGCACCTGCCGTCCGCGCCCGGTACACCGGCCTCGCCTGCGACGATGGACGGCCGACCCGCCTGGGCTGCCGGGCCCTTCGAGTGCCTGCTGTTCGACGTCGCCGGCTTGACGCTGGCCGTGCCGTTGGTGTGCCTGGGCTCGATCTACAACCTGGCGGGGCAGGAACTGACGCCGTTGTTCGGCCAGCCCAACTGGTTCCTGGGGATCCTGCCGTGCCAGGCGGGCAACCTCAAGGTCCTGGACACCGCGCGCTGGATCATTCCCGACCGTTACCGCGATGACTTCCGCCAGGGCCTGCAGTATGTGATTTCGGTACAGGGCTACGAATGGGGCCTGGCGGTGCATCAGGTCAGCCGCTCGCTGCGCCTGGACCCGAGCGAAATCAAGTGGCGCAGCCAACGCGGCCAGCGCCCGTGGCTGGCCGGTACCGTGATCGAACACATGTGCGCGCTGCTCGATGTCGCCGAACTGGCCGAGTTGATCGCCAGCGGCGCGGTCAAGCTGCACGCCAACCATAAATGATCGGCCGCAACATCCGTGGCCGCACTGAGCACACCGCCGAGAGCGGGTTTTGAGGGATAGGGGAATGAAAAAGTCGTCTGCGCAGGGTTCCGAAGATCCAATCCTGCAGTGGGTTACCTTCCGCCTGGACAACGAGTCCTATGGCATCAACGTCATGCAGGTGCAGGAAGTCCTGCGCTACACCGAGATCGCGCCGGTACCGGGCGCGCCGAGCTATGTGCTGGGCATCAT
>JAEWGL010000060.1 GCA_023388335.1 Pseudomonadota bacterium | reverse complement strand
CAGGGTGCGCATGTCCTCCAGGGTGGTCTTGCCGCAGAACAGCAGCGGGATCTGCTCGAGCTTGCCCTTCTTCACGGCCAACTGAATGTAGTTGTAAACCATGATGAAACCCTTGAGGTAGGACAAGTCCTTGGTAAAGGGCAGGCCGTTGGGCACCGAGCCACGGAACACCCGGCTGGCATTGCCATAGCTCTCGCCCATCTCGAAGCCCTGGCCACGGAAGAACTCATAGATCTGCATGAAGTCCGCGCCCTCCTCGACCATGTGGATGGCCCGGGTGCGATTGGTGAGCTTGCGCAAGCGGCTGGGGTAGGAGGCGAAGGCGATCACTTCCATGAGGATGGCCAGCCCTTCCTGGGTCACGGTCGACGAGGGCGGTCCCTTGGCCAGGAAGGTACAGATCGGCTGGCTCAGGCCATTGAGGGTAGTGCCGACGTGCACCAACCCTTCGTGGACCTCCAGGGCGCGCACGTCGCGGGTATTGAACATGGCGTCGGCGCGGATCTTGATGTAATCGGCACCCGCCGCGGCATCGGCAACGATGCCGTCGGATTCGAACACGCGGATGGTGCCTTCGGCCTCGCCGAATACCTTGTTCAGGCGATGCTGGAGAATATCCACCGCCTCCTTGGCCGTAAGGCTCTTGGGCTCGTCCTTGAGGTCACCGCGCCCGTCGATGTTGTTCAGGTAGTCCGACAGCATACGGCCAAGATCGGCCAGGGTCGGGTCACCGGCATGGAAGGCATCGGAGGCCGCGCCGTAGAGTTCCTGGGAAATCAGGCCAAAGTCCTCGGTGCCACGGGCCTCGAGCATGCGCACGACCATGCGGTACTCCTTGCACATGCGCCGCATGATCTGCCCGACCGGATTGAACTGGCCGAGCTGGCGGGTGATATCGCGTTCGATGCTCTGGAACTCGGCCTTCACCGCGGCAGAGTCGAAAGACAACGGCCGCGCCAGGTAATAGGCACGGTCCACCGCGGGTGGCTCCTTGCCCTTGGCCTTGAGAAAGCCCTGACGGACACCGTCGTCCCACTTCACCGCGTCGAGCACGCGGATGGGCGTCTGCGCGGCGACAATCCGGTCGGACAGCGCGCGTATCGTCTGCTGGTACTCGTCCACCCCACACTCCTTGAATCGGATCGCTTACTTACCGGCCCGCTGGAAACGCGCCACTTCGATGAACAGGTCGGAATTGGCCGGATCGTCCAGGTAGGCCAGTACCCGCGCCGGCGCGCTGTCGATGAGCATGCCATCGCCGTTGTCCTCGGTTGCCTTGGTGCTGCGGCCGCTCAGCTCCTTGTGCTCCACGGCCTGGCGGATCTGCTCGATATCGAGGTTGTAGATCACCAGTTCCTTGCCCTCGATCACTTCGAAGCCGCCGATCAGGAAGTTGCCGCCCAGGCGCTTGGGCACGCCGGCCGACAGGTACCAGCGGTTGCCATGACGCGACACGCTGAAGGCGTATTCCTCGGGCGCCTTGCCTTGGCCGCGGGCCACCGCCTTGTAGGCATTGCCGCCGATGCGGCTGATGCTCAGCTTCAGCGGCTCGCCCCAGGCATCCTTGCTGCTCCACTGGCCGAGCAGCGCCTTGGGCGCGGCCTGGTTGCTCGGCAGCGGCTGGTCGAAGGTCACCAGACAACCGCCCAGCAGCAGGAATGACAGGGTCAACAGCACATGCCAGGCTTTCATCCGGTTCTCCTTGAAAAGGTCAGTCGCGCCTCATGCCGATGCCAGCACCAGGTGCAGGTACCGGGTAAGGATAGCGAGCATCTGCCCATCGGCTTGCACATTCGCGTCCTTGAGCAGGCCCTGATATTCCATCTGCTCGATAATCGCCGTCAACACCAGGGCGTCCTGCTCGGGCTGACGCGAGCCCACCACCTGCAGCATTTGCCGCGCGCCGTGCAGCAGGATCTGCTCGTGGGCCCGCACCAGTTCCGCCAGGCGCGGGCACAACAGCGCCTCCTGGCGAAAGGCCTGTTCGGCCATGAGGAAGTCGCGGCGGTTGTGCAGCTGGCGACTGACATAGTCAGCGGTCATGCGCGCCACCTCGTCGGCCAGGCGCGCCCGCCATTGTGGGCTGCCGTCGCCCTGGGCCAACAACTGGCGCAACAGCACTTCGGTGTTGGCCCAGAGCTTGGCCATGTAGGCGGCGCTGCGCTCGACGTACTGGGCGAAGGTGTCGGTCAGCAGGTCTTCGATGTCCTTGAAGTAATAGGTAGTAGCCGACAGCGGCACCCCTGCCTCGGTCGCCACCGCGCGGTGACGCACGCCACGCACGCCATCGCGCACGACGATGCGCATGGCCGCATCGAGGATCTGCTGGCGCCGCTGTTCACTGCCCTGGCGGCTGGTCTTGCGGCCCTGGTATTGCACACTTTGCGCGACGGCGCTGGCAATGCCGGCGGCGCCTTGGGAGGCGAGTTTGAGGATCATGGGCTACCTCTGGAGTGCAGCGGCAAGCTGCAAGCTGCAAGCTGCAAGCTGCAAGCTGCAAGCAAAGACAGTCGGCATGCAGGCTGCTTTTTCTTGCAGCTTGTGGCTTGAAGCTTGTGTCTTGAAGCTCGTGGCTTGAAGCTCAAAAAAGCCGCCTGAAAAGGCGGCTTGTTCAGACTGCTCAGGCCTGCGGACGCATGTGCGGGAACAGGATCACATCGCGGATCGACGGCGAGTTGGTC
Source organism: Pseudomonadota bacterium (assembly GCA_023388335.1). Lineage (GTDB taxonomy): Bacteria > Pseudomonadota > Gammaproteobacteria > Pseudomonadales > Pseudomonadaceae > Aquipseudomonas. The sequence goes on along the minus strand of JAEWGL010000060.1, from coordinate 12,420 downwards.
AGCAACATCACCAGGCGATCGATACCGATGCCCTCACCCGCGGTTGGCGGCATGCCGTACTCCAGGGCGCGGACGAAATTGGCATCGAAGTGCATGGCCTCGTCGTCACCGGCGTCCTTCTCGGCCACCTGGGCGAGGAAGCGCTCGGCCTGGTCCTCGGCGTCGTTGAGCTCGGAGTAGGCGTTGGCGATCTCGCGACCGCCAATGAACAGCTCGAAGCGGTCGGTGACGTTGGGGTTTTCGTCGTTGCGGCGCGCCAGCGGCGACACTTCGAACGGGTATTCGGTAATGAAGTGCGGCTGCTCCAGCTTGTGCTCGACCAGCTCTTCGAAAATCATCACCTGCAGCTTGCCCAGGCCTTCGTGACCCAAGACCTTCGCCCCGGCCTGCTTGGCGATAGCGCGGGCCTTGTCGACATCCTGCAAGTCAGCGGCGCTGAGCTCAGGGTTGTACTTGAGGATCGAATCGAACACCGACAGGCGCACGAACGGCTCGCCGAAGTGGAACACCTTGTCGCCGTACGGCACATCGGTGCTGCCCAGGACCAACTGCGCCAGCTCGCGGAACAGCTCCTCGGTGAGGTCCATGTTGTCTTCGTAGTCGGCGTAGGCCTGGTAGAACTCGAGCATGGTGAACTCGGGGTTGTGCCGGGTCGAAACGCCTTCGTTACGGAAGTTGCGGTTGATCTCGAAGACCTTTTCGAAACCGCCGACCACCAGGCGCTTGAGGTACAGCTCCGGAGCGATACGCAAGAACATGGCCATGTCCAGCGCATTGTGGTGGGTTTCGAACGGCTTGGCCGCGGCACCGCCAGGAATGGTCTGCAGCATAGGCGTCTCGACTTCGAGGAAGTCGCGCTTGGCCAGGAAGCTGCGGATGTGCGAGATGACCTGGGAGCGTACGCGGAAGGTGTGACGGGTTTCCTCATTGACCATCAGGTCGACATAGCGCTGACGGTAGCGCTGCTCGGTGTCGGTCAGGCCGTGATGCTTGTCCGGCAGTGGGCGCAGCGACTTGGTCAGCAGGCGCACGGAGGTCATCTCGACGTACAGGTCACCCTTGCCGGAGCGAGCCAGGGTACCTTCGGCGGCGATGATGTCGCCCAGGTCCCAGGTCTTGACCGCGGCCAGGGTTTCCTCGGGCAGGGTCTTGCGGTTGACGTAGACCTGGATGCGTCCGGTCATGTCCTGGATCACCATGAACGAACCACGGTTGAGCATGATACGGCCGGCAACCTTGACCGGGATCGCTGCAGCTTCCAGTTCTTCCTTGGTCTTGTCCACGTACTGCTTCTGCAGATCGTCGCAGTAGCTGTCGCGGCGGAAGTCATTGGGGAAGGCCTGGCCCTTGGCGCGCTCGGCGGCAAGCTTGTCCTTGCGCAGGGCGATCAGGGCGTTTTCTTCCTGTTGCAGGTCTTGCGGGTCGAGTTTGAGGTCGCTCATGTCGTCATATTTTCCATCACGGGTTCATTGTCCCCGGCCCATGGCCTGGGATCGCGGGCAAACCCGTCTACAGCAGACGGGAATGCCCCGGGGCATCAGGTCAGAGGCCCTGCTTGAGGCTGGCTTCCAGGTATTCGTCGAGGTCGCCGTCGAGCACCTTGTCGCAGTCACTGCGCTCGATGCCGGTACGCAGGTCCTTGATCCGCGACGCGTCGAGCACGTACGAGCGGATCTGGTGACCCCAGCCGATGTCCGATTTGCTGTCTTCCAGGGCCTGGGAGGCAGCGTTGCGCTTCTGCATCTCCTGCTCGTACAACTTGGCCCGCAGCATTTTCATGGCGGTGTCCTTGTTGGCGTGCTGGGAACGTTCGTTCTGGCAGCTGACCACGGTATTGGTCGGCACGTGGGTAATCCGCACCGCCGAGTCGGTGGTGTTGACGTGCTGGCCACCGGCCCCGGAGGAGCGGTAGGTGTCGATGCGCAAGTCCGACGGGTTGATCTCGATCTCCACCTTGTCGTCGATCTCAGGCGACACGAACACCGCCGAGAACGAGGTGTGGCGGCGAGCGCCGGAGTCGAACGGGCTCTTGCGCACCAGACGGTGCACACCGATCTCGGTGCGCAACCAGCCAAAGGCGTATTCGCCCTTGATGTGCACGGTGGCACCCTTGATGCCGGCGACTTCGCCTTCGGACAGTTCCATGATGGTGGCATCGAAGCCACGCTTGGCGGCCCAGCGCAGGTACATGCGCAGCAGGATGTTGGCCCAATCCTGGGCTTCGGTGCCGCCGGAACCGGCCTGGATGTCCAGGTAGGCGTTGTTCATGTCCATCTCACCGCTGAACATGCGGCGGAACTCGAGTTGGGCAAGGGAGTGCTCAAGGCCTTCGAGCACTTCGACAACGTCGTTGACGGCGCTTTCGTCGTCCTCTTCAACGGCCATGTCGAGCAGCTCGCGCGAATCGGCCAGGCCACTGGCCAGTTCGTCCAGCGTATCGACGATCTGCGCCAGGGCGGAGCGCTCACGACCCAGTTCCTGGGCATACTCGGGTTTGTTCCACACGCTCGGGTCTTCGAGCTCGCGGTTGACTTCGGTCAGGCGGTCATGCTTCTGATCGTAGTCAAAGATACCCCCGAATTGATTCGGAACGCTCGGTCAGGTCCTTGATGGTGTTCAGGATCGGGTTGATTTCCATGGCGGGCAGCTCTCGTGCGGGATTCGGTGAAAAGCCGGAGAGTATAACTGAGTTGCAACGTCAAGCGCCAAGCGGCACGCGACAAGAGGGGCTCGCCGGCAGCCCAGGGCCTGGACGCTACGTTGCGTGGGACGCACCGACGCTGCTTGAAGGGTTTATCGGGCATCCGTGCCCATGATTTCAGCGCCAGCGGCGCCTCATTGAACCGCGGCGAGCCTGACTTGGCTTTCAAGCTCCTGACGCAGGCCAGGGTCGAGCTTCAGCTGGCGCGCCAGCTCGTCAAGGTAGGCGCGCTCCATGAAGTTTTCCTGGTCGACCAGCATCACGCTGGCGAGGTACATCTCGGCAGCGATTTCAGGGGTCTGCGCGGCGCGCGCCACGTCGGCGGGATCCAGCGGCTTGTTCAGTTCGGCATGCAGCCACTGTTGCAATTCGCTGTCATTGTCGAGCTTGCCGAATTCACCCTCGATCAGCTCCCGCTCGCGCTCATCGATATGCCCATCGGACTTGGCAGCGGCCACCAGGGCCGTGAGGATCGCCTGACTGTGCTGTTCGACCTGGGCCGCAGGCACGCGATCCAGGGTCTGCGGCTCGACCGTTTTGCCAATACCCTGACGCGCCTGCCAGTTACCGAAGGCCTTGTAGGCCAGCACGCCGAGCGCGGCCAAGCCCCCATAGGTGAGTGCCTTGCCGCCGTACTTGCGGGCGCTCTTGTTGCCCAGCAACAGGCCCATGGCGCTGGCCGCCAGGGCACCACCACTGGCGCCCGACAGCAGGCCGCCCAGCCCACCGGCGCCCTGGCCCTTGACGCTGCCGAGCAGATCGCCAAGGCCCGCCGCCTTGCCAGCGCCAGCTTTGCCTTGTTGATTTTGCAACAGCTCCTGACCGGATTTGAGCAACTGCTCGAGTAGGCCACGGGTATTCATCTGACACCTCCGCTGTAGGAAACAAAGGCACAGAGTAGGAGCATTGCCTGAACTGTGGCTTAACGCATGTGCTTCCGGATGTTGCCCCGCCGGCACAGTGAACAGCGGGGAACAGCGGGGTCCGCACGCCAGCGTCGCCAAGGCAGCGCTGGCGCACAAGGTCATCAATCAGTGCGTAGTCGACCTGCTCAGCCGGGCAGCACCCGGCCAGAATAGCCCGGTCAATCCCGCAAATCCGACTCGTGGATTGGATTGGCCCGGCTCGTGGCCCGCTGATACTGCGCCGGCCACGTGGCCTTGTTGCCGCCCAGGTCATCGTCGGCATGCAGTGGCCAGTACGGGTCGCGCAGCAGTTCGCGGGCGAGCAGGATGATGTCGGCCTGGCCGGTGCGCAGGATGTGCTCGGCCTGGGCCGGCTCGGTGATCATGCCCACCGTGCCGGCGGCGATCTCGGCCTCCTTGCGCACGCGCTCGGCGAAGCGGGTCTGGTAACCGGGGCCGGTCGGGATCTCGGCATGCACCGACGTACCGCCGGACGATACATCGATCAGGTCCACGCCCAGGGCGCGCAGGCGCCGCGCCAGCTCGACCGTCTCGTCGGGGTTCCAGCCATCCTCGACCCAATCGGTGGCCGAGACCCGCACGAACAGCGGCAATTCATCAGGCCAGACGGTACGCACCGCCTCGGTGACCTCAAGAGTCAGGCGGATGCGGTTCTCGAAACAGCTGCCGTAGCGGTCGCGGCGCTGGTTGCTCAGCGGCGACAGGAACTGGTGCAGCAGGTAACCGTGCGCGGCATGCACCTCGACCACCTTGAAGCCAGCATCCAGGGCACGTTTTGCCGCCGTGACGAACGCCTGGACGATGTCCTGGATCTGGTCCTCGCTCAACTCCAGAGGAATGGTGTGTTCTGGGTCAAAGGCGATTTTCGATGGCCCGACCGGCTGCCAGCCCCCATCCTCGAGCGTGACACTGCCATGCTTGCCCAACCAGGGTCGGTGGGTGCTGGCCTTGCGCCCAGCATGCGCCAGCTGGATACCAGGAACCGCGCCCTGGGCGGTGATGAAACGGGTGATCCGCTGCAGCGGTGCGATCTGCGCATCGTCCCACAGGCCCAGGTCCTCGGCGGTGATGCGGCCATCGGCGGTCACCGCCACGGCCTCGGTGAACACCAGCCCGGCGCCGCCGACGGCGCGGCTGCCCAGGTGTACGAGGTGCCAGTCGTTGGCCAGGCCATCGACACTGGAATACTGGCACATGGGGGATACGGCGATACGGTTGGGCAGGGTCAGCTGACGCAGGGTGTACGGCTCAAGCAGCAGACTCATGAGGGACCTCCCGGGGACTCCAATGGTTGACCGGCCTGGACCCTCATGCTCCTCGTGGTCCAGTGCCGCGTCTCCTGAGCCTAGACCAGTTTCCCCGCCCCGGTTCAGCGCGCCTCGATGTGGGCAATCATCAGCTGCACGCTTTCCTGGCCGCGGAATTCGTTCACATCCAGCTTGTAAGCCAGCTCGACCCAGCGCACGCTCGGATTGGGCCAGACCTCGCGGTCGATGCCGAAGGCGATGCCGTCAAGCTTCAGCGCGCCGCATTCGCTCTTGAGCACCACCTTCAGGTGACGCTCGCCGACCACGCGCTGTTCGACCAGCTGGAACAGGCCGTGGAACAACGGCTCGGGGAAGTGCTGACCCCACGGCCCGGCATGGCGCAGGGCGCGGGCCAGTTCCAGGTGGAATTCCTCGACGGCCAGGCTGCCATCGGACAGCAGTCGGCCGGTCAGGTCCTCTTCGCACAGCTGGCGCCGCACCTCCTCGTCGAACGCCTGGGCGAAGGTGGGGAAGTTGTCTGCCGGCAGCGACAGGCCGGCAGCCATGGCGTGGCCACCGAACTTGCTGATCAGTTGCGGGTGACGCGCCGCCACGGCGTCCAGCGCATCGCGAATGTGAAAACCTGGGACAGAGCGCGCCGAACCCTTGAGCAGGCCGTCGCCCGCATCGGCGAAGGCGATGGTCGGACGGTGGTAGCGCTCCTTCAGGCGCGAGGCCAGGATACCGATCACCCCTTGGTGCCAGTCCGCATCGAACAGGCACAGGCCATAGGGCATCGACTCCAGGGGCAGGTCCTTGAGCTGGGCCAGGGCTTCGCGCTGCATGCCCTGCTCGATGGACTTGCGGTCCTGGTTGAGGCCGTCGAGTTGCGCGGCCATGTCCCGTGCCAGGTTCGGCTCTTCGCAGAGCAGGCATTCGATACCCAGGCTCATGTCGTCAAGGCGCCCGGCTGCGTTCAGGCGCGGGCCGAGGATAAAGCCAAGGTCCGTGGAGGTGATCCGCGCATGATCGCGCCGCGCCACTTCCAGGATCGCCTTGAGTCCGGGCCGCGCCCGGCCGGCACGGATGCGCTCCAGGCCCTGGTGCACGAGGATGCGGTTGTTGGCATCCAGGGGTACCACGTCGGCGACACTGCCCAGCGCCACCAGGTCGAGCAGTTCGCCGATGTTCGGCTGCGGTTGGGTTGCGTAGTGCCCCAGGCTGCGCAAACGCGCGCGCAAGGCCATGAGCACATAGAAGATGACCCCGACACCGGCCAGGGCCTTGCTCGGAAAGTCGCAGCCAGGCTGGTTCGGGTTGACGATGGCATCGGCTTGCGGCAACTGTGCGCCGGGCAGGTGATGATCGGTTACCAGTACCTTGAGCCCCGCTGCCTTGGCGGCGGCGACACCTTCGACGCTGGAGATGCCATTGTCCACGGTGACCAGCAGCTGTGGCTGGCGCGTCAGGGCGACTTCGACGATCTCCGGCGTCAGCCCGTAGCCGTACTCGAAGCGGTTGGGCACCAGGTAGTCGACATGGGCGGCGCCCAGCAGGCGCAGACCGAGTACACCGACGGTGCTGGCGGTGGCCCCGTCGGCATCGAAGTCACCGACAATGAGGATGCGCTGGCGCTGCTCCAGTGCCTCCACCAGCAGCTCGACCGCTGCATCGATCCCCTTCAGTTGCTGGAACGGCAGCAGGCGCGCCAGGCTCTTGTCCAGCTCGGCCTCGGACTGCACGCCGCGGGCGGCGTACAGGCGGGTCAACAGGGGCGGCAGGTTACCCAGCGATGGCAGGGTCGATGGCAGGGGACGGGGTTCGATACGCATGAGGGTCTTCGACAGTCGGATAGGTTCAGGTCAGCCGCGATCGCCGAGCAGCCATTGCAGCTGCACTTCGTGCTGGCCACGGTCGTCGGTGACGAACACCGTGCCTTCGCTGATCATCACATCCCACTTGATCGCCCGTGGCATGTCGGTGGCCAGGGTCTCCAGCACTTCTTGGGGAACCACTGCGATGTTGAGGTTCTTCAGGGTCTTGACCGCATCGACTACCTTGTTCTGCCAGACCCGCAGGCTACCGTAGGCCAGCAGGCTGGTGCGTTCGGTGCGGCGCGAACACCAGGTCAGGCGCTCGGCGTCGGGCTGGCCCACTTCGATCCAGTGCAGGACACGGTCATCCAGGCTCTTTTCCCACAGCGCCGCCTCATCGACGTCCGACAAGCCACGGCCAAAGGCCAGCCGCTCGTTGTACCAAAGGGCATAGGCCAACAGGCGCACGGCCATGCGCTCCTCGGTTTCGGAGGGGTGACGGGCAATGGTCTGCTTGATGCTTTCGTACACGCCGCGATCAAGGTCGGTCAGATTCAATTCGAATTTGTAGGTGGTGGACGGCTGGGCCATGGTGCGGGCTTCTTGCGCAAGAAAAGTCGTACAGTCTATCTGATCGCGGCACGTGGTGCCGTTTGATTCGTAGGCGACCACGGGAAGGAAGGCATGCAGCCCCCGTAGATAGTGATCGACTCGATGGGGGAACAACTGTCCTGCGCCATGCCCATCAGAATCCTGTGGGGGCCCACTCAGCCCGCTGGGCTGCGCTGTCGCGCAGAGAACAAGGCTGGCAAGCGCGGCTCACCACCCTGGAGCTGGCTTGTCCTGCGATCGGCTGCGAAGCGGCCGTAAAGCCAGCCATCTCGATCTGTCTGGTGCAGCGCGGTTACAGGGGTTGCGACCGCTGCGCGGTCGATCGCGGCACAAGGCCGCTCCTATAAAGTACAGATAAATCAATGAGTTAGCGTGTGCTCTATGAGAGCGTGCCTTGCGCCGCGATGGGCCGCAAAGCGGCCCAACCCCTGCAATCGGTTGTACCAGGTTGTTCGAGGTCGCTGGCCTTACGGCCGCTGCGCGCCTGATTGCGCGGTCCGGCGTCCCGGCACAAGGCGCGCCCCTACAATTCAGCTAAATCAAAGAGTTAGCTTTTGTTCTATGAGCGGGCTTGCCCGCAAACCGGGGGCGAAGCGCCCGGCCTACAGTTGTTGTCTGGACGGGCCATTCGCGGGTAAACCCGCTCCCACAGGCCCATGGTGCCGCCCTTGCAGGCCTTGTTCTCTGCGCGACAGCGCGGCCCAGGAGGCTGGGCGATCTCCCAGCTACCGCGGCGGTCATAAGTATTCCATGCACGACAACCGAGCCAAGGTTGAGCGGTTTCCAATTCCGGCGCCGACCGCCGATGCCGCGGACACCCCGCTTGCCTCGGCACAGTATCTGCCACTGTCGACCTATGATAAAACCTCAGGTCCTGACCAGTCGCCACGGATGCCCCATGCCTACACCCAGCAAACCCCTCGCCGGCCTGAAAGTCATCGAGCTCGGCACATTGATCGCCGGCCCTTTCGCCTCGCGCATCTGCGCCGAGTTCGGCGCGCAGGTAATCAAGGTCGAGTCGCCGGATGGCGGCGATCCGCTGCGCAAGTGGCGCAAGCTGTACGAGGGCACGTCGCTGTGGTGGTTCGTCCAGGCCCGCAACAAGCAATCACTGACGCTCAACCTCAAGCACCCCGAGGGGCTCGAGATTCTCAAGCGGCTGTTGGCCGATGCCGACATCCTGATCGAGAATTTCCGCCCTGGCGTGCTGGAAAAGCTGGGCCTGGGTTGGGAGGTACTGCATGCGCTCAACCCGCGCCTGGTGATGGTGCGCCTGTCGGGCTTCGGGCAGACGGGGCCGATGAAGGACCAACCAGGCTTCGGCGCGGTTGGCGAGTCCATGGGCGGGCTGCGCTACATCACCGGCTTCGAGGATCGACCGCCGGTGCGCACGGGCATCTCCATCGGTGACTCGATCGCCGCGCTGTGGGGCGTGATCGGCGCGCTGATGGCGTTGCGGCACCGCGAAGTCAACGGTGGTGAAGGCCAAGTAGTGGACGTTGCCCTGTACGAGGCGATTTTCGCCATGATGGAGAGCATGGTTACCGAGTTCGACGTGTTCGGCTTCATCCGCGAGCGCTCCGGGAACATCATGCCAGGCATCACCCCCTCCTCCATCCACACCAGCGCCGATGACAAGCATGTGCAGATCGGCGCCAATGGCGATGCGATCTTCAAGCGCCTGATGCAGGCCATGGGCCGTGACGACCTGGCCAACGATCCGTCCCTGGCCAGCAACGACGGCCGCGACCTGCGTCGTGACGAGCTGTATGGACTGATCGACCGTTGGACGCGCACCCTGCCCCTGGACGCATTGATGCAGGCACTCACCGAGGCGCAAGTCCCGGCCAGCCGTATCTACTCAGCCGAGGACATGTTCAACGATCCGCAATTTCTGGCCCGCGAGATGTTCCTGCAGGCCAAGCTGCCGGACGGCAAGCCCTTCAAGATGCCCGGCATCGTCCCCAAGTTGTCCGAGACCCCAGGTTCCAGCGAGTGGGTCGGCCCGGCGCTGGGGGAGCACACCGAGCCGCTGCTTGGCGCCCTGGGCTACGATGCCGCGGCCATCGCCCGCCTGCGCGAGGCCGGCGCGGTCTGAGCCGCGCGCCTGGCTGGCCGTCCATGGGCACTCGCTCGCGCATCCGCCTCAGCGGGCTCCTGGCCTTGCTTCTGGGCGTTGTGCCGCTGTTGTCGAGCCCAGCGGCGCAGGCCAAGGATCGTTTGTACTGGCTGCTGCGCGACCTACCGCCATTCACCATCTTCGAAGGCGAAAAAAAAGGCCAGGGGGTGATCGACAGCCTGCTGCCTGTCCTGATCGAGGGCATGCCGGAATATGTCTACAGCATCGCCCGGGTCAACCGTGCACGGGGCATTCAGATGCTCCAGGAACCAAGTTTCACGTGCGACCCCACCTTGCTCTGGACGGCTGAACGCGATCGCTATGTCCATTTCTCCGAACCCTTTCTGGGCGTCATGAGCGCCGGCCTGGTAGTGCGCAAGCAAGACCAGGCGCTGCTCAGGCCTTTCCTGCAGGCACAGCAAGTAGACCTCAAGCGCCTGCTCGCGCAGGCCCGGGTGAAGCTGGGGATCGTCGCCGAGCGAAGCTACAGCGCGCAGGTCGATGAGCTGCTGCGCGACCTTCCGGACACTGCGCTAAGCCGCCACTACGGAAACGATGCCGTCGCCAGCCTGTTGCAGATGCAACGTCTGGGGCGCCTGCAGTTGGTGCTGGGCTATTGGCATGAGGTTCGCTATTTGCTACAGCAGCAAGGCGAGTCCATGGACGATTACGCCTTCTATGCGATCAATGGGGTCGCCCGCTACCAATTCCTGCACGTGGGGTGCTCCGACACTGCGCAAGGGCGCGAGGCCATCAGCCGCGTGAACCGAGTGTTACTCACCCTGCGCGGCGAGCACCTGCCTGCTGTCTATGCACAGTGGCTGGACCCGCAAGTGCGCGAAGCGTATCTGCAAGACGCCCGTCGCTTCTTCGCCACACCGCAAGGTGCACCGGCGAGCCAGCCGTGAAACGGGCAAAAGAAACCCCGAACGCTGGGGAAGACGTTCGGGGTCAAGCGATGCCACCAAGGGCTTCGCGGGACAGCCAGCCAGTACCGGAGCAAAGCACCGCACGACTGTCGTTAATGTGTCTGACGGATCACTCAGGCAAAGGTTCCCTGCGCCTGGTGAAGGTTTTGCGAGGCGGCGATGACGCATGGTTGCAAGCGCCCCTCGACGATCTGCACGTCACGGTGCAGGCCATCCACTAGATCGATCAGCAAGCGCTGATCCTGCAATTGCCCTGAAGTCACGGAACGCTGCAAGACCAGGGCACCCTGGCTATCGCACAGCGTCAATTGGAAGTGCCCATTGGCATCGACCTGGCCCAGCTGGGCCTGGTAGGGGGTCAGGGCATCATTGAGCAATCTGCAGATTCTTTCCATCCGGCTTACCACTCGCTTGACTTGAGGACATGTCATGACTGACCGTCGAGCACGACAAAAAGTTCGTCGCAGCACGCTTTCAATGAGCATGGTCAGCCGATATGACAGTTTGCGTATCCCCCATCAGACCACTCGCGCAGCCGCCGCGAAAGCGCTCGAGCAATCCCCGCAAGCTGAACATCGACAACGGCCAGCGCAACTCGCCCAGAACCCACAGGTCCAGGCGCCGGGCCTCGACAGCCAGGTCGCGGCCGCCCTGCTCGGGTCGGCCGACGAATAACACGGCGCGATTGCGCCCGGTGCCGGCCAGCTGTTCGAGCAGCACCACGTCGCCTTGCGCCGCCTGTGCAGGGTCGAGTACCAGCAGGTCGATGCGCCGGTGGCGCTCGAGCAGGTCGGCCGCGGTCGCCTGGTCGGGTGCCACGCGCACGCGGAAAATCCCCAACGCATTGAAGGCCTGGTGAAGGTGCATCAGGTGAAAGGGACGCTCCTGAAGGATCAGGACGTTGAGCCGGTGCATGGAACACCTCCTGCGAGTCTGGGATGTCCTAGTGGACAGACCCGCCCCACTCTAGGGATGGATGCACGCAGCTCACATAGGAAGATTCTGAAATTACCTGCGAATTGGCCACAAAAAAGCCCGTCATCGGACGGGCTTCTGTCAGGCGATCGCAGCTTACAGCGGCTTGCCGCGATTGCCGTGCTGGCTGACGAAAGCCTGGACGGCCTTGAGGTCGTTGGCCAGGACGGTGCAGCGCTCTTCCCTGCTGAACAGGTCGGTCAGGTGGGCGGGCAGCTCGAGCGCCTTGCCAACGCCGGCCTTCTCCACCGCCTCAGGGAACTTGACCGGGTGCGCGGTCCCCAGCACCACCATCGGCGTGTCGAGGCTACGCCGGCATTCACGGGCGGCCTTGACGCCGATCGCGGTGTGCGGGTCGAGCACTTCGCCGGTGCTGGCAAAGACCTCGGCGATGGTCTCGCAGGTCTGTGCATCATCCACGGCCAGCGAGTCGAACAGCTTGCGGGCTTCGGTCCAGCGATCCTCTTCGACGCTGAAGCCGCCACCCTGCTTGAAGCTGCCCATGAGTTCGGCGATTGCCGCGCCGCTACGCCCGTGCAGGTCGAACAGCAGGCGCTCGAAGTTGGACGAGACCATGATGTCCATCGACGGCGACAGGGTCGCGTGCAGGGTTTCCTTGACGTACTGGTTACCGCTCATGAAGCGGTGCAGGATGTCGTTGCGGTTGGTCGCGACGATCAGCTGGCTGATCGGCAGGCCCATGTTGCGCGCCAGGTAGCCGGCGAAGATGTCGCCGAAGTTGCCGGTCGGTACCGAGAAGGCCACCGAGCGGGCCGGCCCACCCAGCTGCAGCGCAGCGTGGAAGTAGTAGACGATCTGGGCCATGATCCGCGCCCAGTTGATCGAGTTCACCGCGACCAGACGGGTGCCCTTGAGGAAGCCTTGGTCAGCGAAGCTGTCCTTGACCATCTCCTGGCAGTCGTCGAAGTTGCCTTCGATGGCGATGTTGTGGATGTTGTCGCCGAGGATGGTGGTCATCTGCCGGCGTTGCACTTCCGAGACGCGGTTGTGCGGATGCAGGATGAAGATGTCGACGTTCTCGCAGCGGCGGCAGCCTTCGATCGCCGCCGAGCCCGTGTCACCGGAGGTGGCGCCGA
>JAEWGL010000042.1 GCA_023388335.1 Pseudomonadota bacterium | reverse complement strand
CTTCAGCCAAGTCAGCGAAGCAGCCTGGTTCGAATTGAGTGCGCCCATGGCCTTCGGCATACCGGAATTCTCCCTGGCGCCGATTTTGATCATGACCCTGGCGATGCTGGTGATCATGGCCGAGACCACCGGTAACTGCTTGGCCATCGGCAAGCTGGTCGGCAAGCCCACCACCCAGCAAACGCTCGGCAACGCGTTTCGCGCCGACGGCCTGTCGACCATGCTCGGCGGCTTGTTCAACAGTTTTCCTTACAACGCCTATACCCAGAACACCGGCCTGATTGCTCTTTCCAATATCAAGAGCCGGTTCGTGGTTGCCGCTGCCGGGGCAATCATGGTGCTGATGGGCCTGTTTCCCAAACTCGGCGCCTTGATCGCCGCGGTGCCAACGCCGGTGCTGGGCGGCTGCGCCATCGTCATGTTTGGCATGACGACGGTGGCCGGCATTCAGGAGTTGTCGCGGGTGCAATTCGAAGGCACGCGCAACGGCATCATCGTCGCGGTGTCGGTCAGTATCGGTGTGTTGCCAATGTCCTTCCCAGCCCTGTTCGAGCATGCCAATGGCACCCTTAAGCTGATTCTCGAAAGCGGCATTTTCCTCGGCGCGATTACCGCCATCGTGCTTAACGTCCTGCTCAACCCCAAAGAAAAAACGGCTGACCCCGTCGATGCCCCAGCGGGCGAACTGGCCGACTGATCGTTGTAATTTCTCACTGCCAAGGAGTTATCCCATGACCAGCTTTACGTCGCTGATCCCGGCCGGCACCACCGACCTCGACATCGAACTGTTGCGTCGCGCCATTGCCCTGTCCGATGCCTCAAGGCAGCGCGGGCGCCATCCTTTCGCGGCGCTGGTGGCCAACCGCGACGGCAAGGTGATCGCCGAAGCCGGCAACAATTCCATGCCGCCGCAAGGTGACCCCACTCAACACGCTGAACTGGTCGCGGCGGCCACTGCGGCGAAGCTGCTCAGCCCGCAAGAACTGGCATCCTGCACCCTTTACACCAGTGCCGAACCCTGCTGCATGTGCGCCGGAGCGGTGTATTGGACGGGTATTGGCCGGGTGGTTTACGCCTTGTCCGAACACGCCCTGCTCGGCCTCACGGGGGATCACCCTGAGAACCCGACGTTTTCCCTGCCGTGCCGCGAGGTGTTCGCCAGGGGCCAGCGTCAGGTCAGCGTACTGGGGCCGTTGCTGGAAGCCGAAGCAGCAGAGCCGCACAAAGGCTTCTGGTCATGAACGGAGGCATCTCCATCCATATCGTCGACGTCGCCAGCGGCTGCGTGGCCGAGGGGCTGGAGGTACGTTTGGACTGCCTGGAGGGCGAAGCGCGAGCGCTGATCGCGCATGAGCGGATCGCTAGCAATGGCCTGTTACCCGGTCTGGAAAACCAACGCCCACGCTGCACCGTCGGCGTTTATGAGGCGACCCTGTACGTGGCGGATTTTTATCGCGCGCAGGGTGCGGCGTTGCCGGCGGTGCCGTTTCTCGATGTGCTCATCTACCGGTTCGGCCTGGCCGATACCGCCCAGCACTACCATCTTCCATTCAAGTTGACGGCCTGGGGCGTTTCCTGTTTCAGGGGTGGAGCTTGATTGGGCAAAGCGCATGGCAATGGGGAAAGATTTATTTTCCCCACTCTAAGCGTGCGCGTTCGAACGCAAGCGGATGCTGGCCGGCGAGTGAAGCCCGGGATGATTGACTGGCCACATGGCGACTATCCTTGACCGGCATATAACCGTCATGGACGGTGCCCTTTCCCCAGACGAGGATGAACGTATGTTACGGATTTTGGGCAGAGCCACTTCGATCAATGTGCGAAAGGTGCTATGGGCCTGTGTTGAAATCGGTATCCCTTTCGAGCGAGAGGATTGGGGAGCAGGTTTCAAATCTACCGATACGCCTGAATTCCTTGCGATGAACCCCAATGGTATGATCCCGGTCATTGAGGATGGCGACTTCACGCTGTGGGAATCCAACACCATCATCCGCTACCTCGCAACGTGTTACGGCATGGCCGCTCTCTACCCACCCGAAGCGGGAGCGAGGGCGAGAGTCGATCAATGGATCGACTGGCAAGCGTCGGAGTTAAACAGGTCCTGGAGCTACGCGTTCATGTCGCTGGTCAGGCAGTCGCCCTCGCATCAAGACGCAGAGGCGCTCGCCGCCGGGTGCGCGGATTGGTCTGGGCGCATGCGGATACTGGATCGGCAGCTCGCCTCGACCGGCGCTTACGTCGCCGGTGAGCGGTTTTCGTTGGCAGACATACCCATTGGCCTTTCGGTCAACAGGTGGTTTGAAACACCCTTCGAGCAGCCACATCTGCCGGCAGTGAAGGACTACTACGAGCGCCTGAGCAGTCGTCCTGGTTTTCGATTGCATGGAAGAAACGGGATGCCCTAGAGGCAAGTGGGCAACACCCGGATGCCGGCCGAGCACCCGTTAACACCGACGCCGGCCGAAAGAATGTGCGCGGGTTACTCGCCGTAGATATCGAAATCGAAATACTTCTGGCGAATTTTGTCGTAGGTCCCGTTGGCACGAATGGTCGCCAATGCCTGGTTGAAACGCCCCGCCAGCGGATCGTTCTTGCGCACGGCGATGCCGATGCCGGTACCAAAAAACCGCTCTTCGGTAAAATTCGGGCCGACGAACTCAAACTCTTGCCCTTCCGGCCGCTTCAACAGGCTTTCATCGATCACCACCGAGCTGGCCATGGTGGCGTCGAGACGCCCGCCCAGCAGGTCGAGGAACACTTCGTTCTGCGAACCGTAGCGCACGATTTCAGCACCGGCCGGGACAAACTTTTCGGTGACGTAGCGATCGAAGTTGGTTGCGCGCTGCACCCCGATTCGTTTGCCTTTGAGCTGGGCCGGAATTTCGCTGACATCACTGCCCTTCTTGAACACCAGGCGCGCCGGAATGCGGTAGTAGCGATTGGTAAAGTCGACCGATTTCATCCGTTCAGGGGTCATGGATACCGAAGAAATCACCGCGTCGACTTTCTTCACCTTGAGCGCTGGAATCAGCCCGTCGAATTCCTGTTCCTGCCAGACGCACTTGACGTTCATTTCGGCGCACAGTGCCTGGCCGATGTCGTAGTCGAAGCCGACGATGGTGTTATCGGGCGTCTTCGAGGCAAATGGCGGGTACGCCGCTTCGATGCCCAGGCGAAGAGCCTGCTCCGCCGCGTGCAGGTTGGCGCCGAACGCCATAAGCGAAATGAGGCCGACCTTCAATGCAATGTTTTTAACGTTCATACATGGCTCCAGATGCGATGTTATTCATGTCGGACGCTCCGCGAAAGAAGGCGTCCGTTATGGCAGCGGCAATGTGAACAGGCAGAGGTGGCGGCTCTATCGGCTACCTCCTCTGTCGTTGCGCAAGGTTTTACCAAGCGCAACGGGTACTACACGGACATTCAAACGGCCGCGGTGACGATCAACTCCAACAGGATCTGCGGATCATCGAACATCACTTGGGCGGTGGCACGTGCCGGCGTTTGCGCGGCATCGACCCAGTCACTCCAGGTTTCATTCATGCCAGCGAAATCGGCGCTCATGTCTTTCATCCAGATCTGCACGCTGAGCAGCCGGCTCTTGTCACTGCCGGACATTTCCAGCAATTGATCGAGCCGTTGCAGCACTTGGCGCGTCTGGCCACGGATGTCCTGGCTGCAATCGGCGGCCACGATGCCGCTAAGCCAGGCCACGCCGTTATGCACGACGCTGCGGCTCAGGCGTGGATTGCTTTCGATGCGTTGGATAAGGCTCATAAAGGCTCCTGAGTGAAAGGTGTTTCAGTGGACAATTGGGCAAGCGTGATGGGTTTAAGAGGCGAACGAATGCGGTAATAGCCAACCGCGGCGGCGGGTACCTGGCGTTGCTCGGCGATGATTTCGGTGACGCTCAGACCACAGAGGCGGCCCTGACACGGCCCCATGCCGCAGCGACCGAACGCCTTGGTCTGGTTGGGCCCCAGGCAACCGAGCGCGACGTGCTGGCGAATCGCGCCGGCGCTGACGTCTTCGCAACGGCAGACAATCACCTCGTCGGCGGGTATGCGGTTTTGCTGTTGCGGGCGGTACACCGCATCGATCAGTGGCCGCGCGGCACGCTGGCGACGCAGGGCCTTTCGATAATGGGCGAGCCGTTGGCGCAGCTGCCGCGAATCGACTTTTCCCGCGCTGGCGGCGATCGCCAGCCCAGCCTGACGGCCTTCGAGCAGCGCCGCTTGTGCGCCACCGATGGCCCCGCCGTCACCGGCGATGAAAATGCCCGGCAGACTGGTTTCGCCCAGGCTGTCACGGCGCGCGATCCAGCACAGCTGTTGTTCGCTCCAGTCATGTTCGAGGCGTAGCGACCAACTGATCTGGGTGTTGGGTACTACGCCTTGATGCAGCAAGATCAGCGGGGCGGGGATGGTCCAGCGCCGACCGCCACTGTCGAAACTCAGGGCGCTTGCCTGTGCCTGACCTTCGATACGCAAGTCTCGGGCATCGCGCACATGCCTGACCCCGGCGCGTTTCAGTTCCGCTAGCAGTTGCAGGCCCTTGAGCAGGTCACGCCAGCCGCGCAAGGCGCCAGGGATTTCGCGCCAGGCTCGCAGCAGGTCGCCCCGGCCACTGGTGTCCACCAGCGCCTCGATGGCGAGGCCCGCCCGCAGGTATTGCACCGCAAGCAGGTACAACAGGGGCCCGCAGCCGGCCAACAGCACCGGCTGCCTCGGCACCAGCGCAGCGCTTTTGAGCAGGATCTGGCCGGCTCCGGCGGTCATGACGCCGGGCAAGGTCCAACCGGGGATAGGCATCGGTCGCTCGAACGCACCGGTGGCAATCAGCACATGACGCCCTTGCAGGACTTCAGCGCGGCCATCGATCAGGTAATGCACCTTGCGCTGGGGTGTCACCTGCCAGATCGCCGCGTTCCCCAGGTACCGAGCCCCGCACTGGAGGAACTTGGCGACCAGCCCAGCGCCCGCCTGATAATCGTCACCCAACACGCCGCGGCTGCGCGCATCGGCCTGCAGGATGTTGCGATAGATCTGCCCACCGGGGCTGGCCTGCTCATCCAGCACGACAACCGACAAGCCATGTCCGGTGGCCTCAAGGGCCGCGCTCATGCCCGCGGGGCCTGCGCCAATCACGATCAGATCGACCGTTTGCTTATTCATCAGCGCCCTCCTCGGCGTGGCCATCGGCCAGAAACTCCCGAGCCCCGCGCTGGCGCAGAACACGCATGCCGGCTCGAACCGGGAGCAGACACGCCTGACAATTGGCTTGCCCGTCCACCTCGACCAGGCATTCAAAACACACGCCCATCATGCAGAAGGGCGCGCCGGGCCTGCCGCTGACCGCGCTTTCGCGCGTGTGAGTAACGCCGCTGAGCAGCAATGCGGCGGCCAGGGACACGCCTGCGGGCACCGACAAGGACGCGCCTTCGAATTCGATCTGCACGGTTTGATCCGCGGGCCCCAAAGCCCGGAACATGCTCTCAGCCGGCATGGCGCACCTCATGGTTGCGGCTGAAGCGCAGCAGACCGAAAGCCGCCACCCCCGGCTCGTCATAATCACCCCCAATCCACGGCGCCAGACGCAAGGCATGGATTGCCGCCAGGGTCACGCCGCTATGGCAACTGACCACGACCGCCCCAGGGCAGTCCCGCGAAGCTTCATAGATGGGAAAACCGTCGGCGCTCAATACGCGCAGCGCACCCCAGGCCCGAACCAGACGCACCTCTGCCAAGCGGGGGAAGCACTGCACGGCGCGCCGGGCAATGTCGGCCATCACGTCGCTGCTGGTACCGTCATCGAACCCCGCCGACTCATGGGAGTCGCCCAACTGAACCGTGCCTTCATCGGTCTGGCGCACATAAGTGGTGGGGTAATGCAGAAAGGGTTTGAGTCGCTCGGTGACCAGGATCTGCCCACGGTTGGGGCTCACTGGCACGTCCATGCCCAATTGTGCGCCTAACTCGCGGTTGCCAAGGCCAGCGGCCAATACCAGCTGCCCGGCATGCCAGCGCTGCTCACCGGCGTCCAGCTCGAAGCCCGAGGCCCGCTGACCAATGGCGCGGACCCGCTGGCCATTGACGATCCTGACCCCTCGCGCCTGACAGGCGGCGTACAACGCACGCAACAATTTCAATGGATTGACATGGCCATCCATGGGTGAGTAACAGCCGCCCACCACGGTCGGGCCCACACCCGGCAAGCGAGCGCGCAGTTGGTCCGCTTCCAGCAATTCAAACGGATAATCACCGTCCATGGCCTCGCGCAACCAGAGCAACCGGCGGCTTTCTTCGGCCATCTCTTGTTCACTCAGACACAGCTGAAAACCGCCCGGCTGGTGCAGATGAACGTCGATCCCGCTATCAGCTTGCAGGGAGGCGGCAAACCGTGGCCACAACGCCACCGCTTCGCGCGACCATTGCGCATAGGGGCTCATCCCGTAACCCTTGCCCTGCACCCACAACAGGCCGAAGTTGCCGCGCGCGGCCCGAAAGGCATCATCCCCTTCATCCAGGACGCTGACTTGGCGTCCGAGCAAGGCGAGCCCATAGGCAATGGACAGCCCCACCAAACCGCCCCCGATTACCAAGACATCAGTTTTTTGCATGAGTCGTGCTGTCGCTCTTTCAATGCTGATGAATCACCTACAACGCTGGCATTGCACCTGGATGATCCTGATGCAGATGATCCTAGAGAGCTGACAGCCGCTTGAAAAATGCTTTATTTTGGCAAGCCTATGTTTTCTCGTTATGGTTTTTAAAAGGATGCTGCATGAATCTTCGCCAGCTGGAAGCCTTTCGCGCGGTCATCCTGGGCCAGACCGTTACCCGTGCCGCCGAGATGCTCAACATCTCGCAACCCGCGGCAACGCGGCTGATAGCCAGCCTTGAAGAGGACATCGGTTTCAGTCTGTTTGACCGGATCAAGGGCCGGTTACAACCCACCGCCGAAGCAATGACGCTGTATCAGGAAGTGCAACGCTCACTGCTCGGGGTCGAACGTATTGCCCGGACGGCGCAGGACATCCGCAGCCTGAAACGCGGCTCGCTGCACATCGCCAGTGCCCCGGCCATGGGTCTATCGTTCCTGCCACGCGCCATCGCCGCATTCTTGAGCGAACATGAACACGTGCAGATTTCGCTGCTGGTGCAATCATCGCGCGAGGTCGTGGACCTGGTGGTTGGCCAGCGCTGCGACCTGGGCATCATCGTGCTGCCCAACAGCTACCCCAGCCCGCGGGCAGAAAAACTCCTGGCCACGCGTATGCTATGCGCACTGCCGGCCAATCATCGCCTGAAGGACACGTCTACGATCCGTGCGCAGGACCTGCAGGGTGAAGCCTTTATTTCCTATCCCCAATCCATTGGCTCGCGCCAGCACATCGACTCGATCTTTGCCGCTTATGGCGTCGAGCGCGTACTGCGCCTGGAAGCCCAACTGTCGCAGCCCATGTGCGGCTTCGTCGAACAAGGGCTTGGGGTGGCATTGGTCGATGCCATCAGCGCAGTCGAGTACCGAGGCAGTGGCGTCGTGTTCAGGGCGTTCGAACCGGCGATCGAGACGGATTTCAGCATGCTGCTGCCAGTTCAAGGACCGGCGTCGAAACTGCAGATCAGCTTTCTCGAACACATGCAGCACTTCATCGCTCGAGAGGTGCCGGCGGATTACCGGTTTTAGAGGCCTGGGGAAAACGTGGGGTGCTATTGCTTGGGTTTCAAGCCAAGCCGTATCCGCATCTCGTCTGTAATAAGTTGAGTAGTACCTGCCATGTCAGCCCAGGGATCATCACGCCCGAGTTCGTCCAACCGCTGGTGCAAGGTCTTGATGTTCCACTGTGCGGCACCCGTGAGGTCCGCCACTTCCTCGCGGTAAATCGGTACCGATACAGGCAGACCTTCCCGAGCGCGAGCGGTGTAGACGTTCGCAGTGGTCGCGCCCTTACTGTTGCGCAGGTAGTCGACGAAAGGGATGCTCCCTTCGAACGTGGCGTATTCAAGCGGGTGATCTTCCACATGCACCGAGAGCCGCTTTACCTTCGGATCGAAGCACGGTCCCTTCGGAATAGCCCAGCTCTTGAGCGTGCCATCCAACTCGCGGCGAAAGTCATAGTGCAGGCGAGTTGCATCGTGCTTCTGAACACAGAACTGTAGGGCTTGGGACGTTGAACGTCCTGCGCGCTTCGAAGGCTTGGCCATGCCAGAGGGCTCGGGCGATGCCGCGAAATCCCGCATGCGATTGTATTTCTCAAGCCCTGGTGTGGCGGAATCCGATGTGGGTGGCAGGTCAAGCTGATCTGCCGGTCGGCCTGCCGTCTCCTGGACAAATGCCTCCAGGCTGAGGCCTTGGGCTTTGGCCTCAGCGCTCAATATCTGGGTGACCATGGTTTCCCTAAGCGTGGGAAGAGGCTCTCCGGCTTCTGCGGCATCGGCCGCGGTGAGCGCGTGCACCTTGGCGAGCGCCTGCGGGTGAGTGCAAGCAAAGACCAAAAAGGCCAGGGTCATATCGTCCATGCCACCGCTCCTCGCCCATAAGGCTCGGGCTCGTCAACGGGAACCAGGTCTACTTCTCCGATTCGGCCGACAGTGCGATTGTTCAGTCAAAATGCTCGGCCGGGGCCAGGGGGTGATTGCAGGTCTGGCGGGAGCGAGGGCCACGGGCAACCTCATCGGCGCTACCGTTTCGTCAGCTCATTGGAACAACACCCGGTCCCTTGCCTCTATCGAAGAACAGGCCTGCACTGATTGACGCTGGCTACACCGTTTCAATCCGCGGCGCCCACGACGCTTTTCGGTAGCTCGATGACATGACTTAGGCAGAGGCCAGCATGAATACCACTTCCACCAGCCTGACATTCTCTTCCCTGTATCCCGGAGATCGATTTAGCACAGGCGTGGATGATCGCCTGTATACCAAGCTGACCGATGACCAGGCGCGTGAACACAGCGTGCATTCGATCAACCTGAAGGAGGAAGGTTTTGGCTACGGTGACGACGAGATCGTTATCTTTACGGCCGAAACGCCCGTTCGCTATGTGCCCGTGGCAGGACCGCTACGGGTAGGCGGTTAGTCAGGCGCTGCCCCCGCGTGATTTCAGCCGGGGGCTGCACTTCCACGTCAGGTGCTGTTAACGATCACCGTCATTTTGAGACACACCGGATTGCGTTCCGTCGGATACCGAATCTGGCGAATCGCCTCCCGCTGGTTGCTGCGCCTGCAACTGTTCAAGCGCCTGGCGCCAGTGTTCCTGTTCTGCGCCGTCTGGCTTGCCGGCAAGCTCCCATAGCTCGTAGGCCCGCGCGCGAATCTGGCTTTCGTCGATCATGGTGTCATCCTCCTGTCAGGGTTGCGTTGCCTTGTTGCCGTTCCAGGCGCTCGTGGATGCTTAGTGCGTGATCACCTAGGGCTGTTCTTGGCTGACCTGGGGTGAGCAGAGAAGTTGTGGCCGTGATCCGGCAACGCGACGATCGGCCATCCTACAGTCAGGGTTCCACTCGTCACCCAGCGCGAACGCACAGCGCCAGGGTGCTTCTTAGTTACACACCCCTTGAAAAGGAGCACGCCATGACCAAGCCCATTGATAACCTATTAGATTGGCTGCGCGATGCCCACGCGATGGAGCAGCAAGCGGAAAAGATGCTCAAAGCGCAGGCTGAACGGCTGGAGCATTACCCTCAACTCAAAGCCAGGATCGAGCAGCACGTAGTGGAAACCGAAGGGCAACAACGGCTGCTGGTGGAGTGCATCGAACGCCTAGGCGGCAGCACCTCGACCTTGAAGGACCTAGCCGGCAAGCTTATGGCGTTCGGCCAGGCGGTGGGTGGGATGACCATGAGCGACGAAGTGGTCAAAGGCGCGATGGCCGGGTACGTATTCGAAAACCTCGAGATCGCCTCCTACACCGTTTTGATTGAGGCAGCGACTTATGCCGGGGATGAGCTGACAGCAGAGGCGTGCCGCTCAATCCTGCAGGAAGAGATCGCGATGGCCGAATGGCTCAAGGATCACTTACCTGAAATCACGCGAGCGTTTCTTGCACGCTCGGCAACGCCGGGACAAGAAGCTAAGAAATGAGTCATTCAAGCCGCATGAACCATGCGGCTTCTTTTGCGTGTCGAGTGGGTCTACACAGGCACAGCTCGATAATACGCTTTGAGCGTATCGACGAACTCCTCGGCCAGGCGCGTCCTTGCCTGTGCAGTGGGCCAGATCACATAGGTCGGAAAGAGGATGTCCGGCTTGAACGGCCTGACCACGATCTCACGGTGAAGATAATCCCTGGCCACCAGCGGGTGGGCGAGGGTTACGCCCATACCCAGCGCGACCATTTCGCAGTTGATCGCGCTGTACTGCGCCTCGACGGCCATCACGCGCTCGACGCCAGCCTGCTCGAATAAATCATCCACGACCGAACGTGTGCCATCGCCGTGGCAGAGCGATACGAACCCCTGCCCTTCAAGGTCAGTGAAGGTGATCTGCGACCGCTCGGACAGGGGATGGGAGCGCGGCAACACGCAAACGGCCGCCATCTCGGCCAGCAACTCGACCTGTTGACTGTTGACGTCGCCGGGATGGACCACGATGCCGATGTCGCAGAATTGCGACTTGACCCATTGCTCCACCGTCGGTGAGGAGTTCACATGCAACGACACCGTGAGCTCGGGGCGCGAATCGACGAAGGTCTTGAGCACGCCGGGCAGCACGCTCATGCCGGTGGATGGCACGGCCGCTACCCGCAAGCGCCCGGAACCCAGATTGCGAATGTTCTTGGCCGAATGCTTCAAGCTGTCGAGGCCGACATAGGCGCGCTCGACCTCATGAAAGAATGCCTGCCCCTCCTGAGTCGGGATCAACCGTACGCCCGCCCGTTTGAACAAGACCAAGCCGGTGCTCAGCTCCAACTGCGCAATCAGCCGGCTGACATTGGGCTGTGAGGTGTACAGCGCTTCGGCGGCCGCCGTCATCGAGCCTAAGCGCATCACTCTGCGGAACGCTTCTATCTGCCTGAGATTCATCGGCGCTCTCCCATATCAAATATGAATGACTAATCCGAATATGCGTATTTGACCATATGGATAGTGCATCGCAATACTCAGACCCAGCAACCCATAGCGCACTTGAAGATGCGCCACCGCGCGATGATTCGCCGGGAGCATGCCCAGCGCATGCATAGCTTCGGGACCGCCGAAGCGACTGACGCATTGTTCGATCTGCCCCTGCACTTCGGAGATAGTCTGTGAATAGCCATCCTTTGACCTCAGTGACGCCACCGCTTCGCCCATTGACCCGTATCGCCAGCGCTGTCGGCTTGACCCTTCTGGGGTTGAGCAGTGGCGCATTCGCCCAACCGACGCTGTACGTCGCCGGCGTGGGCGGGTCCACCGAGCAGATGTACAAGACCAAAGTCATCCCCGCCTTCGAAAAACTGCACGACGTCAAAGTGGTGTACGTCGCGGGCAATTCCACCGAAACCCTGGCCAAGCTGCAGGCACAGAAAGGACGCCAGCAGATCAACGTCGCGCTGATGGACGATGGGCCGATGTATCAGGCGCTGCAGATGGGCCTGTGTGAAAAGCTCAGCGATGCGCCGGTTTACCAGGACCTTTATCCACTGGCACGCATCAGCCCCGAGGCGACGGGCATCGGTATGGTCGCCACCGGCATCGGCTACAACGAGGAAGCCTTCAAGAAACGTGGCTGGACACCGCCCGATTCATGGGAAGACCTGACCCATCCACGCTACAAGCAACTGCTCGGCATGCCACCGGTCACCAACACCTACGGCTTGCACACCCTGGTGGAAATGGCCCGTTTGCGCGGCGGCGACGAGAAGAACATCGACCTTGGCTTCAAGGCGCTCAAGGACGAAATCGGCCCGAACGTATTGGCCTGGGTGTCGGCCCCGGGCGAGATGGACGGCATGATGCAAAACGGCGACGTGGTCATGGCGGTATACGGCAGCGGTCGTGCGGTAGCGTTGCAGGGCACCGGCTTTCCCCTCAAGTTCATCTACCCCAAAGAGGGCGGCATTGCCTTGCAGCTCGCGGCCTGCGGCGTCACGCCCAATGCCCAGCCGGCGTTGTCGCAGCAATTCATCCAGCACGTGCTGTCTCCCGAAGTGCAGATCATCCAGGCCCAGGATAACGGCTTCGCGCCGGTCAACCAGACCGTCACCCTCGAGCCGGACATCGCCGCGCGCATGCCCTATGGGCCGGAGCAGGTCAGCGCGTTGATCAAGGTCGATTGGGACACGATCAACCAGAAGCGCAGCGAGTGGACGACGCGCTGGAATCGCACGGTCGAACGCTGACCGCTTGCCGGTTCCGATCCTTTCCGCCCCCCTTCTGGAGACGCAGGCCCTGCCTGCGTGGCAAGCCAATGGCATTTCTCACACTCGAAGGTATCGTCAAGACCTACGGCAATTTCAGGGCAATCGATGGCCTGAACCTGGAAGTCCGTCATGGCGAATTCATCGCCTTGCTCGGCCCCTCCGGCTGCGGCAAGACCACCACCCTGCAATCGATTGCCGGCTTCGTGCAGCCAACAGAGGGGCGCATCGTCCTGGATGGCCGCGACATCACTCATGTGCGGCCCGAGCAACGGGGCCTGGGCATTGTCTTTCAAAGCTACGCGTTGTTCCCGCACATGACCGTGGCGCAGAACATCAGTTTCGGTCTGGAAATGCGCGGCGTGCCCAAGGCCGAACGGAGCAAGCGCATCGTCGAGGCGCTGGACCTGGTGCGCCTCGGCGGCCTCGGTGAGCGGTACCCCAAGGCATTGTCCGGTGGACAACGGCAACGGGTGGCCATTGCCCGAGCCTTGGCGATCCGGCCGAACCTGTTGCTGCTCGATGAACCCATGTCCAACCTGGATGCCAAGCTGCGCGAAGAAATGCACATTGAGTTGCGGGCGATTCAGCGCAACCTGGGCATCACCACCATTCTGGTGACCCACGACCAGGTCGAAGCGATGACCATGAGCGACCGCATCGCGGTGATGCACAAGGGCCGCATCGTCCAGATCGATACGCCGTTCGAAGCCTATGAGCGGCCGCATTCACCCTTCGCCTCGGCATTCCTGGGCAAGACCAACGCCTTTGCCGGGGCCGTGCAAACCCGCAATGCCCGCTGCTGCCATGTGCTGGTCACGGACACGTTGATGCACGTACCCCACGAAGATCGCTCGCTGGGCGACGACGTCAACGTCTATATCCGCCCGGAAAAAATCCGCCTGACGGCCGCGGGTAGTGGGCGGCTCAACGGACGCATCCGCCTGCGCGTGTTCTTGGGCAACCTGTGGTTGATCGCGGTGGAAAGTCATCTGGGGATGGTGCACTTGACCCAGCCCAACCTGGGCACGCCGCCGCCCGACGAAGGCAGCGAAATCGGCCTGGACTGGTTCGACGATGACCTGCGCCTGCTCGATCGTGAGGTCTCCCATGGCCAAGTATGATGCCGAACACGTCGGTGCCGCGCCGTGGTTGCTGAGCGGCCCGGCCTTGCTGGTCTTCGTTGCGCTGTTGCTCGCGCCATTGCTGTTGACCGCCGTATTGTCGCTCAACCTGTACAGCGACACCGAAGGCGTGGTGTCGGTCTACAGCTTGGGCAACTACCTGGAAGTGTTCAAGGACGACTACTTCCACGAAATCTTCCTGCGCACCGGCGTCATGGCGTTGGCGGTTACGGTGTTCTGTGTCCTGCTCGGCGTGCCGGAAACCATCATCATTGCGCGCATGGCGCCGCGCTGGCGCTCGCTGTTCCTGCTGGTGGTGCTCGGCCCGCTGCTGATTTCGGTGGTGGTGCGTACCCTCGGCTGGGCGATCCTGTTGGGCAACAACGGGCTGATCAATGATGCCTTGCAAGCGCTGGGCATCACGCAGCAACCGGTGAAAATGTTGTTCACCCAGTTTGGCGTGATCATCGCCCTCACCCACGTGCTGGTGCCGTTCATGGTGATTGCGGTGTGGGCGACCCTGCAGCGCCTGGACCTGCAAGTGGAATGGGCTGGCCTGTCCCTGGGGGCGTCGCGGCTTACGGTGTTTCGCCGAATCATCCTGCCGCAGATCATGCCGGGCATCCTCTCGGGCTCGATCATCGTCTTCGCCCTGGCGGCCTCAGCCTTCGCCACGCCGGCGATCATCGGCGGCCGTCGCTTGAAAGTGGTGGCGACGGCGGCCTACGACGAGTTCCTCGGCACCCTCAACTGGCCCCTCGGCGCCGCCATCGCGATGCTCCTGCTGCTCGCCAACCTGGTCATCATTCTGGGTTGCAGCAAGCTGGCCGAGCGCCGCTTCAAACACGTCTTCGAGTAACCGGCCATGCACAAGAACGGATTTTTCTCGCTGCTGTTTCACCTGTCGTTCGTCACCTTCATTGTCGCGCCGCTGCTGGTGGTGATGGTGATGTCGTTTACCGGCAAGGGCTACCTGTCACTGCCCACCGATGGCCTGTCGTTACGCTGGTTCCGGGCGCTGCTGGACAACCAGGAAATGCTCGACGCCTTTTACCTGTCGCTCAAGCTCGGGCTGGTCTCGGCCACCCTCGCGACGCTGTTGGCGATTCCAGCGGCGCTGGCGATCAGCCGTTACGACTTCCCGGGGCGCAGCGCGCTCACCGGGTTTCTGTTGTCGCCAATGATGATCCCGTCCGTGGTGCTTGGGATCGCCTTTCTGCGGTTCTTCTCGGTGGCGCAGATCGGTGGGTCGTTCTGGGCGCTGAGCATCACCCACGTGATCGTGGTGCTGCCCTATGCGCTGCGCCTGACGCTGGCCTCCGCCATTGGCTTGGAGCGCGACATCGAACAGGCGGCCCTGTCGCTCGGCGCGCGGCGCTGGACAGCCTTCCATCGGGTGGTGCTGCCACGCATCCGTACCGGCGTGATTGGCGGCTGGATGCTGGCGTTCATCCAGAGCTTCGACGAATTGACCATGACCGTGTTCGTCGCGACGCCCGGCACCACCACCTTGCCGGTGGCCATGTACAACCAGATTTCCCAGACCATCGATCCGTTGATCACGGCCGTCTCGACATTGCTGATCGTCGGCACGGTGCTGTTGATGCTGCTGCTCGATCGGCTGGTGGGGCTCGATCGGGTACTGATTGGAGAAGGCAAATGAGCCAAGACATCACGCAATCGGATGTCATCGTGATCGGCGGCGGGTTGGTGGGCATGGCGGTGGCTTATGGGCTGGCGCGCAGCGGGGTCCAGACCGTGGTCCTGGATCAGGGCGACGATGCCTTTCGTGCCTCGCGGGGCAATTTCGGCCTGGTCTGGGTCCAGGGCAAGGGCCACGACCTGCCAGACTACTCGCGCTGGACCCGTTCCTCGGCGACGCGCTGGCCGGCATTCGCGCAAGCGCTTTTGGCTGACAGCGGCATCGAGGTGCAGCTCAAGCAACCGGGTGGCTTTCATATGTGCTTCAGCGACCAGGAGCTGCTGGAGCGCGAGGCGCGCTTGCGTGCCCTGCAGGATGCGCTGGGCGACTATCCGTTCCAGATGCTCGACGCCGCCGACCTGAAAGCGCGTTTGCCGTTGATCGGACCTGCCGTTGTCGGGGCCAGCTACACACCCCAGGATGGCCACGTCAATCCATTGAAATTACTCCGGGCGCTGCATGCTTCGGCGCACGCCAAGGGCGTGGGATTGCACAGCGGCGTGCAGGTCGAGCGTATCGATTGCGCGCCCGGCGAGTTTCGCGTCATCACCGAGCGGGGTTGCTTCGTTGCAGCCCGGATCGTGCTGGCCGCGGGGTTAGGCAATCCGGCGCTGGCGCGGCAGGTGGGCCTGCATGCGCCGGTGGCGCCCAACCGCGGACAGGTGCTGATCAGCGAGCGGGTCCGACCGTTCCTCGATTACCCGACCATCAACGTCCGGCAGACCGATGAAGGCACGGTGCAACTGGGTGATTCCATGGAGGAAGT
This sequence comes from Pseudomonadota bacterium, assembly GCA_023388335.1. Taxonomy (GTDB): domain Bacteria; phylum Pseudomonadota; class Gammaproteobacteria; order Pseudomonadales; family Pseudomonadaceae; genus Aquipseudomonas. The sequence goes on along the minus strand of JAEWGL010000042.1, from coordinate 21,894 downwards.
GGGCTTTGACGACGGCACCTGCGCCGAAGTGATGGCCGCCATCGCCAGGCGCGGTGTCTCAACCTTTCCATTGCTGCGCGATGTGCGATTGGTCAGGGCCTGGGGTGCCTTGCGGGTGATGAGCCCGGACGGGTTCCCCATCTACCAGCAATCCACTACTCGCCCCGGTGCCTTCGTGGTCACCTGCCACAGCGGCGTGACCTTGGCCGCCGCCCATGCCCTGCGCATCGCGCCCTGGATCATGGGCGGGGCGAAACCGGCCGAACTGCAGGCGTTTAGCGGCGAGCGTTTTCTAAATGACAAGGTGTATTCCCATGCGCACTGATCCGCTGTTTCAACCCGTCATGAGTGAAGGCAGCGCGAGGCATACCGTGAGCCTGAGCTTCAACGATCAACCACTGACCGTGCCGGCAGGCCTGAGCGTTGCCGCGGCATTGCTGATGTCCGGCATCCAGCGTTTTCGCGCCACGCCCGTGAGCGAGGCGCCACGGGCCCCGTACTGCATGATGGGCATGTGCTTCGAATGCCTGGTGGACATCGATGGCGTCCCCAATCGCCAGAGTTGTTTGATTGAGGTGGCCGACGGCATGCGTATCCGTTCGCAGGAAGGTGCGCGTGATCTGGTCTATCAACCGGTGATTATCCAGGCCATGGAGGTACAGTCATGAGCCGTGAAACCGTCGATGTGGTAGTGATTGGCGCGGGCGCGGCCGGGATGGCCGGGGCAAGCGCGATGGCCGACCTGGGCTTGCAGGTGGTGTTGCTTGACGAGCAAGGCAGCCCTGGCGGACAGATCTACCGGGGTATCACCCTAGCGCCGCTGTCCCGAAGGGATCTGCTGGGACCGGATTATGCCCATGGCAACCAACTCGCCCAAGCCCTGGCGGCATCCAGCGTACGCTATGAAAAAGCCGCCGCGGTGTGGCAGGTGACCCGGGATCATCAGGTCAGCTACCTGCGCGAAGGCCGTCTGCACACGCTGCAGGCCAAGGCCGTATTGCTGGCCACCGGGGCCATGGAGCGACCGTTTCCCATTACCGGCTGGACCTTGCCCGGCGTGATGAGCGCGGGCGCCGCGCAGATCCTGTTGAAAAGTTCGGGCCTTGCGCCAAGCGAGCCGGTGGTTTTGGCCGGTTGCGGACCGCTGTTGTACCTGCTGGGTTGGCAGTACCTGCGCGCGGGTGTGCAGATCAAGGCCTTGGTCGACACCACGCGGCCCGAAGACTACTGGCGTGCCCGCCGCCATCTGTTCGCCGCCCTGCGGGCCTGGCCGTACCTGCGCAAGGGCGTTGAGCTGATGCGCAGTCTGCGCAGCGCGGGAATCGCCCACCACACCGGTGCCGAGCACCTGAAAGTCGAGGGGCAGGAGGCGGCCCAGGCACTGACCTTCAGCGTGTCCGGCAAAGCCCAGCGCATTGCTACCCGCTGCGTCCTGTTGCATCAAGGGGTGGTGCCGAATATCCAATTCAGTCAGTCGCTGCGCGCGCGCCATGAGTGGGACCTCGATCAGCTGTGCTTCCGTCCACTTACCAATCCGTGGGGCGAACTCGATGTGCCGGGTGTCTACGTCGCTGGCGATGGCGCCGGTATCGGTGGTGCTCAGGCGGCAGAGGTGCAGGGGCGATTGGCGGCGCTGGGGATCGCCATGCAGCTGGAGAAGATCGACGCGTCTACCCGTGATCGCAAGGCCAGCCCCTTGCGCGCGCAGCTGGAGGCCAACCTGCGGATCCGGCCGTTTCTCGACGCGCTTTACCAGCCCAAGGAGGCCAACCGGATTCCCGCCGATGAGGTGATGGTCTGTCGCTGCGAAGAAGTGACGGCGGGCGAGTTGCGTGGCTTCGTCGCCCTCGGCTGCGCGGGGCCGAACCAGGCCAAGTCATTCGGCCGGTGTGGCATGGGCCCCTGCCAGGGACGTATGTGCGGGCTGACCGTCACTGAAGTCATCGCCAAGGCCCGGGGCGTTTCAGCGAGCGAGGTGGGTTATTACCGCATTCGTCCCCCTATCAAACCCATCACCTTGGGAGAACTGGCCGGTGATTGAGTCGAGCGCACGCCAGGCTGACGTGCTGGTGATCGGGGGCGGCCTCCATGGCTTGAGCACGGCGCTGCACCTCGCCCAGGCCGGGGTCAAGGTGACGCTGCTGGAGGCGGATTACTGCGGCCGGCATGCCTCCGGCGTGAACGCCGGTGGCGTGCGCACCTTGGGCCGTCATACCGCGGAAATACCCTTGGCGCTGTCGTCGAGCGCGCTCTGGCACGAACTCAAGACCACCCTGGGCGACGACGGCGGCTTCGTACCCAGCGGGCAGCTCAAATTGGCCGAAACCATGGCCGAGCTGGAAGAATGCCGACAACGCGTGCGCCAGCTCCAGGCCCTGGGCTTCACCCATGAGACCTTGATCGATCAGCAGCAGGTCTTCGAACATTTGCCGGCGGTAGCGCGGCACGTGGTGGGCGGCATCTGGGTCAAGGACGACGGCTATGCCCAGCCGTACAAGACCGTCACCGCGTTTCGCCTGGCCGCGCAAAGACGTGGGGTTCGGTTGTACGAACAGACGCCCGCACAGCGCATCGAGCAGACAGGCACTCAGTGGCGGGTGACGACCCCCGCGGGCCATTTCAGTGCTGAACACCTGGTGGTGACAGCGGGTGCCTGGGCCGCGGAACTGGCCGCGCAAATCGGCGAACCGGTACCGGTGCATCCCGAAGGCCTGATGCTGATGGTCACCCACCGCGTCGCGCCGTTTTGTGTTCCAGTGTTGGGCGCCACGGGCCGGGCGTTGTCATTTAAACAGTTTGCCAACGGAACCCTGGTGATCGGTGGCAAACTCATAGGGACGCTGGATTTTCCATCACGCCACGGCGAGGTCGACATGGGGCGGCTGGCTTCCAGTGCACGCACGGTCACAGACTTGTTTCCACACCTCAGACACCTGGCCGTCAACCGCGTCTGGGCCGGCATCGAAGCGTTCACGGCCGATGACCTGCCGGTGATCGGCGCCAGTGGTAAAGTCCGCAATCTGAGTTATTCATTCGGCTTCTGCGGCAGTGGCTTTCAGATGGGGCCCGGTACCGGCAAACGCCTGGCCCAGCTCATCCTGGGCGAACACTCCGACATTTGCCTGGACAGTTTTGCCATCGATCGATTCACCGCGGCACCCGTAGTGCCCTCATCCTTTCCAACCGCTGCATCCATCCCACACCACTAAGGAGTTCACATGCTGGACATTACCCGTATCGACACCAATCAACGCATGAGCCGGGTCGTTCAATGCAATGGCTTCACCTTTCTCGGCGGTCAGACCGCCACCGATCGGACACAGGACATCAAGGGCCAAACCGCCCAGGTGCTGGAGAAGATCGACAATTTCCTGGCCAAGGCCGGCCTGGACAAGACCCGTATCCTTACCGCGCAGGTTTGGCTGTCGGACATCGAGGCCAATTTTGCTGGCATGAACGAGGTGTGGGACGCGTGGGCGCCAGAAGGTCATGCGCCTGCGCGAGCAACGGTTGAATCGCGTCTGGCCGCGCCGGACCTGTTGGTGGAAATCACCGTCGTCGCAGCCGGTTGATCGCAAGCGGCGCAGGGAGGGGGCCAGGAGTACGGTCCACTCCCCCCTGCCCCGTGCATGAAAAACAAAAAAGCACCCAAGGCCCACTGCCCACGGTGCTTTTTTGTCATCGGCGTTAACCGGACAACGCCGCGGCATTAGCCCGCGCCGTGTGCAGTTTCTTGTAGCTATCGATCAGCCGCAGGTGCCGGTCGAGCCCTTCGAGCTTCATGCTGGTAGGCGTCAGGCCGAAGAAGCGTACGCTGCCGTCTACCGATCCCAGCGCCGCGTCCATTCGTTGATCACCGAACATCCGGCGGAAATTGACCTCGTAGTCGTCCAGCGCCAGTTCATCATCCAGCTGCACTTCCAGCACCACGTTCACGGCCTGGTAGAACAAGCCTCGCTCGACGGTGTTGTCGTTGAATTGCAGGAAGGTTTCCACCAGCTCCTTGGCGTCTTCAAATTGCTGCAAGGCGAGCTGGATCAGCAGCTTCAACTCCAGGATGGTGAGCTGTCCCCAGGCCGTGTTGTCGTCAAACTCGATGCCGATCAAGGTGGTGATGTCGGTGTAATCGTCCAGCTCGCTCTCTTGCAGACGCTCGAGCAATGCTTGCAGGCTGTCATCGTCGAGACGGTGCAGGTTGAGGATGTCGGCACGGAAGAACAGTGCCTTGTTGGTGTTATCCCAGATCAGGTCGTCCACCGGATAAATTTCTGAATAATCCGGCACCAGGATGCGGCAGGCGGTTGCGCCTAGCTGCTCATACACCGCCATGTACACTTCTTTGCCCATGTCTTCGAGAATGCCGAACAAGGTCGCGGCTTCCTCGGCGTTGGAGTCTTCGCCCTGGCCGGAGAAGTCCCACTCGACGAATGGGAAATCTGCTTTGGCGCTGAAGAAGCGCCACGACACCACGCCACTGGAATCGATGAAGTGTTCAACGAAGTTATTCGGTTCGGTCAGCGCGTGGCTTTCGAAGGTCGGCTGGGGCAAGTCGTTGAGACCTTCGAAACTGCGACCTTGGAGCAATTCGGTGAGGCTGCGCTCCAGCGCCACTTCAAAGCTTGGGTGAGCGCCAAAGGAAGCAAACACACCGCCGGTACGCGGGTTCATCAAGGTGACGCACATCACCGGGAATTCTCCGCCCAGCGAAGCATCCTTCACCAGCACCGGAAAGCCCTGCGCCTCCAGGCCCTGAATCCCAGCCAGGATGCTGGGGTACTTCGCCAGCACGTCGTGCGGCACGTCAGGCAGCGCGAGTTCGCCTTCCAGGATTTCGCGCTTGACCGCGCGCTCGAAGATTTCCGACAGGCATTGCACCTGCGCTTCGGCCAGCGTATTGCCCGCGCTCATGCCGTTGCTCAGGTACAGGTTCTCGATCAGGTTGGACGGGAAGTACACCACCTCGCCGTCCGACTGGCGCACATAGGGCAGCGAGCAGATGCCGCGCTCTTCATTGCCCGAGTTGGTGTCGTACAGATGCGAGCCACGTAGCTCGCCATCGGGGTTATAGATCTGCAGGCAGTAGTCGTCGAGAATCTCATCCGGCAGCGCATCCTTGCGGCCGGGCTTGAACCAGCGCTCGTTCGGATAATGCACAAATTCCGCGTTGGCGATGTCTTCGCCCCAGAACTGATCGTTGTAGAAGAAGTTGCAGTTCAGTCGCTCGATGAACTCGCCCAGGGCCGAGGCCAAGGCGCCTTCCTTGGTCGCGCCCTTACCGTTGGTAAAGCACATGGGTGAGTGGGCATCGCGGATATGCAGCGACCATACATTGGGCACGATATTACGCCACGAGGCGATTTCAATCTTCATGCCCAGGCCGGCCAATATCCCTGACAGGTTGGCGATGGTTTGCTCCAGCGGCAGGTCCTTGCCCGCCACATAGGTGCTCGCCTCTGAAGTGCCCTTGAGCATCAGCAAGGCCTGGGCATCGGCATCCAGGCTCTCTACTTCTTCGATCACGAACTCAGGCCCGGTTTGCACCACCTTTTTCACCGTACAACGGTCGATCGAACGCAAGATACCCTGGCGGTCCTTGGCGGAGATGTCCGCGGGCAGTTCGACCTGGATCTTGAAGATCTGGTTGTAGCGGTTTTCCGGATCGACAATGTTGTTTTGCGAAAGGCGAATGTTCTCGGTGGGAATATTGCGTGTTTCGCAATACAACTTCACAAAGTAGGCCGCGCACAATGCCGAGGACGCCAGAAAATAATCGAACGGCCCAGGCGCCGAACCATCGCCTTTGTAGCGGATAGGTTGATCGGCCACCACGGTGAAATCGTCGAACTTGGCTTCAAGTCGAAGGTTGTCGAGAAAGTTGACCTTGATTTCCATGCGGGAGCACCATTAATAGCGAGCAATACGAATTGGCTGCTATTATCCGGATTTTTCAGCCGGAAGTCTTGGGCGATACGTCGCCTCCCCTTCCCTTGCGCAGGCGCTGTGCAAGCGACGGGGCGATACGGGTATCTATACGCTGCAGCCACCGGCGGCTAGCAAAGCGATACGAATTTTGGCTACGCCGAGCCGGGTACACAAATCCACCGCCGAACCCGCCTCGTTGATGAGCACCTGGTGCTCAAGGATGTATTCGGAGGCTTCGTTCGGGGCGGCTTGACGGGACATATGACAGCCCCCGTCGGCCACGTTAGTCCCTTTGCAGGACAAACCCTCGATAATTAATCGACACGATTACTTAGCCAACCAAGATTCCACTTCGTCAGCGCCGTATTCCGCCTTCCACTCCTTGAGCAGCTTGTGATTGCCACCTTTGGTCTCGATCACCTCGCCGTTATGAGGATTCTTGTAGACCTTGACGTCACGTGGCTTACGCGTGCTTTTTTGCAGCGCAGGGGTTGCCGGCGCGCGGCGATTGGCTTGGGGATCGAGGATGTTGATCACTTCACGCAAGCTGAAGCCGTACTTTTCCAACAGCGCACGCAACTTGGATTCAAACTCGATTTCTTTTTTCAGATCAGCGTTGTCCTTCATGGACTCCAGCTCTGCCAGCTGAGCGGCTAATTGTTGCTCAAGCTGGCGAAATTCTGCCAAACGCGACATAGGTCATCTTCCTTTGCTTGGGGACGGACAAGTAAACGTTAGCAGCATAGTAACGGTTAACTTGCGCAACGTCTCGGCATAATTTTAAGCCTCGCTAGTGTCCTGTCTCGGAAATAAGCTGTTCACTTTTGGCGGCGTCTTGGGCGCCCGGCCGGCGTTGCCACTCCTCGCCATAGCCCTGCTATGACTCGCCGCGGCGCCTTGGCCGAACACCCAAGCCACTCGCCAAAAGAGAACGTATTTCCGAGACAGGACACTAGCCCTGGCGGATGTGTCCCGCTGCCGCAGATCAATACCTGCAATCAGCGTCTGATGTAACTTAACAATCAATGAAGATGCGGCTCGATTCTTGACCTGCAGACAATGACTTTGGGCGAGAACAGGTCTTGCCCGCGAACACGGGCAAGCCTAGTCGGGCTGCGCATCTGACATCACCGAGTTTGATCGACGACCTCAATCTGCGTCAGCCCTACCCGCTCAGCTTGCTCTAGGATCTCCTCCGGCGTTGCGTCCGCGCTGGGCATGATCAGGCTGTTCTCGCTGTCTCCGAAATGCAGCTGTAGCAGGTGCATAGCCGCTTCATGGGGCGGAAGTTGAGGCTGCTTGAGTTCGAACAGGTGTGTGCGGGGCTCGCCGTTGAACAGGTATTCCAGGGTATAGGTGCGCATGGTGGGCATCCTTGTAATGAGAGCAGCATGAGTAGGTGTCTACCCTGACTTGATAGTCAGCTTTTAGTTCAACCGCCTAGTGCGCTCATCAGCACTCGGCTGCGGACGAAATGCACCGGGACGGCGCAGCGGCAGTTCACAGAGCCAGCCGCTCTCGCAAAAACCCCAGAATGCCGCCATGGATGGCGAGCGCGAATGCTGGTGTCTTTGTAAGAGCCCGCCCAGCCCGCTGGGCTGCGCTGTCGCGCAGAGAACATATCTCTTGATGCACCTCGGCGATGCGCCCGTGCATGTGCATCATCGTGCTCGTAACTGCCGCTTGCCCACCCATGCGGCGCCCAGCAGCAACAGACCAAGCGCCAGGAATGCCTGCGGCAGCCCCACACAATAGGCGATAGCGCCGCCCAGCAAAGGTCCCGCTGCCGCACCGAAGAAACGCACCGAGTTGAACACCCCCACCACCGTGGCGCGCGACTGGGTGAACAGATTGACCAGCATGGCGGTTTGCGCCGGCAGGCTGATGCCCAGAGTTGCTCCGTACAGGAGCATCAGCAGGGGCAGCAGCGGGAATGACAGTTGTCCCGCCAAGAGCAGGCACCATAGCGCCAGCACGTCAAATGCAACCAGATAAGCCGCCAGCGTAATGAGCCGTGCGTCTGCCACCCGCCCGGACAAGAAACGCGCCGCGAGCGAGCCGAGCAGCAGTCCGGCCGTCAATGGCACAAAGGCGAAACCACGCGCCGCGGCACTGAGTTCGAAATGCTTGTCCAGCAGTTGCGGCAGGAACACCAGAAAACTGTAGTAGCCATAGAACTGGCTGAAGGCGATCAGCATGATCGCCGACGCTGCACGATGGGCAAAAGCATCAGCCAATGCCCGCCGGGACAGCGGCGTTGGCACTGTCTCCACGGGCAGCGTTTCGGGCAACACCCATGCGTTATACAGCAACACCACACCGCCCGCGCCGGCGAGCAGGGCAAACGCCCATTGCCATGACTGATATTCAGCGATCAGACCACCCGCCACGGGCCCCATTACGGGGCCTAGATACGCCATGAGCTGATAAATACTCAGCGCCGCGCCGCGCTCGTTCGGCGCATAGAGGTCAGCAATCACGGTCGCCGCAACGATCAGGCTGATACTCACCCCCAGCGCCTGCAAAGCCCGCCCGACCAGAAACCACCAGTAGCCAGGCGCGAACAAACACAGCAGCGAGCCAAGGATGAACAGGCCAAGCCCAGGCAATAACAACCGACGTCGACCGTATCGATCCGTCAGTGGCCCGATGAAAAAGCCGGACACTGCCAGAATCCCCACGAACAGCGAAATCGTCAGATTGACCAATACTGTCCCGACCCCGAACTGTTGGGCGATCTGCACGAGGCTCGGGACATACACAGTCTGGGTAAACGGACCGATAAAACCCGCCGCCGCCAGGCCAGGCAGGATCATACGTCTGTTTAACTGCATGGAACATTTTTCCTTAGGCTCAATCAGAAGCGAAACACACCTTGCACAGAGACAAACTGACTGTCGCGCCCACCGGCGTCGCGCAACGCAGCGCCACTGTCGAAGTACAAGTACTCGAGGTCGAACGTCAGATTTCGGCTGGCGTTCCAGCGCACATCGGTCTTGTACATCATGCCGATATGACTGCCGGAGCTGGTGGTGGTCCCAGGCGCGGCGATCAGGTTGGGGTAGTACACCGCATCATGATTGTTCTGGCGCCACAGGCTGGAAATCGATGGCTCGATCTGCAGCCAAGGCCTGGGTGAAAAACTGTACGTAGGCCCAAACAGCACCAGGTTGGCGGGCGTGGTCAGATTGGCTTTACCCCACAATGAGTTGCGCGGAAATAGCGGGTCGAAGGTACCGACCTTGTCATCGCCCCGCCGATCATCGCCGCTTATGACATCCAGGCGTATCCCGAGACGCGAGCGCAATGGGCCCGTGAAACCATAGCCGCTAGTGCCAGAAATTGCCCAAGCGTCGATATCGGCGTCAGCCAGGTGTCCGGTCTGGTACATCAGGTTCCAGCTCCAGTCCCAAGCCCCGTATTTACCAAACAACCGGGTGCCCCAGGTGTAGCGCTTCTCGTCGCCAAACAAACCGTCGAGGCTGCGATCGTCGCGTTCCACATCGAACGCGTACACATCGATCCACAGCGGTGTGCCCGTGGGCAATGTGCTGTAAAGACCATAAAAGCGCAGTGCGTTATCGGTGCCATCATCGAAAGAATCGGGATCGTTGTGAACGCCCTTGACTGCAAAAGCGTCAAACGTGTAGCCCCCCGGACGCCTCAAGCTCAGGCGCACGCCATCAAAACTTTGCCGAACGTTAGGGGCTTCGCGATAGCCGGTAAATACCAGATCGCCAAACCCTAGTTCCTGTCGGCCGATACGCGTGGTCAAGCGGCTGCCTGGCGCAAAATCAAGGTTGAAGTCCATGAACGCCTGGCTGACCTCGGTACGGCTTTCATCGACTGGCGCCAGCGTGTCTTTGCCCCAGGTACGAGTATTGGCCAATTGCACGAAGCTGCGTACGCGGTCATCGAACAGATGGACATCAGCATGCAGCATCAGTCGCTGTTGCAAATAATCGTCACGGTTGAGTCCCTTGAGTCCATAGCCAGGACGGTCCAGATAATCGGCCCGATAACGGAACTCACCGCCAAGTTGCATCCACGCTGTGTCGGATAAACGTTGATAACGCAGCGTGTCGAAAGGATCTGTACGCTTGGCGGGATCATCTAGAAAACGATAATCGTCTGTCCAGCGCGGCGGACCGGGGGGCGTTGGCCGAGAGGTCTCCAGGGGGTTACCGGCAGCGCTGGCCACACCCGTGCCCAGACCCAGCATCAACAGGCACGACAATGCACTGTTTGTCAGAAGAACAGATCTCATGGCGTATCCTTTTATTTTTATAAGAGATCAAATCCAAGGCGCGCGACGACCTGCGCCCGCGCGCGTACGACTTCAAAACATCAAAGATCAGCGGATCGCATAACCGCCGACAGCTATTCAGGCGCCGTGCCGGCCTGGCAGTTTGAAAATGTGCTCGGCGTTGCTTTGGAAGAACTTCTTCTTGTCCGCCGCACTAATGTCCATATCATCGAGCAGCCTCACTTCTTTGGCCTCGTGTTGGTACGGATAATCCATGGCATACATCACCCGATCGGCACCCACCAGTTGCTGGGTGAACGTGATGGCTTGCTCCCATGCCACACCGCTATTGGTAATGTAGAAATTCTCCTTCAGGTAGTCGCTGGGCTTTTTGAGCAGCGGTTGCATCGTAGAATAACGCTCCGAACGCACGGTAGCGGTGTGCATGTAGTCCAGTCGCGAGGCCCAGAACGGCAACGCCTCGCCCATGTGGCCGAGGATCATTTGCAACTTCGGAAAACGGTCAAAGACCCCGGCAGTGATGATGCGTAATGCGTGCATACCGGTTTCCACGCCGAAACCGTAAATCGCGCCATCCAGGCCGCATTCCAGAAAAGGTTCGATCATGTTGCGCGGCGGCGTATTGGGGTGCAGGTAGATCGGCGTATCGTTGGCCTCGGCCGCTTCGAAAATCTCCCAGAATTTAGGGTCCGACAGGTATTCGCCATGGGTATGCGAGTTGATGATCACGCCGGTAAGGCCGAGCTGTTGAACACCCCGTTCGATTTCCTGGGCCGCGTGAGCCGGGTCCTGCGGCGCCACCGCGACCATGCCGGAAAAGCGCGTCGGGTGCCGTCGCACGGCGTCGGCCAGCTCGTCATTGGCGTTGCGGGCGAAGGACACCGCGGTATCGCGATCCATGACCTGAACGCCAGGTGAAGTCAGCGCAATGATCTGACGATCGATGCCGGCAGCATCCATATGCGCCAGGCGTTTTTCTCCCAAGTCCTGCAAATGCTCGATGATATGACGTGGGCGAGCGGCCTGGCTGCTCATGTAGAAACCCATCAGGCTGACGAAACCCGGATCAGGGTCAGGGCCTGCGAGGATCTTGCGAAAAATGGAAAACATCTCTGCCGGGGCGAACGCCTCTTCAGTAGCGATTCGTGAATAGTCCACTTTGGCTGGGCTTTCCATGGACTGCGCTTCTGTGATTTGAACTTGCATGTCGGTCATATCAACTCCTTTGTCTGGATCAAGGGTATTCAGGTGTCGCCGCTGGGCGCCGCTGTTCGGTTTCAGGCGCAGGACGGCCGTTGCGGCGAGCGAAGGTCAACGAAAGGAAAAAAGCGGCACAGGCGGCCAACAATGGCGGTACCGCGCCCAGTTCGAGCAGCGTCTTGGGCTGCCATTGCTGTGTCAGCAGGATGCCGCCAATGACAGGGCCGACGATCGAACCGATGCGGCCGATGCCCAACCCCCAGCCCATACCGGTTGAGCGCATTGAAGTGGGGTAAATACGGCTTGCGATGGCATGCATGCCGCCTTGCCCACCGACGACACCGAAGCCGACCAGCGCCGCCGAAAACATTAACAGCGCATGGTTATCGACAGCGCGACCGATCAGCAACAAAGCAGCGCCCGCCAAAATGAACAACAGCATCAGAATGCGTGCCGGATTGAAGCGCTCAAGCAGTGGCCCCATGGTCAGCGCCGCCACTGTCCCGGCGATTTGCAGCGCGGAGGTTGAGTACACCGACCATTGCAGCGGTACGCCGGCCTTGCTGAGCAGTGTCGGAAGCCAGCTGGCAAGGAAATAAATCTCCAGCAGGCACAGGAAATAAATCAGCCAGACCAGCAGTGTCTGAACGGCCCTGCCCTCGGTAAAGAGGTGCTGCACCGTGAAGCCCTTGCGCTTTGTTTCGCCCGTGACGAAGCGAGTCCCGAGCGGAAAGTCGCGCTGGGGAAAAATTTTGCTCAAGGCGCGGAAGAAACGGGGGTCGTTCGGCTTTTTAAGTGCCTGGAAGTGAATCGATTCCGGCAGTACAAAGAAGAACAGGAGTGCAAGGCCCAGCGACAAGCCGCCACCGAAATGAAACACAATTGGCCAACTGTGCTGCTCTATCAACAAGCCGGCGACCAGGCCGCCCAGCGCTGCACCAGTGGAAATTCCGCAGGCGGTAATCATCACTACCGCAGCCCGGTTGCGAGTCGGGCTGAACTCCGCCGCGAGCGTCAGGGTATTGGGGATCAAACCGCCTATCGCCAGTCCCGCGCACAAGCGCAGAGCAATCAACTGTTCGAGGCTGGTCACCGCACCCATCAACCAGGTGCTGATGCCGACCACCAATGCGCAGAGCAGGATTATCCGTCGCCGGCCGACATAATCCGCCAGCGAGCCCAATGCCAGTGCACCAATGGCCATGCCCAGCAGGCCGACGGAAAATGCATGCTTGAACAGGCCAGGCTCCACGCCCCACTGCTTGCTCATCGCGGGAACGACATAACCCAGGGCCTGCGCATCGAACCCATCAGCCATCAGGCACAGCAGGCACAAGAAGAACACCAGATATTGGAAGCGGCTGATGCGTTGGCCGTCAATGGCCTCGGCCAGATTGATCTCGGCTGAGCTTTTCAAGGAGTCACCTTCTCTTATTGAACTTATTGGTGTGAGGTCTGCGACGGCATAACTATCGCCGTGCTGTAGCGGAAAAAATACTGAAACTATTGGCGCTAGAGTTTCCATTTTGGAATGTCTGCCAAGGCGTGATAGTCCTTGACACGCCAACATGGGATCGGGTTTGTTAACGACCCCCTTCCCCGGTGCGGCCCGCCATGATTGAGTCAAATCCTCCCCATTCCCCGCATGCCTATTCGCCTCAACGGCTGGCCCGCAAGCTGCGTCTGAGCCAGTTAATGATCTTGGACACTGTCTTGCAGACCAACTCTTTCGCGGTCACTGCCCAGCAGCTGGGCATGACCCAATCGGCCATCACCAAGGCCGTTCAAGAGCTGGAACGCTTCTTCGACGCCAAGTTGTTCGAGCGAAATAATCGGGGAGTGAAGGCCACCGAATTGGGCGCCTGCATGGGGAGCCATGTGCGCGCCATTCTTGCCGAAGTGCGGCACATGACCAACGACCTGAACGCCCTGCGTCTGGGTGAAGCAGGCCATGTGGTGATCGGGAGCCTGGCGACTGCCACGTCCAGAGTCTTGCCGGACTCGGTCAGCCGACTTCGCCAAGAGCATCCGAATATCCACATATCGATTCTGGTGGGCGACCGAAGCCAGCTATACAACTACTTAATCGACGGCAAAATTGACATCGTCATCGGCAGCATCCCTCAAGAACCCCAACGCGAATATGAACGGGTCAGGCACCAGACGCTGTATGAAGATCGCCTGTGCATCATGGCCGGGCTCAATCATCCGCTGGTTGGACGCTCGCAGGTGCGGCTTGCCGACGTCGTGGATTTTCCGTGGATTTTCCGTGGATTATCCCGCCTGCCGAATCGTTGATACGACGTGAGATTGATCGACTGTTCGCCCGCGAGCAATTGCCATTGCCCTACAATCTGATCGAGTCACTGTCTCCCATTAGCAACATCGTTTTGTTGAAAGATCAGCGTTCATTGACCTTCATGTCGCAGGGCTTGGCGCGTATCTTCATGCCAGAGCTGATCGCCGAGATTGATACGGGCGGGCGCTACGATTTTGGCGAAGTAGGTTACGCGCTGAGCACGATGCGTTCGCCAAGCCTAGCCACGCGTGCCTTCATCGCCAGTTTGAAAAAGACCACTGGCCAAGCCTTGAACGAATCGCACCTAGCGATCAGCCCTGACCTAATGGCGCCATTGGAAAATAAAATATAAAACACGCCCGTTGAGTACCGGCGGGGAAACCTGCATGTACGGCTCGCTATCGAGAACATTTAACCACGACAAACGCGGGGCATAGCGCGTAACGGCAAACCTGACGGTGAAGCACTTACCGCGACGCCGCTGCTCAGCCTGCGCATGCACCAATTGCAAGCCTCGTTAGGTTTGCGGCCCCTTGTTGCGGACTTTGTCGGCAGAGGCATAGCATAACCAATCGCGGTCACCTGTGATCAGCCCTTAAGCCAGCAGCTCAGTGATCCACCGGACCTGGCGGGCAATGTCCTGCACTTTCTCCTCGGGCACAGCCTGCCTCGCCCGGCCGAAGTGGGCCAGGGTCTGCTGCTTGCGCCGCAGCATGCGCTGCCACTTGCACAGAAACGCCGGGCTGCGTGCCTGCATCTGCAGCGGGCCAAAGTACAGCTCCTTTGGCGTATACAGGATCGTCCCGGCGCGCTCGGCCACGATGATCTCGTAGTCGAAGCCGTTTTCCCGCAGCACTTCTTCGCACACAAGCCGGTAGCCATTTTCCATCAACCATTGGCGCAGCGCCTGCTCGCCGCCGTTGGGCTGCAGGATCAGGCGCTCCCGGCCGCTCAGGCGCGCCGTGCCGCTGTCGAGGATGTCACGGATCGTCTCCCCGCCCATGCCGCACAGGCTGATCGCTGTGACCCGGTCTTGCGGCTCGATTGCCGCCAGGCCGTTGGCCAGGCGTACGCTAATGCGCTGGTCCAGGCCGTTCTCGCGCACGGTACGTTCGGCCGCGCGGTAAGGCGTCAGCGCAACCTCGCCGGCCACCGCCGCCGTGATGGCGCCACGGCGCATCAAGGCCACCGGCAGGTAACCGTGATCCGAGCCGATATCGGCCAGCCGCGCGCCTGCTGGCACATGCGCCGCCACGCGCTCCAGGCGCATGGACAATTTCTGTTCGTTCAACTGCAGCCCCTTTTCACCACGGACCTCCAGCACCTTTGGCCGGATCGGGGGGCGATTTTGTCCGGCAACGTCGTACATTTCAAATGTTATGGCATGCAAATGGCCGGCCCCTCCCGGCGCCGGCACTCTCTGTTTCAGGCGGCCAGGCGCCCGCTTGCTATCGCCTCCGATGCCGCGAGCATGGCGCGCAGCAGCACCGCGCAGCCGGCGGCCAGGTCCTGCGGCGTGGCGTTCTCGATCTCGTTGTGGCTGATGCCGCCCTCACAGGGCACGAAGATCATCCCCGCCGGCCCCAGCTCGGCGAGGAAAATCGCGTCATGCCCTGCTCCGCTGACAATGTCCATGTGCGCCAACCCAAGGGTGCGCGCCGAGTCGCGCACGGCTTGGACGCAGCTGTCGTCGAAGTACAACGCGGGAAAGTCTGCCGTGGGCGTCAGCTCGTAGCTCAGGCCATGCTTGGTGCAGGTGTCTTCGATGACCTGGCGGACCTCGGCGATCATCGCGTCCAGGTGCTCGCTCTCCAGATGACGGAAATCCAAGGTCATGCGCACTTCACCGGGGATCACGTTGCGCGACCCTGGGTAGGCCTGCAGGCAGCCAACGGTGCCGCAGGCATGCGGCTGATGGTCAAGAGCCGCGCGGTTGACCGCCGCGACCACCGCGGCAGCGCCCACCAAGGCGTCCTTGCGCAGGTGCATGGGCGTGGGACCGGCGTGTGCCTCCACGCCGCGCAGGGTCAGGTCGAACCACTTCTGCCCCAGCGCGCCAAGCACCACGCCGATGGTCTTGGCCTGATCTTCGAGAATCGGCCCCTGCTCGATGTGCGCCTCGAAATAAGCGCCCACCGGGTGTCCGAGCACCGCGCGCGAACCCGCGTAGCCGATGGCGTTTAACGCATCAGAGACGGTGGTGCCCTGGGCATCGCGCTTGGCCAGGGTTTCCTCCAGGGTGAACTTGCCGGCGAATACCCCGGAGCCCATCATGCAGGGCGCGAAGCGCGAGCCTTCCTCGTTGGTCCAGACCACCACTTCCAGTGGCGCGTCGGTTTCCAGGCCCAGATCGTTGAGGGTTCGGATCACCTCCAGCCCGGCCATCACGCCGAAGCAGCCGTCGAACTTGCCACCGGTGGGCTGGGTGTCGATGTGGCTGCCAGTCATCACCGGCGGTAGCGCGGGATTGCGTCCAGGGCGGCGGGCGAAAATATTGCCGACTGCATCGACACTGACGGCGCAACCGGCGGCCTCGCACCATTGCACGAACAGATCACGGGCTTGGCGGTCGAGGTCAGTCAGCGCCAGACGACAGACCCCGCCCTTGGCGGTGGCGCCCAGGCGTGCGAGGTCCATCAATGACTGCCACAAGCGCGCGCTGTCGATAGGGTTCTCGGTTGATTGCAGGACATCCTTGACAGGATTCATGGGTTGTCTCCTCGGGCGGGTCTTTCTGCATGGGGCCGCGCCGCGACGCGGCCGTGGGGTAATCAGGGCAACGGCTTGGCCAGGCGCACCGGGCGACGCGCCACCATGCCACCCAGGACGTAGTACAGCGCCGCGCCGAGCAGCGAGCCGGTAAACCAGCCGTAATCGTAGAACCAGCTGAAGCTGCTGTTGCCGATGGCCATGACGGTCAGCGCCACCGGCAGCGCGAAGGCGGCAAAGCCAGCCCAGTTCCAGGCCGGATAGACGTCGTCGCGGTACAGACCGGCAAGGTCCAGGCGCTGGCCGCGGATCAGGAAGTAGTCCACCACCATGATCCCGGCAATCGGTCCGAGGAGGCTGGAATAGCCCAGCAACCAGTTGGAATAGACGCTCTCCAGACTCACGTCGGAAACGATCCAGCCAAGCTTCTTCAGCAGCTCGTGCCCCATCAGCAACAGGCCGATCAGGCCCGTCAGCAGTACCGCTCGGGTGCGGCCGATGTGGCGTGGCGCGATGTTCTGGAAATCGTTGGTCGGCGAGACGATGTTCGCGGCGGTGTTGGTCGACAGCGTGGCGATCACGATCAACGCCATGGCCAGCGCTACCCAACCCGGGCTCTGGATACGGCCAATCAGGCTCACCGGGTCGGACACCGTTTCTCCAACCAGCGAGGCCGAGGCTGCGGTCATGACCACGCCCAGCGCTGCGAACAGGAACATGGTCAACGGCAAGCCAAAGATCTGCCCGAGTATCTGGTCTTTCTGGGTCTTGGCGTAGCGGCTGAAGTCCGGAATGTTCAGCGACAGGGTGGCCCAGAAGCCGACCATGGCGGTCAGCCCGGCGCAGAAGTAGCCGACCACGCTGGCCCCTTCAGGCCGCTTCGGCGGCTGTGCCAGCAACTCGCTCATCGACATGTGCGGCAGCGCCCAGAACAGCAGGCCGAAGCCGACCGCGACCAGCAATGGCGCCGAGAGGGTTTCCAGCCATTTGATCGACTCTGCGCCGCGCAGCACTACCCACAGGTTGAGCACCCAGAAGATCATGAAGCCAATCACCTCGCCGGTGCCGCCCAGGGATTTCCAGCCCTCGAACATCGAGCCGAGGAACAGGTGAATGGCCAACCCGCCGAACATCGTCTGGATGCCGAACCAGCCGCAGGCGACCACCGCGCGGATCAGGCAGGGCACGTTGGAGCCGATGATGCCGAACGAGGAGCGCAGCAGTACCGGGAATGGAATCCCGTACTTGGTGCCAGGAAAGGCGTTGAGCGTCAGTGGTATGAGTACGATGAGGTTGGCCACCAGGATCGCCAGCAATGCCTCGCCCACGCTCAGGCCGAAGTAGGCGGTCAGTACGCCACCGAGGGTATAGGTGGGTACGCAGATGGACATTCCCACCCACAGGGCAGTGATGTGCCACTTGTTCCAGGTACGCTGGTGCACCTTGGTGGGCGCGATGTCGTCGTTGTAACGGGGGCTGTCGAGGACATCGCTGCCGGCGGACAGCTCGTACAGCCCATCCTGCTCGATCACTTCCGATCTGCTCTGTTGCATGGGGCCTTCTCCAGATTTTTTTAGTTGTTCGCTCATCGGGCTAATGCGATGGCCGGAGTACATACACCACCAGTACTGCACCTGCGGTCCGGCCTGGCTGCGGGGGCACTCAATAAGCGTGCCGGGTTGGCCTGGGCCGTCCCGGCTGGCCGCCGCCTACCGGAGGTAACTGGCTGATCTGCAAAGCATTCATGACAACCGGAAAAGTCGCGCTAGCGCCCTCTCCTACCGCTCGCACCGCCCTGGACCCACATGGGCCACTGCGTCAGGTTTCAATCTGGTGCAGCCTGGATTTTTCTCGCCGCGGCCCGCGCCTTACGCCGGGTTTCAAACGACTGATTTTGCATGGAAAATCTTGACCAATTTGGCTTCTTGTCAAGTGCGTCAAAATGGTGAAAGGGCTCACCATTTTGGTGATTTAATAAAAATTACTTTAATTTCAAATAGTTAAGTAAGTTATAAACTTATAAAAATATTTCTTGAACAATATCAATTCGGCATCTAGATTTCATTCTTGTCAGGTCTGACAGGATTGAGTCCTTCAGGCACCTGGCAGCACCATAATTTCAAGAACCGGCCAAAGACCGGTCAGCCTGCGAGGAAGACGGCATGTCCCTGTTGATCCGTGGTGCCACCGTGGTTACCCACGAAGAAAGCTACCCCGCTGATGTCCTGTGTGCCGATGGCTTGATCCGTGCCATTGGCGAAAACCTCGACCTCCCCGCCGGCTGTGAGATCCTCGATGGCAGCGGCCAGTACCTGATGCCCGGCGGCATCGACCCCCACACCCACATGCAACTGCCGTTCATGGGCACGGTGGCCAGCGACGACTTCTTCAGCGGCACCGCCGCGGGCCTCGCGGGGGGTACCACTTCGATCATCGACTTCGTCATTCCCAACCCGCAGCAGTCATTGCTGGAGGCCTTTCACACCTGGCGTGGCTGGGCGCAGAAGTCTGCCGCCGACTACGGCTTTCACGTCGCCATCACCTGGTGGAGCGAGCAGGTGGCCGAAGAGATGGGCGAGCTGGTGGCCCACCACGGGGTAAACAGTTTCAAGCACTTCATGGCCTACAAGAACGCCATCATGGCCGCGGACGACACCTTGGTGGCCAGCTTCGAGCGCTGCCTGCAACTGGGCGCCGTGCCCACGGTGCATGCTGAAAATGGCGAACTGGTCTATCACCTGCAGCAAAAGTTGCTGGCCCAGGGCCTGAGCGGGCCCGAGGCGCATCCGCTGTCGCGTCCGCCGCAGGTCGAAGGCGAAGCCGCCAGCCGCGCCATCCGCATCGCCGAGACCCTTGGCACGCCGGTGTACCTGGTGCACGTATCCACCCGCGAGGCCCTGGACGAAATCGCCTATGCTCGGGCCAAGGGCCAGCCGGTGTACGGCGAAGTGCTGCCTGGCCATCTGCTGATCGACGACAGCGTCTACCGCAACCCGGACTGGGCCACCGCCGCCGGCTATGTGATGAGCCCGCCATTCCGCCCACGCGAGCACCAGGAGGCGCTGTGGCGCGGGCTGCAGTCGGGCAACCTGCACACCACCGCCACCGACCACTGCTGTTTCTGCGCCGAGCAGAAGGCCGCGGGGCGCGACGATTTCAGTCGCATCCCCAATGGCACCGCTGGCATCGAAGACCGCATGGCGGTGTTGTGGGACGCGGGCGTGAACAGCGGACGCCTGTCGATGCACGAGTTCGTCGCGCTCACCTCCACCAACACCGCGAAGATCTTCAACCTGTTTCCACGCAAGGGCGCGATCCGCGTCGGCGCCGACGCCGACCTGGTGCTGTGGGACCCACAGGGTACCCGCACGATCTCAGCGCAGACCCACCATCAGCGCGTCGACTTCAACATCTTCGAGGGCCGTACGGTACGCGGCATTCCCAGCCACACCATCAGCCAGGGCCGCGTGCTCTGGGCCGATGGCGACCTGCGCGCCGAACCTGGCGCCGGCCGCTATGTAGAGCGCCCGGCCTATCCCTCGGTGTATGAGGTGCTCAGCCGCCGCGCCGAGCATCAGCGCCCGACCCCCGTCAGCCGCTGAACCTACCCGCACTGCCGCACCGGCTCGCAGAAGCCGGGCGGCGGCGTATTGCCGTTGACTGCCATCCACCCAGAACGGACCGCGCGGGTAACCGCCGCCTGGCCCAACAAAAAAGAGAGAGGCTACAACCGTGATCGATGCCCTGAACCACTTGCCGCGCCCCCAGGCCGGCGCCGACCAACTGGCCCATAACTTCGGCGACCTCGCCCCGCCCCTCACCGCCCGCCAGGCCGCCGTGGAGAGCGCGCGCTGCCTGTACTGCTACGATGCGCCCTGCGTCAACGCATGCCCGAGCGAAATCGACATCCCCTCGTTCATTCACCGCATCAGCGACGAGAACCTGCAAGGCGCCGCCGAACGCATCCTCTCGGCGAACATCCTTGGCGGCAGCTGCGCCCGCGTCTGCCCGACCGAGATCCTCTGTCAACAGGCCTGCGTGCGTAACAATGCCCAGGAATGCGCGCCGGTGCTGATCGGCCAATTGCAGCGCTACGCGCTGGACAACGCCGCCTTCACCGAGCACCCGTTCAGGCGTTCGCCGCCCTCCGGCAAGCGCATCGCCGTGGTCGGCGCCGGCCCGGCCGGACTGTCCTGCGCCCACCGCCTGGCCATGCATGGCCATGACGTGGTGGTATTCGAGGCACAGGAAAAGGCCGCAGGCCTCAACGAGTACGGCATCGCCCGCTACAAGCTGGTGGACGACTACGCCCAACGCGAAGTGGCGTTCCTGCTCGGCATTGGCGGCATCGAGATCCGTCACGGTCAGCGCCTGGGGGCCAACCTCAGCCTGGGCGAATTGCACCAGCACTACGACGCGGTGTTTCTCGGTCTTGGTCTGAACGCCGTGCGCCAGCTGGGTTTGCCAGACGAAGAAGCCCCCGGCCTGCTGGCCGCCACCGCCTACATTCGTGAGCTGCGTCAGGTCGACGACCTCTCGCAACTGCCGCTGGCCGATCGCTGCCTGGTCATCGGTGCCGGCAACACCGCCATCGACATGGCCGTGCAGATGAGCCGCCTGGGCGCCCGCGATGTCAACCTGGTGTACCGCCGCGGCCACGCTGACATGGGCGCCACCGAACACGAACAGGACATCGCCAAGGCCAACCAGGTGCGCCTGCATACCTGGGCACGGCCCGACGCCGTACTGCTGGACGATGGCGGACGTGTGCGCGGCATGCGCTTTGCCCGCACACAGCTGGTGGATGGCCGGCTGCGCGATACTGGCGAAACCTTCGAGCTGGCCGCCGATGCCATCTTCAAAGCCATCGGCCAGCGCTTCGACGATGCCAGCCTGAGCGACGCGCTGGCCGCGCAGCTGGCCCGCGATGGCGAACGCATCCGCGTCGACGCCTCCCTGCGCACCAGTGTGCCCGGCATCTATGCCGGAGGCGATTGCACCGCACTGGGCCAGGACCTCACCGTCCAGGCCGTGCAACACGGCAAGCTGGCCGCCGAAGCCATCCATACCCAACTCATGCTCAACGTGGAGGCAGCATAATGGCCGACCTGTCCATCGAATTCGCCGGCATCAAGGCGCCCAATCCCTTCTGGCTGGCCTCCGCACCGCCGACCGACAAGGCCTACAACGTGGTCCGCGCCTTCGAGGCCGGCTGGGGCGGCGTGGTCTGGAAGACACTTGGCGAAGACCCCGCCGCGGTCAACGTGTCGTCGCGCTACTCGGCCCACTTCGGCGCCAACCGGCTGGTGCAGGGCATCAACAACATCGAGCTGATCACCGACCGTTCGCTGGAGATCAACCTGCGCGAGATCACCCAGGTGAAGAAGGACTGGCCCGATCGGGCGCTGATCGTGTCGCTGATGGTGCCGTGCGAGGAAGCGTCATGGAAGTTCATCCTGCCGCTGGTCGAAGCCACCGGCGCCGACGGCATCGAGCT